>JBCCLV010000026.1:0-39976 GCA_039026695.1 Bacteroidota bacterium
GGTCGCATTTTCTGCAACATTCAAATCCCCACTCGTAACGTCAAGACCGTCATTCACATCCAGATTGCCATCAATGTTTGCGCTTTCAGCAACATCAAGCGAACCGCGTATATTGGTCGCTGTACCTGCCGTAGCAAGGTCGGTTTGACCCGCCACATCTAATGTGCCGTTTAAGTCAGTATTGTCAGCGACTGTAAGATCTCCAGAGGTCACATCCACTCCATCTCCGGCATCCACATTTCCCGCAAAGGTGACCTGCCCGCCTGTGGTTTGTGTGATCGCCTGGTTGTCAATCGTGAGTGCAGCCCCCGATACGTCTACTCCATTATTAGCATCTACATTTCCTCCCAAAACCACCTGTCCGGCCCCTGTCGTGATGTTCCCATCCCCAGCCACGATGTTCCCATTTTCATCAAATGAAACAGTGGCATTTCCTGCGGCGTCCGAGATAGTAAGAGAAGTTCCTGTCTCCACACCAATTTCTGTCGGGATAATAAGGTCACCACCCAATTGAATATTTCCATCAGGATTTTCTGTCACACCATTATCAGCGGTAATGCTATTTGAGATTTCTGTATCTACATAATTTTTGGTAGCAGCATCCTGCGGGCCAACTGGATCAATAACATTTGAAATTAAGCTGGTGCTGACGTTTACAATCCCTGCACCCTCAGGATTGAGAATAATCTGACCATCCGTATTAGTAGAAGAAATAGTGTTACCGTCGATGTTGAGATTATCTATATCGATGCTGTTCACTCCCGTCACTACCCCTGCTGTGGTGGCAAAATCACCATCTGTGAGAGTGGATCCAGTAATACTCCCAGTAGTAGATACATCTTGGTTACCAAAATCAGGATTGATTTTAGTTCCGGCTATGGCTGCATCGGCTTTTACATCCACATCTACGATCGTGCCGTCGGCTATATCTGCGGAGGATACTTCATTGTCCAGGATTTTGTCTGACGTAACCGCATTCAGAGCAAGCTCATTGTTACCTACGCCCTCTGCTTTAATTCTGACAATATCAGCGTTTGTTTCCAGTGTAGTATTGTCAACATTCACATCTAGCACACCATCATCTTCTACTAAACCATCACCGGCAATTGCCTCAAGATCTGCCACGAGTGTATCCTGGTTGAAAGTGATCCCATTTCCTAGGTTCACCTGTAGCGATCCATCAGTAAGATTTTTGCTCAGACCGAGACCGGCGACATCCTCATTGATTTTGTCCTTGTCCACCGCCGAATTGGAAATGTCTTCGGTTTGAATGGATAAATTTTCAATTTCCGAGGTACCTACCGCATCTGCAGCTATTTCATCGGAAGTGACGGCATCTGTGGCAATATCTTGCGCCGCGATAGTTTCATTAAGAATTTCAAATGTGGTAACCGCATCTTGATTGATCTGAAGATCGGCAGTACCATTGTTTAATGCTGTGATGTCGCCTGCAACCGGAAGTCCTTGGGCTACGTTTTCGTCATTCCCAATAAAAATACTGTTGGTGGGGAGAAAAGAAGATACAAAGTTGGCTCTGCTCTCCCAAAAGACCTGACCTCCGGAGTTGATCGCAAGGACGCGATCATTGAGGCCCTGCGGATCGATTTTTGAGATGGTGATGGTACCTTCCGCTATATCCTGATTAAGCAAGGATAGGTCTTCAATATTTTCAGATGTGATAAGAATAGAAGTTTCCACCAGGCCTTGTACCCGCCCCTTTTTATCTACAGAAAGCCTTAAAACGGAAAACTGATTACCAAAAGTACCTGGTGAAATGGCATCAATGTCTTCAAGTTTGTTTCCGGTCACGGCACCATTAATGATCTTGTCCGTGCTCACAGCATCCGTGCTAAGTTTATTTTCCGTCACGGCACTGTTACGAATCTTGTCTTCAGTTACAGCGCCATCTTGGATTTTAAGGTCTGTAATCGCCTGGGGCCTGATAAATGGATTTGGGAAATCTCCGGTCAGGTCGCCACCTGCCTGAGCAGTGCTCAAAACACCTAAACCTGCCACCCATTGACCGTTTCTCCAGAAATAAAATGTGCCTTGATCCCTATCGTACACCATGAGACCATTGTCCTCATTGGAGAGTGGATTTTCAGCCGCTTGCGACATTGCAAGCCGTTCTATGGTTGAAAGTCTCGGAACAAGAAACCCCTGGTCATTACCGGGAGAAACCAATTCTAGCACTGCTCGGTCATTTGGATTCGTAGTATTAATTCCAACAGATCCTTCTTGCCCAAGAGCCCCTAATGAGAAGCCGGTTGCGACCCAAAGAAGTAATTTTTTAAACATTCTCGTTTATTAAATGCAATCAGATGCGTTCCTGAAATTCGTAACACTTTTGACTAGGTGGTAACCAACAACTCAATAAATGAGCAAAACTACACTGCTAATTATTCAAGTAGCTCATCTCAAAACTACAAAATCATACGATCAAAATGGCAGAAGCGGTTCTTCCAGGTCCTTTTGTCTTTTGAAATTGAATATTCTCAAAAAGAGAATTTTGATGGGGTTTATGGTAATGCACCTTAGTTTTTCTAATTTTACGACAACTTTGAATAATTTTTAGAGAGGGGACCCAGGTCCCCTCTTTTATTGTGTCAGAATGAACTCAGCGATAATTGATCAGACGAGGATTAGCGAAGCAGTAGAAGAAATTCTACAAGTTGAAGATTTATTTCTTGTAGAAATGATCATCAAGGGTAATGATAATGGTCGTAAGCTTCTTGTATTAATTGACGGAGATAATGGACTAACCATCGATCAGTGTGGCACTGTGAGCCGAAGGTTGGGAAATATTATTGAATCGGAAGGGCTTATTGATAGCAAGTATACTCTAGAGGTATCCTCACCCGGACTTGACCATCCGCTTGGATCAATTCGTCAGTATAAAAAAAACGTGGGAAGAACCTTAATAACAGAACTTCAAAACGGGGACCTCTTCGAAGGAAGATTAACCAAGGTGGATGAGAATAGCATATACCTGGAGGTTCACGGTGAAGAAAGAAAGCTTCCGACTATGGAAATAAAGCAGTCAAAAATTAAAATAGCATTTAAATAGATGGAGACGTCAGTTTTAATTGATTCGTTTGCGGATTTTGCCAGGGGTAAGAACATAGATCGCCCCACCATGATCCGAATTTTGGAGGATGTATTCAGGACGATGATCCGGAAAAAATTCGAAACAGATGACAATTTTGATATTGTAATCAATGCTGATAATGGAGACCTGGAGATATGGAGGTTTCGAGAAATTGTAGATGATAATTCAGAAGATATCTGGGATCACGATAAAATCAGCTTCACGGACGCTAGGAAAATCGAGCCTGATTTTGAAATTGGGGAAGAGGTAGCTGAGGAGATAAAGTTGGAAGACTTTGGCCGCCGTGCAGTCATGACTGCACGGCAGACCCTTATTCAAAAGATCAAGGACCTTGAAAAGGACATTCTTTTCCAGAAATACAAAGATCTGGTAGGAGAAATTATACAAGGAGAAGTGTATCAAGTTTTGAGCAGAGAAATTTTGCTTACCGACGGAGAAGGAAACGAACTCACGATTCCGCGTGGAGAACAAATACCTAAAGACCGATACAGGAAAGGAGACTCGGTCAGAGCAATTGTCCATAGGGCAGAAATGGTAAACGGAAATCCAAAGATCATTCTTTCGCGCACCTCCCCTGTGTTTTTAGAGCGACTTTTTGAAGCGGAAGTGCCTGAAGTATACGATGGTCTGATTACGATAAAAAATGTAGTACGCGAGCCGGGCGAGCGTGCAAAAGTATCTGTAGAATCTTATGACGACCGCATTGATCCGGTAGGTGCTTGTGTGGGGATGAAAGGGTCAAGAATCCATTCTATCGTGCGGGAACTACAGAATGAAAATATTGATGTAATCAACTTTACGGACAATCTAGAGCTGTATCTGGCAAGGGCACTGAGTCCAGCAAAGATTGTGAGCCTGAACATCAGTGACGATAAAGAACGGGTGGCTGTATACCTTAAGCCGGACCAGGTTTCGCTGGCAATCGGGAAGGGTGGTCAGAATATCAAGCTTGCGAGCAAGCTAGTAGGAATGGAGATAGATGTATTTAGGGAACTTGACGAAAGCTCAGAGGAAGATGTGGATCTGGATGAATTCACTGACGAGCTGGAAGACTGGGTGATAGACGAACTGAAAAGAGTTGGGTTGGACACTGCAAAAAGCGTCTTGAAGCTAGGTACTGATGATTTGGTTCGCAGGACTGATTTAGAAGAGGAGACTGTACACGAAGTAATGCAGATCTTGAATCAAGAATTTGAATAAACAATATCCAGACTAAAGAAAGCACTCGCAAAAAAAATTGATTTTCATGGATGGTGACAACAAATTCAACTTCACATTGGAGAATAGCTTGTCATTTCAGAGAAAAACTTGCTTTGCGCAACTTGTCCGGAGAATCGGATTAGAAATAGGATCAGATTGATGAACCGGACTTAGATGGAAATATCCCGAATTATTCGGGTTAACTTTGGGAGAATTATATGGCAGAATACAGACTAAGTCAAGTAGCAAGAAAACTGAATGTGGGGAAAAATACCATCCTGGAATTTCTTTCGGAAAAGGGATTCGAGGTTGATTCTAACCCCAATTCCAAGATTCCGCAGGAACAGTATGACATGCTCGCACGCAAGTTTGCAGAAAGCGCCCATGACAAAGAGGAGGCTTCCGAACTTACGATCGGCGGACAAACGGATGATTTTGTCATCAACGCAAACCAGAAAGCACCTGACAGGAAAGATGATGAGCGCATCTTAATCAAAGACAATGTCGGTACTGTAGATCCTGAGCCACAAAAAATTACCACACGCCATAAGCTAAATGGCCCTAAGGTAGTCGGTAAGATTGATCTGGATGCGAAAAGTAAACCCAAGCCAAAAGACGAGACTCCCGCTCCCAAAAAGGAAGAAGCTCCGCCAGAAGCGAAAAAAGAAACAGTAGCTGAGGCACTGAAGAAATCTGAAAAGGTCGAAGAAAAACCAAAAGAAGCGAAAGTTGAAGAAAATGCTCCTTCTCCAAATGGTAAGGGGGAAGAGACTGAAGTCATCAAAGCAAAAGCGGACTCGCTCAGAGGTTTAAAAGTCCTGGATAAGATAGAGCTTCCTAAAGACAAGCCCAAACCAGTAGCATCTTCAGATGCCCGGCAAGACCGAAAAAAGCGCCCCAGGAAACGTATACAATCAGATAGTGGGAGGCCAGGAAGAGGCGGAAACGACAGAGGACGTACAGCAACAGGTAGGAAAACCGAAGAGCTATCTGACAAGGAAATTCAGGATAAAATCAAAGCAACGCTGGCCAAGCTCAGCGGCGGAGGCGGCAAAAACAGCTCTCAGAGATCCAAATACAGAAAAGATAAGCGAAGCGCCAAAGCAGAGGCAGAGGAAGAAAAGCAGCTTCAAGAACAGGAGTCTTCTAAAACACTAAAGGTTACTGAATTCATTTCCGCAAGTGATCTCGCTTCATTAATGGATGTTTCAGCCAATGATGTAATATCAGCCTGTTTATCACTAGGCATGTTTGTGTCTATCAATCAGCGCCTTGACGCGGAAACAATCACTGTAATCGCTGATGAGTTTGGGTTTGACGTAGATTTTTCGGAATCTAAAGAGGATACCGAGATCATAGAAGAAAAAGATGACGAGGATTCACTAGAGGGAAGAGCACCGATTGTGACGATTATGGGTCACGTAGACCATGGTAAGACCTCACTACTGGATTACATCCGCGACTCGAAGGTAACAGAGGGAGAAGCCGGAGGCATCACACAGCACATAGGGGCTTACGATGTGATGACCGAAAGTGGAAAACGCGTTGCGTTTTTGGATACGCCCGGTCACGAAGCTTTCACGGCGATGCGGGCCAGGGGAGCAAAAATTACCGACGTTGCGATCATTGTAGTAGCAGCAGATGACTCTGTGATGCCCCAAACCAAGGAGGCCATAAATCACGCTCAGGTCGCGGGAGTGCCTATCGTGATTGCAATCAATAAAGTGGATAAGCCAAACGCTAACCCTGAAAAGATCAAAGAAGACCTTTCTAACATCAACGTTCTAGTGGAGGACTGGGGCGGTAAATACCAATGCCAGCATGTATCAGCGAAGACCGGTGAAGGCATAGATGAACTATTGGATAAGGTATTGCTGGAGGCAGAGCTACTAGAATTGAAAGCCAACCCAAACAAGGCTGCAATTGGCTCTGTAGTGGAAGCATCACTTGATAAAGGTCGTGGATATGTAGCCACCATCATGGTGCAAGCAGGAAACCTAAATGTAGGTGACGTGCTACTTGCCGGACCGTATTTTGGAAAAGTGAAAGCAATGTTTGACCATCGTGGACATAAGCTTGAGCATGTAGGCCCATCTACTCCTGTTCAGGTTTTAGGACTGGACGGTGCGCCACAGGCTGGCGATAAGTTCAACGTGATGGAGAGCGATCGTGAAGCGAGGGAAGTTGCCAATAAGCGTGAGCAGATCCTGAGAGAACAGAGCATTAGGACGAAAAAGCATATTACTCTTGACGAGATCGGCAGAAGATTGGCAATCGGGACGTTTAAAGAACTCAACGTAATCGTGAAAGGTGATGTGGATGGTTCCATTGAAGCACTTTCTGATTCTTTATTGAAGCTTTCCACAGAAGAAGTACAGGTAAACATATTGCATAAGGGGGTCGGTCAAATCTCTGAATCTGACGTACTCTTAGCCTCTGCATCTGATGCAGTTATTGTTGGTTTCCAGGTACGACCATCCGGTGGAGCAAGAAAGTTGGCTGAATCCGAAGAGATTGAGATCAGGCTGTATTCCATCATCTATGATGCCATCAATGATGTGAAGGACGCGATGGAAGGTATGCTAGAGCCAACCAGCGAAGAGATCATTACCGGAAATATCGAGGTTCGTGAGGTATTTAAGATATCTAAGGTGGGTACCGTGGCAGGTTGCTACGTCACCGACGGTACGGTAAAACGATCTAACCAGGTACGACTGGTACGCGAAGGAATCGTAGTGTATACTGGTGAAATCAACCAACTCAAGCGTTTTAAGGAGGATGTCTCTGAGGTGAAAAATGGATACGAGTGTGGTATCAGCATCAAAAACTTCAATGATATCAAGGTAGGCGATGTGATCGAAGGCTTTGAGATCAAAGAGGTAAAGCGTACACTGTAAGTTCATTCGCTACCTAGGGTTTCGTCTTTGCCAATAAAAATGCGCTTCAGCAATGTTTACTCGGAGATTGATGGAATACTACGAAGGCATAAAAGCTCCATCCGAGCTGCCCCAGGGAGTTGAGGTGATGAATCCTTATTCCGTTGAAAGCACTTTTTCCCTCGCATCCGCATTCTATCACCGATACTATTCCGACGAACTAGAACGCTTTATATGTTTCGGCATCAATCCAGGAAGATTTGGCGCTGGGATTACCGGAGTGCCTTTCACCGATCCGGTAAGGCTTGAAGAAATCTGTGGCATCTCAAACGATCTCCCTAAAAAAGCGGAGCTCTCCTCTAAGTTCATCTATGATATGATCGAGGCTTACGGTGGCCCTGACAAATTTTATCAGCGGTTTTACATTTCTGCTGTATCTCCACTGGGATATGTTAAGGAGGGCATCAATCTCAACTACTATGACATCAAGAACTACAAAGCGCTCTTTGAAGCTTACGTAGTGGAGCAAATTGAAAAGCAAATGAAATTGGGCATCAGCCAAAAGGTGGCTTTTAGCATCGGCAAGGGAAAGAATATCAAATATCTCCAGTGGATCAATCAGCGCTACCAATTTTTTGATGAGATAGTGCCCTTACCGCATCCAAGGTGGGTGATGCAATACAGACTCAAGCGGAAAGAAGAATTTATACAGACCTACCTTGACGCTTTTGCCGCTACTGACACTCTGATTTAATCTACCTTTTTTTCTTTCTGCCTTAAAGATGATACATGGGTTAAGCTTAGGTACATTGATAAGATCACAAAATTGTGATGTTACCAGGGGTCAAGCATTTATCGAATGAGGATGACCTTTAATTGAGGCTCAAAGCAAAGTATCATCTTGGTACCGGAATACTTGTACAACTACGAGCAGTCGCATCGAATATGGCAGATCATCTTATTCACTGACCACCTGAAACGCTAGTATTTTACTATTCCCTTTACCATCTTCCACCCTAAGTACGTAATCACCGGCGGAAAGTAAGACTTCAAGCTTATGGTCACCGCTGGTCTTCCCAAAGAATTCATTCCCGATAGACCAGAACAGTTGGGCATCTATATCTGTGTGCATTGCTTCCATGATCACCTTACTTTTGGTCCCAGCCAATTCTGTAGGAATGTAAATTTTGCTGTCCTCACTGGGATACTGGATCTCAAATGAAGCAGTGCCCTCCAGCTTACAGCCAGGATGCATCGATGGTCTGCCCCGATACTCAGGATGTGTCCTTTGGTAGTAATGGCCCATTTTTGGTGGTAAAATGAAGCGAACTTCTTCTTTTGCCAGGGCCAGGGTATAGCACGAACTGTTGACTTCCATGCCCATTTCTCCCAGGTGCACGGCTTGGTGGTACGGGCAGATACCACTTTTATCCGATCGTGGAGGCAATTCTTGCTGAGTTTTCGGGCACAGCGTACCGGCCAGAAAGCCTGATTCGCTACAAACATTTTTCAGAGTCATTTCCGGCTTCAATTGCTGAAGCCAATTCGGTTCATGGTCGCTCAAGCGCATAGCAGACATTAGGATAGGTGCTGCTGCTCTAATGCCTGTAAGGCCTGCCCTGCCCTCTCCATCTGCATTTCCGACCCACACTGCAATTAACACATTCCCATTAAGTCCGATAGCCCATGCGTCCCTGTGGCCAAAACTTGTCCCGGTTTTCCATGCGATGTACTGGCTGCTGCTGTATTCCTGCCAGTCCTGCTCGCCATAGGGCCTGGTAAGTTCGGCCATCGACTTTAAAGTATGCCACACACTGGCAGCATCCAGATTGAGGGTGCCCATCGGCTTCACCTCCGCGGTAATTCTTGCTTCTCTGGTACTTTGTCGGGCGAGCACAGCGTACACATTTAAATAGGCATTGGCCAAATCCCACAGGGTCACCTCAGCGCCTCCCAAAATCATAGATAGTCCGTAATGTCCGGGAGGATTATCGAGGGTGCTAAATCCCATGTCTTTCAGGTCCTGATAAAATTGCTCGTAAGAATAATCTTTCAGTAGATAGGTAAATGGAATATTCAGTGACTTTGAGAGCGCTTCACTGGCAGGTACTGCGCCCGCATATCCTGAAGAGAAATTTTTGGGACTAAACCCACCAAAAAAGGTGGGTATATCCGGCAATAGGGCATTTGGAAGCAGCTGCCCTTTGGTCATTGCATGGGCCAGCAGTAGCGGCTTAAGGCTACTCCCGGGACTCCTCCTCCGGTGAATAAGATCAACTTGATAGCCTTCCGCTTTCCGATCATTTGTATTGCCACAGTAAGCCAGCACCTCGGCAGTCTGGAGATCTACCACCAGCACCGCTGCGTTATCGACTCCATTGGCAGCTAACTGTCGGTGATTTTGCTCCAAAATGCGAGTTGTCTGGGATTGCCACCCCGGATCTATCGTGCTTTTCAAAGACTTTCCGGCATGTTGCTTTTTCAAGGTACTGAGCAGGTGAGGTGCTTTCTGCGGAACAGGAAAAGGACGACCCGGTAGCGGCTCCAGCAAGCTAAGCTCATATGTGGTTTGATCGATTACTTCATGGGCTAGCAGGATAGATAACAAGCGATCACGCTTTTTGCGGTAGGGCCCATTGGATTTACCTGGGTAGATCGCACCAGGATTATTGGGGAGTACCGCCAGCGCTGCTGCTTCGCCCCAACTGAGTAAATGAGCAGGTCGCTCATAGTAGCGCCAGCTTGCTGCTTCAAGACCTACTACATTTCCCCCGAAAGGTGCAAGGGAAGCATACTGCACCATCAACTGGTCTTTTGTATACCTGGCTTCCAGCTTCAGGGCTAGTCCCAATTCCAGGGTCTTTTGCCAGATAGTGCGTGACTTTTTACGTCTCATGCGTGCGATTTGCATCGTGATGGTACTGGCACCACTGATGATACGCCCTGCGCGAATGTTCTGCACCGTTGCTCGGCCCATTGCAAGGGGATTTACGCCAGGGTGTCGGTAAAAGTGACGGTCCTCAAAAAATTGGATGCAGTGAGCCACTTTTTCAGGGATAGAGTCCGAAGGTGGAAACCGCCACTGCCCATCATCGGCAATGGTCGCGCCCAGTAAGTTTCCTTGCCGATCGGTAAGCACCGTAGAGTAGTACTGCACTGGAGGCGGGAGAGGGATCAGCAAAATGCCCAGCACCATTAAAAGCGCCATGCCCAAGAGCCTGGTCCATATAGATCGACGAAAACGCACAACTAAAAGTAGAAAGCTTTTAACTCTGCCATTTCAATAAATGCACACTTTTCTGTACGAGCTCAACTATTTCAGATATTTGGGGCAAAGAAAAACCCGAAATGAAAAAGGAGTCGTGCACCCTGTAGACGAATATATTCTATCGCTGGAAGGAACACAGCAGGAAATCATTTCACTGTTCCATATGCACCTAAAAGAATCGCACGGTTTAACTCCGAAATTACATTGGTCCATCCCTACCTACTACGGAAAAAAACTAATCTGCTACCTTAATCCCATTTCCAAAGGTGGAGTAGAACTTGCCTTTTTTCGAGGCAGTCAGCTTTCTAATGCTCATAGCCTATTGCAAAGTAAAGGCAGAAAGCTGGTAAGCGGCATTGAACTATATGACTTATACAGTCTCCCAATTCAGCCAATTGATGAGATCATTCGTGAAGCCATTACGCTGGATGGGTTGGTCAGATGAGGAAATGCTGTGAGAATTGAAAATCCTTTTTCCAGGATTGATCTTTTTTGATCACTTGAAGAAATTCTATTTATTATTTTTCATCGTTACCCTTTTAAGATCGCATCTTACTTTTCAGTTTTTCTAGAAAGGTTAAATCCTCTATATCTCTAGCTTTAGATCTTCCCCTTCGTGCCGCCTTTTTTAATAAAATAAGATCATCAACACTGGCGACTCTGATCCTAAGGCCATCAACCTCCTTTAGTTCAACTCTCTGGTAGGCATATTCAAAATCAAGTGTATCTAGCACCTTTAGTAATTCTATTCTCAGTGGCGGCTGACCAATTCCTACCATCTTGGGAACCAAGAACATCTCCTTTTTCACCTGCTCCTTGGGAATGCCATAATCAATAGCAGCGCTAATCAGATTTTCGGCATTTGCATCTGTTGCATTGATGAAGATATCTAGATCACCTGTGCCTCTGTGATGCCCGTAAGCTCCCATTGCATAACCACCTATCACTAGGTATTGCACTTTTTTTTTGTTTAACTCATTAATGAAATCCCTAAAATGAGATGGAAACCTATTATTAGGAGTGTCTCTTTTCATTCGATATAATAAATCTCACGCTTTACAGGATGGGTTTTCAAGTCTATCCCTTGCATAGCAAGCTGAGCGGACAGCACTTCACAATACCTAAGCATATTTTCCTCTGGAGTGGATGCAAGCGCCAAATCCACTTCTGCATCTAAACTATCATCATCTTCGATAAATGCTATTTCTCTTGTACTATCTTTTCCTTTCATACTATGTATAACATCATCATCTACCATTTAAAGATCATCAAATCTTTGCTGAATAATTCTATCAAAAGAAGAACAAATATCCTTATTCACAACTCATTCCAGCACTACCTTCAAAGACTTTTCGATTCTAGGCGCGTGACTTGCACCCATGGTCACAAAAACCTTTTGACCCTCCTTCACCAATTCTACGATTGCAGAAATCATGTGCTCATCTCGGAAGATATTAACGTGATTCCAAATCTCATCGAGGTAGCCATCAGGGTAGCCCTTTCCAGCCCCATAGTTTCTCCATTCAATGCCTGGAAAATCCTCTTTCCATTTTCGGTCCAGTTCCTCCCAGCTCGTAAAGACTCCTTGTATTTCTGGATAATCGGTACGACTTTCCAGGTAGCCCTGCAGGGCGGATTCAGGATCACTATACTCTCCATACCTCATATTACCGAAATATGGTCTGAATGTATAAAACATGGCAACCTCTTCAGACGAATATTTCTTGATTAAGGACGCAATCTCATCTTCTCTGGTAGGTTCCCAGGAATACAGGTCAATACCCTTCTTGTTTGCAAGTTGTGTTACCATGCCACCTTCGCCCAATTCTTTTACCGGATCCTGAAACCAGGTGATTAGATTGCCAACCCTGCCTTCCACCAGTGCAACCTCCGGATTAAACACCTCCCAGTAATACAGCAAAGAATCTAGCTGCGGATTAGCTGAGTCTTTTGTGTGGTCAACGCCAACTATGCACACACTTCCTTGATATTCAGGTGAATGAATCGTATAGATGTAAGGTCTGCGATGAGTATCCCAGATTTCTTTATAGGCTTCCATATCCATAATGGGCACTGCTAACTTTACAGGGTTTGTAACCTCGTAATGAGGTGCTAATACCCACAGTACCTTGAAATAGAATAGTGCTAGAACAAACCCGCAAAGAAGTCCGATTGCAATGCCAATTTTTTTTATCATGATTGAGTTTCCCTTTTATATTCTAGTATTTCTCATACGTAAGTTATCCGGCAAGGATTACGAATTATACTGATTAGGATTGGCTTTCAAATTGTAGATTACAACAGCTGCCTCCTCCACGGTCATCCTATGGATGGTGTTGTGATTGGATTTCGTTTTATTATTTGAGTTAGCGTTAAGTGGTTACTTGACATTAAAAAGGTGGTTGGTGGTAATTTCAAAAGTAACGAAATATTAAACAGACATAAATACCTGTTTTTTAAGATCAAAACCCTCCTGTGCCTATAAAACAAAGAAGGCGGTCCGTTGACACGAACCGCCATTGCAAAACCGCCAAAAAACGGATTGCCTGCCTTAGTTTATCATGATTTTTTTACGGTAAGAAATCTCACCATCCTGGTAAAGGTGCAGAAAATAGATGCCGGACAAAACGTCTTCTACATTGATGGTTGCTTCCGAAGTTTCCAGCACCTGCTTGCCGTTTAGGTCTAGCAGTACGGCCCTTTGATAGGTGGCATTCTTTATGGTGATGACCTCCGAGGTAGGGTTAGGGTATAGTAGAATACCAGCTTCTTGTGTATTGAGCACTACTAAAAATTGCTCAGAAGTACTCAGACAGCCATTGGCGTCTTTTGCAGTGAATGTGTATTCGTCAGGAGCCAGGTTGTCGAATTGCGCGCTGGTGCTGAAGTTGTTCCCGTCAGCAGAATACTCGTAAGGAGGTGTCCCTCCACTTGCAGAGACTGTGAAACTGCGCCTTGATCCTTCAACTACGGTGATACTTAATGCATCAGGATCGGAAAGTGTAATGGTACCCTGGGCACGACAGCCATTGCTGTCAATGGTGAAAAAATCGTAGGCTCCAGCGGCCAGACCAGCAAAGTCAGGACTATCTTGAAAATTCTCAACTCCAGTAATGGCATACTGATACGGTGCTTGACCCCCGGAGGCGGCCACCGTGATGATTCCATTTGCATCTCCTTGACATAAAGGACCTGTGGTGGAAGCAGTTGCTGATATCGTAAGTTGGTTTTCAATTGTGCGGTTAAGTTGAGACGTGCAGTCATTTGCGTCCCTTACGATAACAGTGTATTCCCCAGCCGCAAGACCTGAAAATTGTGCTTCAGTGGCGAAGGACGTTCCGTCTATGCTGTAGGTGTAAGGTGCAGTTCCTCCTGAACCAACTACAGCTATTGATCCATTGGCTACACCCTGGCAAGAGGCATCCTCTAAAGCATCAAGGGATATTGCCAAAGGATCGGGTTGTGTCAATGTTTCATTGATCGTAACATTGCAACCATTCGCATCCTGTATTTCCACCTGATAGGAGCCCGCCGAGAGGCTCATGAAATCGCTGCTATTTTGAAAGTTAGTCCCGTCTATCGAATATTGATAAGGTGCAGTACCGCCTGTAGCTGTAATCGAGATCATGCCAGATGCATCATCAAAGCAGCTTAGATCTTCTTCACTTAAAGTTGCCGAAAGCTCAGCTGGCTGACTTAAAATCTCCAACTGTGTAGCAATACATCCATTTTCATCTCTCACAGCAACATCATAGTTCCCTGCATCTAAGCCAACAAAATTTGGTGTTTGCAACCAGGTGAGACCGCCATCAACTGAATATTCATACATGCCAGTACCACCACTTGCAGTGATTTGAATGCCACCATCTCCTTCTTCAAAACAAGTGATACCAGTTGTGAATACACTCAAGAGTAGTTCATCAGGATTGGCAACTTCAACATCTGTAAGGGTCTCTTGACAGTTGTTAGCGTCTCGCACTGTAACCGAATAGGTGCCTGCCGATAAGTTTGAGAAAACAGCAGTACTGACAAATGCATTTCCATTTAGGCTGTATTCAAGCGGAGTGAACGGACTTGAGGCGGTGACAGTGATAGTTCCATCTGAATCCCCAAAACAGCTTACGGCATCTGTTTCCACTGCTGTAATTTCAAAGGGATCTGACTGAAGTTCAAAAGCGCCAATGTCGACGGTGTTGAATTGTCTGGGATTACCTTCAAAATCAAGTGAAATACCCATTGGCAATCGTGCGTCATCTCCGGCGTTTACTGCGGGAGAACAATGAGAGAGACGTAAATCCAGATTTCTAATATTCGTACTAACAAATTGTGGATCTACAACTAGATTGTTTACTCCACTTAGCGTTTGTCCACCGCTGATATTGTTAGTTCCTTCAAAAACAGAACCAATTGAGGTTTGTACAATTAGCGCTTCATCAGGTTCTACAAGCTCCCCGCTATTGATATTATTGTACCATCTTACTGTGGCTGTACCTCCTGAAGCGTCGAATAAAACTGATCCACTATTACCTGCTAAGCTTTGGTAGTAAGTGTTGTTAATTGAAGATAGTTGTCCATCTTGTCCGCCTATATAAAAGACTCCACCTAATCCACTTCTATTGTCGAAAAACACAGAGTTTGCGACAGAAAGCTCATTCTTTACGTAAATAGCACTTCCAATATAATTCGAGGTAGCAAGAAATCCATTGTTGTAAAAGGCTGATGTTTCAATGTTAACAGTGGACGTAGTATTAATTACTCCGAGTGTCCTGATGCAAGCCCCTTGATTTGAAAGATTGAATCTGAACTCGCAGTTGCGAATGTGAAACGTTCCTACATCCCCCATGAGATGGATCGCACCATTGGTCGGCTCAATTGCTAACGAAAAGGCTCCTTGTAATGTCCAGCCATCAATCAAAGCCTCATTGGTAACATCAGTCCCAACTGTTAACATTCCATAGCTATTATCTGTGCTATCTCCGGGAACACCTATATCGCCTGATAAGGTTGTGACACGTACCTTCGGATCTCTTTCCGATGCTTCAGATTCGCCACTTGCAAAACCTCCGAGCAAGTGCACATTGTTTCGCATGAAGATGGTTTTTCTACGGTCCGTAGATGCCGGCACATCCGGATAATAGGTTCCGTCAATTGCCCAAACTTCCGAAGGAAAATCGTCAGAAGCCGTAACAGCCGCTGCTTCAATGGCAGCTTGTAAATCCGTGATTGCGTCTGACCAGCTACTTCCACTTTCGTCTCCTGTAGCATCAGGATCCAGGAAGATCACATTTCGTCCTTCACTGGTAAGATACACTGCTTTGGTAGCCACGCAACCTGCCAAGTCTCTAGCATATAAGGTATAGGTACCTGTACCAGCGAGCGGTAAATCTCCGTTGACGTAATTGGTACCGTCCAGGCTATAGGTATAGGGTGCTTCGCCTCCTGATGCTGATACCGTAATGGTGTTCATTGTGGGTGAATTGTTGACCGTAAAGTCGATCTGTATCGGTATAGGATCCTCCAAGATAAAAATCTCACTGATAAGGCACTCATCGCCATCATCTTCAATAAAAACCTCGTAGGTACCCGCGGATAGATTTTCGAATAACCCAGAAGATTGAGCGGTGGATCCGTCAAGACTATATCTTACGCCAGAGCCAGTTCCGCCACCGGCATTGACGCTTATTGATCCCGTCGACTCACCTGCACATTGGATTGGGCCTACTTCAATTGCCGCAAAAGAAAGCGGCATATTAGGGTTCTCAAAAGCTCCAAGATCAATTGCCGCATTACTCAGTCTAGGGTTTCCGGCAAGATCCTCTGTAATTGATACGGAAATGAAATTATTATTACCGAAATCCTGTGCTGGAGAGCAAACCGTCAAGCTGTAGTCACCGCCTGTAAAGTCCTGAAATAAGGGATCTTCTGAAATGGTGTTGTTACCTAAAGTGAATGGGCCTTCGATGATGTTGCGATCTGCTATCAGGTCTTGCACGGCATTGGCGTCTATTACAATGTCAGTACCCGAATTCCCCCAGAGGATATTGTTGTTAAGGATCGCATTAAAGGAAGTGGTCTGCTCCTGCAAGTACAATACATTCACTGTATTTTTCACAAAGGTGTTGTTTACCAAACGTAGCTTGCCGAGCTGCCGAAGGATAGGTTCCCGGTTACCTACAAAAAGGGAATTTTCCACTGTAATATCAGCATCAATATTTGCCACTCGGATTGCATTCCTCACTGCCCCACCTACACCATTATTCAAAAAAGTACAGGATTGAAATACGTGACGAATCTCACTGAACCCTGTGACCGAACCGAACGTGATCTCATTATTTTGAAAGACACAATTAAGATACTCAACGACTGGGATTGATCCTTCTGGACCAAAAATCAAACCTACTGCCCCATTGGCATTGGAGATGTTGGTGTAGCTATCAAGGGTTAAACCATCTATTATGATCGGGCCTTCAAAAGAGGATGTATAGATAAATGTAGTACGGGAGTTATCCGCTGCGTCGTTTATTGTGCCAATATCCCCAGATAGTACCGTCGGGTTAGCTGCTATATTCCTCTGGGCGAGTGTAGTCTCCGTTCCGTCAAAGCCACCATACAGTTCGACATAGCTCTTCAACTCAAAAGAAACCTCACGATCCGTCCCGGTGGTTGCTTTGTAGGTTCCGGATTTGATCCATACCTGGATCGAAAATGAAGAGGAAGTCACCGTGGCAGCCAGGTCGATTCCAGCTTGTAAATCAGTAACTGCATTGGCCCAGCTAGCTCCATCACCTGTGCCGGTAGCGGTAGGATCTACATAGACTATTTGTGCAAGAGATGCTTGAAAAGCAAATAAGAAAGTAACTGTAAATGCAACCTTTTGGAAAATACTCATGGATATTGTTTTCTGTAATAATGGCGTAAATATCCAGCCGCTCTCTGCATGAAAAGCGGCATTTTGAGTAACCGTAGACCTAGTTTGACTTACCGTATCTCAATTTTGTGTGATCGTTTTACCTGAATCCAAAAACCGCTACTGCCACTGAGAAAAGGTGTTTAGGAAGGCTTCTTTTTTTCGTACCGCTAGCGGAATCTTGCTCCCATCTTTCATGATTATCAATCCACCTTCTTTTTTATTGAAGGTGCGGAGCTGCTCCAAATTGATTAAAAATGACTTATGAACCCTCATAAATCCAGCATTGCCAAATTGAATTTCATACTCCTTAAGGGTTTTGGAAGTAAGGATCTGCTTTTCCTTCTCCAAAAAGAATCGAGTGTAATTTCCTTCTGATTGACAAAAAATAATCTCGGATAGATTAATGACATGCGCTGCGTCCATGGTATTAAGGACCAACTTTCTATCCTGCGGTTTGGCAGAAAAATTATGGATCAGCACTTCCAATTCCAGCTTGGAGCGCCTTTCGTCCAATCTTACAACTGCTTTGTCCACCGCTTTTACCAGGAGATCGGGATCTATGGGTTTATGCAAATAGTCAACCGCAGAAAATCTAAATGCTTCCATGGCGTACTGCTCATAGGCAGTGACGAAGATTATTTTTAGTTTCTCAAAATCAACCTTTCGCAAAATCTCAAAGGAAAGCCGATCACCTAGCTGGATGTCAAGGAAGAGAATGTCTGGTGCTAATGCATCAATTTGCTCAATGGACTCTTCAATAGTACCCGACTCACCCACCACTTCCAAAAAGGGGCATTCTGTTTCTATGAGCTTGCGAAGAAAATTTCGTGCTTTCTTTTCATCCTCTACGATCAATGCTCGGTAGGTCTTCATTGGGTACTGTATCTGAAAGGTATTTGAAAAGAAACGCTCACTCCTGGCCCATCAGTTCTATTGGCAATTTGAAAAAAGACCTCATTCAGAGACTTTTTCCATAAGCTAGCCAATCGCTCTTTGGTGATTTGCACTGCATGTACATCTCTACGAAAGGGTGCAAAATCTGTGGGCAAGCCTTTGCCATCATCTAAAATAGTGACCAATATGTAATTTCCCTCCGGCTGAAAGGAGAGATGGATACTACCTCCCTTTTCTTCTGAAAAGCCATGCTTGATGGCATTTTCCACAAAAGGTTGGATGAGCATGGGTGGGATGAAACACGCCTCCGGCGTTACCTCTTCGGCAAACTGTACCCTAAGATCAACTTGCTTGAGAAAACGCAAGCTTTCCAGTTTGACAAAATTCTCCAGCATCGCTATTTCCTTCGCTAAGGGAATAAAGTCCTGCCTGGTACTGTCCAAAATGTCCCGGACTAAAGAACCAAAACTTGCAAGGTACTTTACTGCTTCCCTTGCCTTGTTGTCAATAATGAAGTCCTGAATAGAAGCCAGCACATTGAACAAAAAGTGAGGATTCATCTGTGACCTTAGCAACTGTTGCTCCTGTACGATGGATCTTGCTTTGGCGAGCGATAAGCGCTTTTGATAAAAAGACCACAACGCAATGGTAAATGAAGTTCCAAGAATAAAAAGTGAGAAAATGGTCCATTTTCGCCTGGATGCATTGGCTTGCTCCAGCTGTAATTCGCTTTCTAATTGTGAAATCTCCAGCGCTTTCTGAGAAGACTCGTATTTCGCTTCTAGTTGGTTGAGCAACTGTAAATTTCGTTCACGTTCTTCCCGCTCATATGCAGCTTGATAGCTTTCTTGGTATTGCAAAGCTGTCTTGTAGTCTCCCAAACTTTGGTAGGCCATCGCTAAGAACTCGAAAAGGTCCTCCTTGAATACCGATGAATCTTGCAGTAGCGTCTCGGCTGTCTGAATTGCCTCATTCCTGCTGCCCAGAGAAAAAAGCGCTTGCGCCTCATTCATCCGAAGGGAAGAGATAGCGGACTCAACGTTCAACCTTTTAAAAATTTCGATTCCATCCCGAGCCATGCGTAATCCGCTTTGCGGACGCCCTGATTTAATCAAGGCGGGAGCCAGGCTTTTGATCGCCTGGCCTTTTCCATAAGGCAAGTTCAATGAATCTGAGATCTCATAGCATTTTCTGGCGAATAAAATTGCTGAATCGTACTGCTGCTGGTTCTCATAAATGCTAGCCAGATTGACAAGTGCGGGTAGCGTGCGTCTTGGAAGATCAAGTTCCTGGAAAATGGTCAACACCTCCAGATATTGAGCTTTCGCTTTTTCCTCATTGCCGCTGATCCCTGAGATAATTGCGACATTGGTGAGGGCGGCAGCATAGCGCTCCAGGTTCTTTTCTTTTTTGAAGATCATCATGGCTTCCCTAAAATTCTGCAATGCCATCTCGTACTTGCGCTTGCCATAGTTGATGCCGCCAATGCCCATATAGGCATTGCCTCGATCCATCGCATTTGATGCCGTAGACTGATATTTTTTGTACCAGAAAAGGGCAGAATCATATTCCTGCTTCAGCCTTAAGCCAACTCCCAGCCAATAAAATGCCTCACTCCGAAGTGAATCTAGCTGATAAGCTTGGTAGGCATAGTACACGACAGAATCAGGATTCATGGTTTCCTGGGCTCTTGCACGCATAACCAATTGCTGGTAAGAAGTAACATCCGCTTGCTGACCCGTAGCGTAAACCACTACACAAAAAAGGAACATCTGACAAAGAAATATGCGCATCCTAGAAGCAAATGAAAAACAAAAGAGCAAACTGATTCATTTCAAAATGCAGAAAGCTTTATACTGGCTGTGCATTCAGTCCCTACCGCTACAAGAGCGCTCATTCCAAAGGATCTTTATTACAAACTTGGACTTATTGGGAATTTTGTACTGTGTGTGGCATTCGCTACAGTAAATTTCCGCTGTGATTTCACCTTCATACCTCTCTGCATTAATCGTCTCCCTTGCTTTTTTAAACTCAACATTTGCGCAAACGGTAGGCGCTGATTCCTCCTCCTTTTTCAGACTAAAGAAAATCGACGCTTGCATTCATGTATTCAATCAAAATGCAATAACGCCTTCTTATACCACCCTTTTAAATGACTTTAGCAGAAGCAACTTACTGAAAAGGTCTGTCGATTTCAGCGAAGGTACTGATCCCATGTTCACTTCTGATTACTCGGGTTTCAAGATCACCTTCGTCTTCGAAACCAAGCTACTAGACAGAGTAACTGCATTTGATTTTCTCTCTATAGCCATGGAAACCGGAGTACAGCGGATCTCGCTCTTCGATATCGTAGACCAGGATTCGTCTTCCTTTGGCTATAGTATGGATAACGAGGTATTTCGGATCACCATTGGGGCAAAGAAATTCCTCACCAAAAAAAATCGGCGTTTAAGGTTCTTTACCGGTGTGGATTGGGCACATGAATGGCATGTATCCAGCTCCTTGTTTGAAGGTGATCGCAAGATTTTCGCCCAGAAAAAGTACAGCACTTACATTACCGCACCACTGGGATTTGAATTTCGGTTTTTAGGTAAGAAGCATGATTTCGAAAAGTACAAATCAGCCTTTCTGTCACTGGATCTGGGAATCGGAGTGCAAAACGTGGATCCCTACAGGCTGGTAGGTGGATACGCAGGTTTTTCACTGGGAATGTCTTTTACCATATGAAGAGACTACCTGCATACACTCTCTCACTGGCGCTTGCATCTGCCCTCCTCGCGCAGGAAAATTTTACTATCAGCGGATATATAACCGATGCTTCCAACTCAGAGGCCCTGATTGGCACCACTGTTTTGTTTGATGTGGAAAATCAAAAGGGAGCAATCGCCAACTACTACGGCTTTTACTCACTTACCATTCCAGCAGGAAAAGTGTCATTACTTTTTTCATTTGTTGGCTTTGAATCAAAGCAGGTTCAGGTGGACCTTACCGAAAACAAAACCTTGAACGTGGCATTGCAGCCCAGTGCTGGTAAACTCAGCGAAGTGGTGATCACTTCTGATCGATTTGTACTGGAAGAAGAAGTAAAAAAACCGCAAATGGGGATCATACAGCTTACACCTAAAGAAGTGGAAGCGATCCCTGCCCTGGGAGGAGAAGTAGACCTTATTAAAGTTGCACAATTGATGCCCGGAATCTCCAGAGGTGGCGAAGGAACTACCGGAATGTATGTTCGCGGCGGAACGGATGACCAAAATTTGGTCACCATCGACGAGGCTACAGTGTACAATGTGGGGCATCTTTTTGGCTTTTTCTCCATCTTCAATAATGACGCTATCCGGGATGTGAAGCTGGTGAAGGGTGGTTTTCCTGCGCAATACGGCGGAAGGCTTTCATCGGTAATGGATGTACGGCTGAAAGAAGGCGACCTGCAGCGTTGGCATGGGAGAGGCGGTATCGGTTTGCTCTCTTCGCGACTCACAATTGATGGACCTATCATCCAGGATAAGCTCTCGATCATGCTCTCAGGAAGAAGGACTTATATAGATCAAATGCTGCGTTTGACCGGCGTGAACCTACCGTACTACTTCTACGATTTTAATGGCAAAATATCCTACAAAATCGATCGCAGGAACAGGATCTATCTGAGCGCCTACCTTGGAGATGACGTGCTTGACTTTAACGAAACTGTTACCGAAGAAAATGAGGAGGGTATTGCAGAGAAGGCAGATGAAATAGAGAATGAGTTGAGCTTCGGTTTCAAACTAGGAAATATCACCTCTACGCTGAGATGGAATCATATCTACAACAACGAAAAGCTATTTCATAACCTCACGCTTTTCAACACCCAATTTGATTACGATATAGGAGGCAATTTCATTGATAACTCAATTTTAATTCGTTCTTCCATTAGGGATTACGGGCTTAAAGCCGACTGGGACTATTTCTATTCGCCAGACATTAGTTTGAAGTGGGGATTCAATACCGTTACTCATCTTTTTAGACCCAACGTGGTAAACACCGGGGGCGACATCTCCGAGGCACTTGGGAGCCGAGAAGGCGACTTAATTGTGAATCAGGAAGCCGCCATCTATGCAAATAATGAACATAATATCAGCAATCGATGGTCCACCAACTATGGTTTTCGAATTTCTTCGTCTATCGTAGAAGGAGCATTTTATGCAGGATTTGAACCCAGATTAACTGCACGCTATGCCATCAATAAGTTGAACTCAATCAAGTTTAGCTACACCTACATGAAGCAGTACATGCACCGTGTTTCCAGCTCCTCAATCTCACTACCCACCGACCTTTGGTATCCGGTAACCGCAAGTGTAAAGCCACAAGCATCGCATCAGGTTGCTGTAGGCTACTTTACCGGAATAGAAAAGTGGAATTTGAGCATCTCTTCAGAACTATATTTCAAGACCATGTCCAAGCTAATCGAATACCGTGAAGGTGCTCGGCTAATTCTGAATGACAACTTTGAAGAAGAACTGATCAATGGGGATGGACAAGCTTATGGAGCGGAATTTTTGGCGCGAAAGAAAGTAGGAAAGTTTACCGGGTGGCTGGGATACAGTATTGCAAAGGCCAATCGCAGCTTTACTGAGCTCAACCGAGGACAAACCTATCCTGCAAGATATGACCGAAGACACGACGTGTCTATGGTTGCGAACTTTGACATTACTCCGCGTTTTGCATTTTCCATGGTTTGGGTTTACTCAAGTGGTTCACGGTTTACGGCACAAAACGGCCAGTATTTTTTCCCAAATCCTTCCTTTACCGGAGTGGAACTGGTCCCTGTTTTCACCCCTAGAAATGAGGTGACGCTGGCTTCTTCTCACCGGCTAGACGCTAACTTTATCATCAAGAACAAGCCTACAAAGTGGTTCTCAAGTGAATGGCATTTTGGCTTCTATAATTTCTACAATCGTGCATCTCCTTATCAGGTACGCGTACAGTTTGATGGGCTAAACTATCGCTATGTACAGGATGGCTTATTTGGTTTTATTCCTTCAATTGCCTGGAACTTTAACTTCTGAATGGTGACGAAATTGATCAAATCATTGAGGAAAAAACTAGTCGCAGCGCTACTGGGACTATCGGTCGCTGGCTGTCTTCCTGAATCATTACTCATCGAAGTAACACCGGCTCCCTCAAAAGTGGTGGTCTCCTCTATAAACATTGATACGCTTGGCCTTGCGGTTCTGCTCACACGAAGTTTCTCGGCGCTGGAAGGCAATGATGACTCCCTTACCCAGGATTTTATCAATCAGATTGTAGTAGCAGAGGCTGAAGTCTCACTTACCATAGACGATCAGTCCATAGACCTTACGCAAATAGAGGAGATAGACGGTATCTACTTTACAGATGACCTACCGGTTCAAGACAACCAACGCCTGAGACTTGACATTTTTGATCCTGCTAGCAATTCTGCAGTTTTTGCTGAGACCACTGCCATGCCTCCCATCTCACTGGATACAGCAGTTTTCTTTGAAGAAATAGTAGATGAAGATACGATTCAGCGGCTGTATTATGAGTTCACAGATCCTTCAGGTACAGATAACTGGTATTCACTTAATGTCTTTGATCCTTTCACCCTCGCAGACGAAGTGGGAGAAAATATTTTTAGTCTGAATGGGGGAAATAGCGGTGCGATCTACGAGCGCCTCATTTCCGATCAGGAGTTTGAAGGCGCAATATTCAGTGATACAGTGAGGCTTTCAAGAACCTCCGAATCAGATACAATAGCGTTCTTTTTTAGTAACATCAGCGAGGGCTACTTCAGGTTTTTAGATGTACGTCAGCGCTTCGGAGGGATCCTTTCAGACTCTGAACCTGTAAACTTTCCCAGCAACGTAATCGGAGGGCTTGGCTACTTTACTTTCAACAATCCCAGGATCCGAGTAGTGAGAAAAGAAAAATCGGCGGAGGACTAGTTTTTACCTGAGCTCGGTCGAGGTAACCTGTCCATTCACTCCTCTGCCAAATGGAACCGATCTACACCCTCTTGCAACTTTTTCGCAACGTTTTCCAGATCTTGGGACCTGTCATCCAGGCGCTTCATTCCGGAGGAAAGCTCTGTAGCGGAAGTAGCAACCTCTTCCGTCCCAGCAGCTGTTTCTTCCGCAATTACCACAATGTTTTCCGTGATGCCCACGATGGACTTTATGTTTTCTATTTGTTTGTCTGCGGCTTCCACAATGCTGCCTGACATCAGGAAAGTATTTTTTGAAGCATCGGCAATATTAGTGAAAGCGGTAGCAGCTTCGGTCATCGTCTCCTCCCCCTTCTTTATGCTTAAAGTCATTTTTCCCATCAGTTCTGCAGAAGCTTCTGTGTCATTCTGTATAGCTACCAGCAGGCTGCCAATTTCATTTGCAGACTTTTTACTGTCCTCAGCAAGCTTTCTGATTTCTTCGGCCACTACGCCGAAACCTCTCCCCGCTTCACCAGCCTGGGCAGCTTCAATTGCAGCGTTCAGTGAGAGCAAGTTGGTCTGTTGAGAGATTTCGGTGATCAGCCCAAGCGCCTTAGCCATTTCCTTGGTGCGGGCTTGCAAATTTTGAAAAGACTCATTGTTCTGTACAGAGAACTCAGAAATTTCCTTCATGCTATCGCTTGTTTTCTCTACCAATTTGAAACCAGAATCACTCAACTGGGTGCCTGCATCAGCGGCCTCATTGATCGATTTGGCCTGAACATGCATATCCGTAGCTGCATTCAATATCCGCTCAGCTAGCAGCGAAGACTCATCTACTTTGCCTACTTGATTGCGTGCTCCCGAGCTCATCTCACTGATTGCAGATGCAATTTCTTCTGCGTTCAGGGACATCTGATCTGAAAGCGCTTGCATTTGATTTGAGGAACTGTTTACAGTGTTTGCATGCGTCACGATCTCTTTGAGTAAACTCGTAACATTGTCCAGGGCCAAGTTAAGATTTAGGGAAAGCTGTTTAATATCTCCGGCTGAGTCTTTGCTAAGCCTGGCAGAAAGATTGCCAGTTGCCATGGCATCTGCGATGTTATTAAGGTCAGCAAATGGTGCATTGATTGCCCCTAGCAATGCATTGAGCTCTTTACTTAATTCGAGCCAGACCCCACTTTTGCCTTGCTGAGAAACCCTTGAACTTAGGTTCCCTTTTTCTCCTGCATCAATGATTACAGTTTTAGTTTCTGAGATGTATTGCTCCAGGCTGGCCCTGAGTGACAGCAGAGCTTTTCCCAAGACATCCTTCTCCCCGGATTTTTGGAAAGTACGCTCCAGGTGACCTTTTTCCAGTTGTTCGGCAAATGCCGATTTCTTATTTAAATCCTCCACCAAAAGGTTAACTGCGTTGTTCATTTTTCCCAGCTCATCCTGACGAGTGGATCTCATTGTTCTCAGTGCATAGTTGCCTGAAGCAAGCTCATCCAAGGCACCCATGGTTTCTCGTAATGAATTAATTATCGATTTACTAACGCGAAATATGGCTATAAAGAGGATTCCGAAACCTATAACCCCAATTCCAGCAATGATGAATTTAAGGGGATCAAAAGCTTTGGTCATTTGGCTGCTTGGGACCACAGAAGCAACAAACCACTTGGTAAGACCTGACTTACCCAGGGCAACAGGGCAAACGCTAACAAAAAGATTTTCGTCACTTTCCCGATTGATGTAATCAGATACTACTTGTAAGTTCTTTGCTTTAAAAATAGCGTCTCCGGAAAATACCTTTTCAAATTCTGGAAGGTTAAAGACCGACGTGAGCACCCTATCTTGATCGGGGTGCGCGACTATGGTTCCCTGATCAGTAAAAACGATAGCGTACGATTGTTGGAAGGCATTGAAATTCACCAAGTTCTTAAAAATTACCCTGGAGACGTCCGTAGCATTTATCAAAATCGATGTACCACTTACTCCACCGAACTTACCTTCTCTATGCATTCTCGATATGGCTGTAACGTGCCAGGCTGAGTCTGGAAAATCAGCCAGCTGCAAAGGTTCGCTCAACCAATCATCTACAAAAACACCTCTTTTGTACGCTTTGTAGAATTCTGTGGTATCGCTGTATTTGAACGGTTCACTACTAAATTCAAGCTGAGTCTTTTCTGCTTTTGTCTTCCCTAGCGTATTGGGAATTCTGTACTGCTCAAGTTTAAGGCCTGTTTCTGATGTTTTGTCAGGGATGAGGAGCTTTGCCCACACTTCAGACAAGTGCCAATTGCGCATTAAAGTCCACTTCAAATGCTGATAAATCTGATCCTGACGCTCCTCGTCATTCAAAAACTTGTACCGATCCATTCCTACATTATACATCCTATTCAAGGATAGGAGATCATTGAAATAAGAGGTAATTGCGTTGGCTTTACTTACAGTTGCTATCCTTACTTTTTCCTCACCTTCTTTTCGGGCTGTATCAGAAACACGATTTATTACTACATAAAAACAAATTGTGAAAGTGAGTAGAGAAATTCCTAGAACAAGAAAAAACAGCTGATTACGGATCGAGATTCTTTTGAGCATTAGTGCACTTGGGGTCTAGTTGTTTTGGCCAAATTATGATCGCACGATTAGGAGATATGAGCAAGCTAAAGAATTTACGGATCACCAGGAATCGTAGATTGCCTTCAAAAACAGGGCTTTTTTATCAATGCAGAGGATCTATAGATTGGTGAGTAAGAACTTACTAGAATCCTTCTGAAAATCGATTTACCACGGTACTGACTAGGTTTTTTGAAAGGTCGCTCGGGTTATAACTCATGATTCATGGTCAGAGAATGCGCAGAGCTAAGGAGTAACTCAAACGTACGGAACTACTCGCCTCCGCCAAATACTACATCCGTACTGCTATATGAAGTCCCGTAATTAAAAACCAGACTCGCTACCTGCTTGAAAGCGTCGACTGCCTGGTCCCGGTAAAGCTCGCGTAACGGATGCGCATAGACTGACCATAATACCCCATTGGAAATTGCATATTTTGCATCCAGTGCCCGATCAAAATTGACGGACAGGAGCAAAGAGCGATCTTCATCAGCAAGTTTATTTTCTTCCACAATAGGTGAAATGAGCCTCATGCGATTCGCTACCTCATCGACGATAAGGTACACGGTAAGCTCATCGTACTCGTACTGCACTGTATTCTCGGACTCCTCCACTACTGTGGCCTCCTGGGCCAAAAAAAGTTTGAGGTCATTGAAAGTGGTACTTTGCGCATGTAGACCACCAGCTAGGGTCATGCTGACTGAAATTAAGATCGATTTGATACTTAGTTTCCGTAGCTTCCAAAGCTGGCATGTGGATTCATAGCCTTTTTCCATACTGAGGAAGTTAAGCTAAAAACTAGTGACCAGCTTAAATTTCTACTGCTTTATGAGCTTTCCATACTCTTTTCTACCCGATTCGTCGGCCCAAGAAACGAGGTAGATCCCTGGGGGTACTGCCGCTAAATTCCACTTGATATCTGAACTTAAAGCCTTGGTAATTTCAATTGACTTGATCTTCTGCCCTTTGAGATTCCACAATGTCAGTTGGGCAGAGGCAGTAAACTCAGGTACTGATATAGTAACAGGACCTGTAGTGGGATTAGGATAAATCTGCAGTCCCTCGATAATCTTTCCATCTTGAATGGAGCCTAAGACTCTTTTTACAAATGTAGCACTAGCATGTCCGTCTCCTACACCTCCACGAAAGAAGCCTGCCAACCCCTTTGATTCAGTAGCACTGTAGCCATCCCCACTACTACCTGCAAAAAATGCGTTTTTATTGGCAAGCAAACCAGCTCCATATCCATCACCTTCACTTCCACCGAAAAAAGATACTCCATTGCTCAGAAAAGCCTGCGCAGTACCGTCACCCAAACTGCCACGAAAGAACCCCTGGCTGTTTGCAAGTGAAGCTTCTGAGTATCCATCTCCCACGCTTCCATCAAAAAACCCTTGCTCCAATATCGAAGAGGTTTGCGAATACCCGTCCCCTAATCCTCCCAGATAAAACGCTCCTTCCTGATTTTCGAAAAAAGCATGGCTGTCACCATCACCAATTCCTCCCCTGAAAATATCCAGCTCCTGAAGCACCACCGTTATGGTATCAGAAGTTTCACAACCAAAAGGGGTAAATACTGTAAGTGTGTATTCACCTGAGGTGGAAACGACAATATTTTGAGTGGTTTCTCCGGTGGACCACAAATACGTGATATTTCCAAAGGGACCAAAAAGTTCTACTTCGTCTACAGCGCTTACTGAGTCAGGAAATGAAAATTCGTATGGCTGATCAATCGTAACCTGTACTTCGTCAGAAGCTGTAATACCATCAAAGTTGGTAGCCTCCACGCTGTACAATCCAGAGGTGCTTACTTCGATAATTTGCGATGTAGCTCCATTGGACCAAATATAAAATTCAGCACCCACGCCTGCATCTAGGGTGACCATACCCTGGCATTGTCCTCTATCAGGACCCAAGTCTACAGTAAACGGAATACCTGCAGCTATGCCATTTCGTCTCAGTAAGATTGACGTAGGATCTGAAACGGATAGATCTCCTATCTGTACCAGCCCTCCTCCGTCAAATTGAAGACTGGCCACCATAGATCCGCCACTGAAATACTGTATAGGGTGGCGTCCTTCTGCCACGTCACGATTACTGGGTGTATACTCGGTGGTATCAATACGAAGTAAAGTTCCAGTGCTATCTAAATCAGCAAGAAAATAATCTGACCGATTGTCTACTAACCGAATATTTTCTGTAGGAAAGAACACTTCTTCGTAAGCTCCAAGAATTGTGACAACTTGACTCACTGGGTTGACCGCAAGCTGTGCGTTAGCAATCGGGCTGGAAAAAACTTTGTGCCATACAGGATTTCCTAGCTCGTCCAATTTCACAACCACATTACCATCAAATGGAAAGTTGCCACGGTTAGGGCCCGGATTTTGGACGGTATCAGACCCTAAAATGATCTCCTCCGAAAAATTAATGCTCAAGAAAATGTCCGACCCATCTACTACAAGGTCTTTTAGGTCTTCTTCTTCGTCATTAAACGACGACTCATTATCGTCTGCAAATAATCTAGACCAAAGCGGTACTCCTTCAGCGCTGAATTTTACCGCAAAAACACCATCCCCTGACTGCCCTGAGGGCAACCTTCCTAAACTCGTAAATAACAATCCCAACTCTGTGGCATTTTCAGTACTGAAAGTCCCGGCCATAATTATATTCTCTTTTAAATCAAGCGCTAGTTGTAGTGAACTTCTGGCTTCATTCCACTGGCTTTTTCCCTGCTGAACCCAATCCAGCGAACCCGAAGAAGCGTATTTGAGGATCAAGGGATCATGTACTTTCCTACTTCTCGAGTTCCGTGTGGAGAAATATGTCGTACCCGCAAGATTCCAATCACCATCGAGTGCCACAGCTAGATATAGTTCACCTACAGTAGAAATAGTGAGATCCGAAAATGTGATGTCACCCGACAAGTTCTCATCTAGCTGCTCAAAGCTAAAGTCATCCATAAATCGAGTCAATGTACCTTCCTGGCTCAGTTTAATCACAAAACTTCCTCCAGCTAGCCCAGCAGTACCTGCTAGGTAGATACTTCCATCTATAGAGATGGGTCTGCCGTTTACTTCTCCCAGTAAGTAGATATTTCCCTGGCCATCTAAATCCATCGCAGTAAAGTGTACTTCAGCCTCCTCGGAAAACTCAAAATCTGCGACCCCTTTGATTACCTTGATCCATTCTTCATTTCCCTCCAAATCGTAAGCCGCCACGAAAATGTCTGTGCCACCAAGGTCAGCTTGATAGATGCTATCCAAAAAGGCAATTGATTCGAATTCTCCACCAACCAGAATACTGCCGTTAGATGCTTCATTGATATGGAGGATTTGGACATCATCTCCTAGATCTCTGAGCCATGCATATTCCTGGCTTAAGCTGACAATAGGTAGTACTGCCAAAAGCATAACAACGCTTAAAAGCCTACTCATCAAGGAATAGTTCTCACCCCTCTAAAGCCTGTGTATTGCTCAAATCCATTGAGAATAGTGAAAGCAGATGGAATCCATTGGTTTCCTGAAACCGTGGGTCGGATAAAAATTTCAAATGTGGTTGTATCCGCCTTTAAATCAAAAGTGGGTAGGCTATAAAAAGATCCCCCTTTCAAAGTGAAAAGGTGATTTTGCAGATAGACAGAGTCAGTAAGTATTCCATCACCCTGTTGAAAATCTGCACCAAGACTAATCGTACCACCACTCGGAACGGAATAAACCACGTATTCAGCTAGATTATCGCTAAGGTTTTGCACTCCAAAAAAAGAGCCTCCGGAACTTATTCTGGATGATTCTTCTGCTGCCGCGAACCCAACACGCATCGGGCCCAAATCAGTTTTTAAGTTTGATAAGCCAAAGCCTGTGTTGGTGGCGATCTCTCGACTTGTACCTCGATCTGTGATATTCGTGACGGGAGAAAATTCACTAGTGCCCCAAGCGTACTCACCAGGCACTGAAGTATCGAAACCACGACATGCTTTTTCATACTCTAGTATTGTCATTGGCCTCATATGCGCCCAATCCAGATAAGCGGCCATATATAAAGTGTATACTTGGTTGCAAGCTAGATTGGCCCCATCATCTTCTTCGTTGTATATCCCATTATTATTGAGATCGTGTACAATCCGGAGTGATCCATTCTGATTTCTTTTGGCAGAATCTACCGTAATACCATTAAAGTCTGGAGGAGTGCTCCCCGCAGGAGGATCATCACCAAAAAAATTCATTACGTACTTTTTTCCAGGGGTAGATGGCACTAGTGATCTTTGTCTTTCTAGGGTCTGAGCATTCAAAAAATCTACATATTGACCCTGCGTTACCTCATATTTCATCATAAAAAAAGGATCATATCCTTTAGGGTAATTTGCATCGAATGTAATAGGGCTTACATCATAAGACACTGGATCAATTACCGTAGTTACTAACTCATCTTCACTTTCAATCCTTACGGAAGAAATTTCATCAGCTTCAGAAACAAAAAATGTGTCATCAGATCCATCTCCTAGGTAGAATGGACCACTCGCGATAAAAACCATCTCCACCCCAAAAACTTTAAACGATGGGTTTAAAAACTTAGAAGCAGAGCTTTCATCAATCTTCACTGTACAGCGTGTTGGTGGCACACTTACTTGACCGGACGTAAAGGAATTCAGGAGAAAATATATTCCATCGCGTTCTGGAAATACTTGCACAGCTCCGAAAGATATAGCCGATGTAAACTCAAATTGTACGGGCTGCCATTGTGCCGAATTTGCATTGAGATACTTTGCAAAAACCCATACAGCATCAGCATACTCATTGGTTAAACGCCACGCATTTTCCCAAGAAATATCAAAAGAAAGCTCTCCGGTGGTGGCATCATAGGAAACACTGTCAATTTGAAGATTATTGGCTTTTACCTGGTGTAAGGACACAGTAGATAAGATTAATAAGAGTAGATAAGTAGCTGTTTTCATTTTCTTCTTTTTAATTGATGAGATCATTTATTGAATAGCGATTTCAAGACAGTCTTTAAGCATTTTAAGATTGTGGATCTGTTATCCCATTCGCTGAGATGGTGACGATCGCTTCCTTGTCTATTTATCAAAAATTTCCAGTACTGAATGATCCTGAAATGTTTGTCTGATTCCCATCGACATCTACGACGGTTCCAGAAAAGGTACCTTCTACCTCAGCTGTCACGCCAGATATTTCCCGATAAGTCATGACATTCACTGTGACAGATACAGCATCGTATCTTTCAGATCTGAACTGACCAGAATCATTCAGGACCAATCCTAAAGACAAGCCTTCCGGTGCATTGCTGTCCTCGCCGGCTGCTCCTGATACCGTCGAAGTTCCGGTCTGCTTCCCTTGAAAGGCAAGAACCAAACTGACAGTCTCCCCACTAACTGCTGCACCACCCAGCGTAATGCTGGTCCATGAAATATTGGGATTGGTAGTGGCAATGATCGCGGCATTATTGGCACTGAAGTCAACTTCATAGGCAGTATTTCCCACCGTGAATGATAGTTCAGGTTCCAGCAGAGAGGAGTTCAAAACTTCTTCCTCATCTTCACTACATGCAGTAAACATACAAGCTGCTATCATACAGCTTAAAAGTGAAAGTGTGCGCAGTGCAACCTTGATTCCCATTGTTTTCATATCGTCTCTTCAATTTGATTTTCGTTGAGCACCCTTGCTCATTAAGACATACAGGAAAACCTTCCACTTTGGGTCAGTGGATCAAAAAAAATGATATTATTTATAGGGAGACTTCAGGCTATAGGAATTCCAACCTCCGCAGTGGTTACAGACTTTTATGCGCCTTGTTCCGCAATTACCTTTTTACGAGCCTCCAATGCGTTTTGGTAATCTTCATGGTCCGTTCCCAAAATTTCTTCGTATTGCTCCAATGACATATTGTAAAAATTGATCGAGCGGTTTTGGTCCCCCAAAGTATTGTAGAGCCTTCCCATTAAGGAGTAAAGCTGACCTAGCCTTCGATGCTTTTCGCCGAATGCATTCTTAAAGATTCTCAAGGCCTTATTGTAGTGCGATAATGCTTCATTGTAGCGGCCCAAGGTCTCCTTGGCATCACCTAAAGTCAAATGATCACCACCTACGTAGGGATGTTCTTCGCCCAGGTTTTGAATATCAGCTTTCAATACCTTTTCTAGGTATCGAATAGCTTCCTCAGAAAGACCTTGAGTCAATTTAGAATTGGCTAGGTTATATAACAGTCCTACCGTGTATCCGTGCGTGGGACCGAGCTTTTCAATGTATCTACCATAAACAAAATCATAGATGGAATCACTTTTTTGGAAGTTTTCAAGCTTTACGTAAGCATTGCCAAGGTTGGTGAGCATTTTTAGCGTCTCGATGTGGTCAGTTCCAAAGGAAGCAACATACTCATCAATCCCTTTACGCTGAAACTCGACTTGCTTCTCGTAATCGCCTGTTAGCTGATACACATTTCCAATAATATTAAACATTGTTACTTTTTGACGCACATCTGAAAACTGTATCTGGTCAAAATTTGCCATGGTCTGATCTATCAATTCGACAGCCTCTTTTTGCTTGGACTTTTCTCCCAAAATAGCGATCAGTCCCATGGTAGTAGAGATCTTTTGATATCCTGCATCTTTTCTAAAAACCTCTTTTCTCATGTCTTTGCTCGACACAGTACCAAGCACATCCAGCGAACTTCTCGCAAAATCTTCTGCATCCTCATAATCGCCCATCAGCTTCTTAATCACTGACCTTTGCGCATAAAACTCAGCAAGCAATAGCGGATATTTCCTAGTGTTGTTTCCCAGGGTTTCTATGCTAAGCAACGATAGTGAGTCAGCCTTTGAAAATTCCTGGCCTTCCCGATACACTATGTGGAGTAAGGAGTAAACCTTGGCTAGTCGTACCTTTTGATCTACAATCTGAGCTTCATCAAGAAGACTCAAAGCCTCTGTGAAGAGCTTTTCTGATCGGTCGAAGAGATAGAGGCTTTGGTAAAGACTACCAAGGGAGATAAGGATATCAACCTTGACTGTAGGATTCTCAATTTCTCCTGCTTTTCTCTCTCCAGTTTCGAGGAGTGCTGCGGCTGTAATCTCCTCGCCTTGATTAAGGTCAGGATCGTTGGCCTCAAAAATGCTAGAGAGGAAATCGTTGGCAGCCAGTGCCCTTTCTTTTTCGGCAGCAATGCGTCTGGATTGTAGATTGGAGTAGATGGCGAAGGCCATTACAAACGCGAATAATAAGATGGAGAAAATAGCACCGATCCGATTTCGCTTCAGGAACAGGCGTCCATTTCGCGTCCAGCTTACTGGGAGGGCTTTAATGGGTTTATCTTCCTCGTAGAATTCCACATCACTGATCAGCGCGTCCACACTTTCATACCGATTTGCTGGCACCACTTCAATGCATTTTCCAATGATCGCGGTGATTGCTTTGTCGCTTTTATATCGTCTCCACGGAAGAGAAATACCTGACTTGATCTGCTCAATCATCTCATCACTTCCAGAAGCCTGTAACGGAGAAAGCCCCTCTAAAATTTGAAAACCTAACAAGCCAAGCTGGTAGATATCTGACTGCACCAAGTAGGTCTCATCCGTGAAATGCTCGGGAGGAAGGTATCTCAGCGTGCCGCCCTCACTGGTGATCTTGGCCTGGTCTTTAATAAATCCGCCGACTCCAAAATCAAGTAACTTAATCGTGTCCTTCTCTCCCAGGATGATGTTATCGGGCTTAAGATCGCGGTGTAAAATTAAATGGCCGTGGGCATGACGGACTGCCTCACATATTTCTTTAAAAAGTGATAACCGCTTCTTTAACGACAAATCTGACGATTGAAGGTGTTGCTCCAGAGCTACCCCTTCTACGAACTCTATGGCCAGATAAGGAACACCGCCGGGAATGATGCCTCCATCAATAATTCTAGAGATATTCGGATGATTTAGCCGGCCTAAAATCTTTCGTTCTGCATCGAAAGATGCCTCATGCTTTTCACCAAGCAGATCGGGAGATAATAGTTTTATGGCCACTTGCTGATCAAAGAGGTCGTCGCTTCTTTTGGCTAAATACACAGTGGACATTCCGCCCCTGCCAATCTCTTTTACGACCTTGAATTTACCAATGGTAAATCCCGAAGGCAGCGCCAGATCGAGATTCGCAGCAAGCTCTTTCTGTAGCGCACTTTCGATCTGCTCAAAAGCAAAACGAGCATTTTCCTGACTGTTGATCAGCAATTTTGGATCAAGCTCTCGGTCTTCAATTTCATTTAAAAACTGTTTCCAATCCCTTAAATCATACTGCTTTTCCATCTCACGTGCTAAGCAGACAGTTTGGTATGTAGCCACGTTCGTGCCATGTGCCAGGATCGTTTTACCGTACTCGGACTGGCACCTACCACCTTGGCAGTTTCCTCGATGGTAAGACCTGCGAAAAACCTGCACTCCACAATTTTTCCGTAGGTGGGCTGCTTACTTTCTAACGAGCGCAGCAATTCATCAATACCTTGAAGCTGATCTGCCATCTGATCGGAAAATACCAAGGAATCCTCAACATCTTCAATTGGGAGAAAGGACTGATTTTCTCCTCTACGCTTGGCTCCCTTTTTTTCGCATGCATTGAGTAAGATCTGTCTAATGGCTCGGCTGGCTAAAAAATAGAAGTGGCTTTTATCGTCTAATTGGCTTAAGTCCGCTTTACTTAGCTTAAGATATGCTTCGTGAACAAGCGCAGTAGTATTGAGTGTATCTTGATTGCGAAATCCGATGCGTATTCTGTGCGCACTTTTTCTGAGCTCTTCGTAGACAAAGGGGAAAAGCTCATCCAAGGCCCCTCTGTCTCCTTTATTGATTCGTTCTATGAGATCCTGAACTCCAACTTCCTTCATGGCGGTATTTTTCACTATTCCAAAAGTAGATAATCATTGCATTGATACAAGAAGGAATGTTTTTATTCTTAGAATCTCCGACTGGAAGACAGGAAGTGCTTGTACAGATTAATGGCAATTTTGAAAAGGCCAATATTGCTTCAGCTAAATGAGAAAATACTGGAGGGTTGGGAACACCAGATCATAAGAACCACTAGCTAGCCTGGCTGTGCGATCAGTACCTAAGCGCCTTGAGCTCTTCATCACTGATCAGTTCTAATTTTGAAAATTCTGATTTTATGTAGCCTTCAAATTCCGATTTAGCTACACCTAATTTGTTTTCAATTATCCTGAAATAGTCTTCTTCTTCCCGTCCGGCTTGAAGCGCAGCGAAGATTCCTTGCATCCCTTCTTTCTCAATGATCTTTTGACATATCAAGGATCCTATTGCGTACCTGAAATCAGTGGTATACGCCCCATTGGGAATGTATGTCTGTAGTTCAGTGAGACTTTGCATGGAGAAATCTGGATTTTGCGATAAAAATCTTCTCAGCTTCTCCCAATGCCACTCAATCTTATAGCCGGTACTGCCTCCTAGTAAAGCTGCTATTCCTTCATCAACCCAATGATGATAACGACCTCTGAATCTGGCACTTGTATATAGGTGTACTACTTCATGTGGATAGTAAGCGGAATTGTTGCCAGCGTAGATGATGTTATTGTAGGTATCGGCCATTCCTCCTGAGGCTACCGGTTCATAGCTATATTCAAAAAGATGGACACCAAACATATCGCTTAGATCCCTGGTGTTGTTTGCTACGACATAATCAAACTGGAGCGGAGGTATAGAGAATAAATCCGCCATTCGGTCATTGAATTCTTCCATCTGCATGGCCTCCTCATTGCTAAAATCATGATCAGGATGAATTACGTAATTCACATTAGTAATTCTTTCAGATTTGCAGATCATTCGATGGTATTCCGTGGTGCTATAAAATCGGCATTCACCGTCTTTCTTTTTGGCGTAGATCGAAATGATAAACTTGATGTCCGCCAGGTCTTTGCGTTGCACATTTCTTTCTAAAAAAGCCGCCTTTAACATGAAATACTCCTCTTTTACCGGTACAATCCCTAGGATCGAGCACTGAATCTGGCCCCCTGCATTTCTTAAATTTCTGAGATACATCAAAAGAGACAGGTATCCTATTTCAGGATAATTGTACTGGTCACGATCCCAATAGACACCTTCACTTTGCAGGTAATTCCCTGCATTTAAATACGTCTGCCACTGGTCATTGATTTGGGTGAAGTATGCTTCATCCTCATTTTTAACATTACCATTGATGGTATAAATAATCACCTGCTCAGCGTCCTGCGGAACTTGACTCTTGCAGCTATGCGTAGCAGCAAAAAAGACTGTAAACAAAAGGGTAAATCGCATAGTGACTTTTTTTACTCTAGTCTTTAACTCCGTAGACCTGAAATGTCCTCAATGCTTGAAATCCTTCAGACTCCCAGCTACCGTTAAAGCCCTTCGGTAGTATGAAGAAGTCTCCGGGATAAAATAGTTGCGCCGCTTGATTTTGAGGAGTGATGGCGAGTACGCCGTTTAATACATGTACTATGCGCTCTTGAGGATTATTCTGAAACAGGATTTTCTTTTTCCTTACCAGATCTAAAGTCAGCTCAACGCCTTTGTACAAGCTATTGATTGAATCAGTATGGTTTTTTGATGCACCAGAAATAATATCTCTACTCACCACCATCGCTTTATTGATTGGGGAAAAGTCTTCAGCATTTGCACGCGTTTTCGATACCACCGCCAACTCCAAGTGGTAGGGATCACCACCGACAAAGTTGAATGTTCCTTTAAATCCTTTCGGCTGAATAAAATAATCCCCGGCGTGTATTTCAAATACTTCTCCCGATGATGGCTCAACTCGCGCCTTTCCATTGATCCAAAAAATAAATTCTTCTAATGGAAAGCTCTCAAATTCATTGCTGACGTTAGAAAGCGCAACTAAGAATACAGCCAATTCCTCTCCGTCGTACACTTTAGCTTGATAGTATGCATTGCTAGGATCGTCCTTGTTTTGTTTTAGTGTAAGGTTTTCGCCGGCAAGTTGTGACTTGTCGATCCTAAAGATAGCTTGATCCGAAGAGGGCATTTGTGCTGAAACGAAAGCAACGAAGAACACCAAAAAGGAAAAACTCAAAAGTCTCATTTTTAAATTCAAAATTGAGAGGATCTAGACTATCAACGGTACAAACAGATAGTATTGGAGTTCTAACTGACCGGATTGGAATGCTTCTTTTTAGATCGATATTGAGAAGGGGTGATACCCTTAAGTTTTTTAAAAGCTGTGTAGAACGAAGATTTGGAGTTGAAACCTACTTCGTAGGCAATGGCTTCCAGGTTGTAATGCGTATGATTCAGTAACATTTGGCATGCTTCTTCTATCCGATAATAGCTGACTAATTCACTGTAGCTGAGTTTCATATTATCGTTCAGCATCTGCGATAAAAAGTGTCTCGAAACGCCCAGTCTCTTACAAACTCTTTCCATGGTCAAAGTAGGATCTTTGAAAATTTTCTCCTGCTCCATCAAGTCTTGGAGTTTTTCCACTACAACATTGACTTCAGCTTGATCAAGTTTTGTGCGATAGCTTTTGTCCTTAGACTGCTGCTTCCTTCTCCGAAAAACCAGCATAGTAAAGGCGTAGAAGAAAAAAGAAAAGAGCAAGGGCCCTAAGATGTAGCTTATAAACAAGGAAACCGCAAAACCAAAGCATATTGACACTACACCTAGGTAGATAATAAAGACCTCAAGATCCCTTCCTCCAAAAGCCTCCCAAAGTCCGGCACCTTCCACGCTATTCTGTCGCTTGTAATAAAAGAATTGCACTCCCGCTGCTACAAGATAAATTGTCAGAAATGTATGCAGCGTATAGCGGATATTAAAGTCCCACACCCAAAAGTCAAAAGCAATGGCTAAAACGATCAGAGACCCTATCAAGAGAAACACTTGAACTACCAAAGACCTTTGGAGGTACCTCTTTTTGCGATCAGACTTAGAAAGTTGAAACCGAACTAAGAAGTAAGTCACAAGACCCAACAAGAGGTTGGCGGCCATGCCCAGCTTTACAAGTCCTTTTGGTATCTCTCCAAAAAAGTAAACGCACGATACTCCAGCGCGGATTGACAACAACAGCAGCAGGCTGGCCAGTAAATATTGAAAAAGTGGTTTTTCCTTTCCAAAAAAGAAGAGATAGCCGCCTAGTAGAAAGCTGTTGAAAGCACCTAAAGCACTAAAAAAGAAGAGTAAGTTTTCACCCAAATCCACAACCCTAAGCTAGAACAAAACTTAATGTATTAGGAAATACACTTGAAAGCATATCCTTGCTCAATATGCTGATTGCTAGAGTAAGTGCCCAAAAATATTTGTAGTTGTAGTCTGAAAGTAGATTTGATTGGTATTGTAGGATAATAAGCGAGCCGCCTCCCGGCGGCTCGCACTTTTACAACCCTGCGCTCACAGGGCTGCCTGCCTTAGTTTTTACTTTTAATATTCTAATGAGTGCTTAACTCTTCTTGGCTAGCGCTTGATGATCTTTTGTTGATGTATCACCTCTTGGTTTTTGATTAGTTGGATAATGTATTGACCTTGATCAAGCTCCGATAAGTCCAGCGCTTCTGCTTGCTCAGCTTTCTTGATCTCCTTCCCCTCCAGGCTAATTAGCATGTAGCTATCATATTCCAGCCCCTCTATGGTAAGGCTGTTCTCCGTTGGGTTCGGATAGATCGTCACATTATTCTCCTCCACATTTAGCACCGGTTCAATAGTCAGAACTCCCTCGGTTATTGTGGTAGTGTAATTGCCTAGTTTGGTATCCGGGTCATTTAATGTTACTGTGATTGGATATGTTCCTGCCGGACTAGAGGCTGTTGCTGTGGTCGCATAGGTGGCACTGATGTTATCGCTATCCACTATTCCTGTGAGCACACCCTCTAGCGTAGGAAGTGGGTCTCCAAAGGTGATGGTTTGGTTATTGGCGACTACAGAAAGGAGGGCTTTATTCACCGTTAAAACCCCAGAAGTACTCGTTACATCATAATTTCCCAGTCGGTTATCAGGGTCATTTAGGGTCACTGTAATGTCAAACGTTCCAGCACTAGTACCATCGCCATCACTCGTATAGGTGACCGTGATGTCGTCATTGTTTACCACACCAATAAAAACTCCATCGAATGTTGGAAGTGACTCGCCGTAGATAATTGTTTTACTAATAGCGGTTACACTCAGGGCGGCTTTGTCTACAGTAAGTGTACCGTCTGTATACGTGAA
>JBCCLV010000027.1:0-37316 GCA_039026695.1 Bacteroidota bacterium
AAAAAAAGAAGCTGACCCTTTCGAGGCAGCTTCTTTATGCTTTAAGAGAAGGACTATTACTTTCCTTTTCTTCTGTCGTTTAGCTTTTTCAATCCGTAAGCCCCTCCAGCAGCGAGCAGCAAGCTGAGACCACCATCGATTGGAGTTGCAGGTGGAGCACCCTGTGCAAGTATTGGTGCAGCTACAGAGGTTAACATAAGTATTGTTAGCAAATTCCTTTTCATGATCTTAATATTTTCAAATTAAAAATTAAACTTTCTTGTGAATGAACCTTGGTCTGTGACGATACGCACAATTTGAATACCTGCATCTTGTGCTACAGGGATGTTAAGCGAACTGGTTGCGTCTATATCATCTTGAGAAGAGATGATTTTTCCAGCAAGGTCATACACAGCAAAAGCCTTTATTTGCGTGTTTGCGTTGAAGGATACATTTAGAACATTTTGATGGATCCTGTAGATAGGCTCACTGGAAAGTACTTCGTTTCCGAGGATAGTGGAGGAGTAGGTCAATAAAAACCTATTTTGATCGCTACCAGCTTCACTAGAAAAACTAAATTCGTTTATCTCGCCTAGATCGTACGATTTGCCAGTGACCAGATCAGATAGCACCAGACTCATGTCACTGTTTGCGATCACCAAGTCTTCTACTTTTAGGGTATACTCTCCTGCTAGCTCGGCATTGTAAACCAACTCTGTTGCGCTTCCTTCCGATAGAGGCAGTCCCTGAATGGCGTATTTGTTGTCTTCTATGAGACTGTAAAACTGAAGGGGATTGGATGAGATGAACTTAGGAGCATCATAAAGTCTATCAACACCTTCGGTAGCATCTTCTAAAAATCCAACGAAAAGCTCATTAAAAAGCGTGTTATCGCTGGAGCTGATGGATAGTTTAACCCCTTCTATTTGAGCAGATCTGAAGAAGTTAGCGTCTGCATTGTTGCCATTCACACGCATTCCCTCGGTGAAGCTTACATCTGCATTGTTCGTATTGGCCTTAATGAAAAATCCTTGAGCACTGCCGATGTAACCTTCGAAGTTTTTGGCGCTCCCATTTACAGTAGCTATTGTGGAGGCGGTTATGTAGTCTGCATTGGTTCTTCTTCCGTTATCGGAACCGCCATCTTCCCAGATAGAGATAGATCCGGCAATGTCAGTATTGGCTGCTAGGAAAGCGGTGATATCCACTGCAGCTGGATAGGGGTTGCTGAGTAAATGCCACCCTTGGTTGCTTTCGCTGGCAGTTCCTACAGTGGTTTTAGTCAATCCAAAAATTGTGATGGTTCCGTCATTTGGCACTCCAGTAAATGAGATTTCCTGCTGGCTTGCTTGTGTATAACCAACTCCTGGTACCAGTTGATCAGCAGAGGCGTCTGCCCATCTACTAAGTCCGTCATCTCCGTCGAAACCGATCGTTTCATCATACTTGAAAACGAAGCTTCCAAGATCGCTACCCAGCACGCCGCTGCTTTGTGCTACAGGTGATCCCACAAAACTGTAGCGGCCATCACTGAAAGAGGTGGTCCTATTGATCGTAGCACTTTCTAGATTCTCTTCAGCTGCTGTGGTAATCAGTGAGCCGCCAGAATTTACGGTTAGTGTTGGCATGGTACTTATATCAGAAATTCTGATGTCATCTACATAAAATGTGCCCGCATTCGATCCATCTCCTGCTGTGCTTCGGATGGTATTAAAAAGGACCAGAATTCTGAAGTTAGTGCCAGAGGCATTGGGTGTGTAAACGTAAGTGTACTTCACCCAATCATCGGTAAGTGAAACCAGACCTGAACCAGTCCCTGCTGATAAATTGAAGCCAGCAGCCACACCTACTTCCATTCGGTTGTCAGGATTTTGGGAAACGCCTTTGGCCCAAAAACTAATCAAGTAACCCTGTCCACCGGTAAGGGACATTCCTGCACCTCCCGGTGTTTTCGAAGCGATGTACGATTCAGACGAGCCAGCGTCGGAAAAAGTGATTTCAAAGCTGGCTGCTCCTTGCACTTTGTCGGTGCTACTTTCTACATAGCTTACATCTGTAGTACCGCCAACAAAATAGTCCGAAACCAAATCTGCTGATCCTCGGGTAAATATGTTGCCCTCAAACGAAATGGAGCCGCCGGATAGTTCTAGTGTAGTTCCAGCACCAACAGTTACTGAAGCACCGGAATTGATGGTAACACCACCACTTAGATAATTTCTTGCTGTAACTAAATCATCATCGATAATAAGCAAATCACCATCCACCGGATCTACATCCCAACTTCCACCAGAATACGTTCTGGTTGCTTGCGAATAAACGTAGGATGTCCCTATGCTAAGGATCATCATTAGTAAGGTTTTTCTCATCTTGAATTGAATGTTTGTTTCATCTAAGAAACCAACTTTCTTCTTCGCCCGGAAAGAAACCAACTGGACAAAAACTACACAAGTTGAAATTATTGACCCTTATTTTAATGATGTTTCAGTAAAAGGCGTTGATTATATAGAGATTTTGGATTTTCTCAAATCATATCGCGTTTTGCTAATTACTAGCAGTTCATTCTTATCGTCTTTTATTTACAAATGCTTCTCTATGATTTGCTGCAGATGCGGATACGCCTCGTCTGTCTCATTCAATTCTGATCGTATCTTTTTCAATTCAGCTTTCATCGTGGCAATGATCTCAGTATAAGCGGGGTTGTCATACTCATTGTTAAGCTCCTCAGGGTCTCTTGTGAGATCGTAAAATTCCCACGCTACCGGTGTGGGCTCTACAAGGAAGGAGTTCTGTTTCCAGGTCATTGAGGGTTTGCCTGTTCGGTTGGTGTCAAAATGATCGCCGTAGTAAAAGATGAGCTTGTGCTCTTTTGACCTAATACCGAAATGTGCTGGATTGTCATGGTGCACTAAGTGCATCCAATACCGATAGTAGGTGTAATCTCTCCATTCTTTCGGAGCCTCTCCTGTTGCAATCAGGTTTGCGAAGCTCTTTCCTTGCATGTACTCGGGCACCGTTCCACCAGCTAACTGGATCATGGTAGGCGCATAGTCTGTGTTGTTGATCAAAAGGTCTGATCGAATCGCCTTCTGCCCCTCAGGGTGATACACGATAAACGGCATACGCATAGATTCTTCATACATCCATCGCTTATCCATGTAATCATGCTCTCCCAGCATAAAACCCTGATCTCCGGTGTAGATAATGATCGTGTTTTCCCACGCTCCTGATTCCTTTAAATGAGCGAAAAGCCGGGAAAGATTGTCGTCAACCCCTTTTACGCATCGTAAGTATCTCTTCAAATACTCCTGATATGCTTCGTGCTTTGCTTCATCATCGGATAGGGTGGATGAGGTTTCTCCAAGAAAGTCTTGAACGTAATTTCTCACAGGATGCCTTCTACCAATGGAGGTTCCAATGCGGTTAATCAGGCTGTCATTTTTACCCCTGGTTGCTTCTGAGCCGAAGTTTGGTTGCTCGTAGAGGCTTGAAGGTTCAGGAATTTCCGTGTCTGCCAGGTAGTCTTCATACCGAGGCGCAAACTCAAACATATCGTGTGGTGCCTTGTAGTGATGCATCAGGAAAAAAGGTTTATCCGAATCCCGCCCTTTTAGCCAATCAATCGTAAGGTCAGTAATTACGTCAGAGCTGTGACCTTTGTATTGGTTGGTGTTTTCAGGCCACGCTTGAGGACCTCTTACCCTGAAGGTCGGATCGAAATAATCTCCCTGAAGCTTCAGTACTTCGTAATAGTCAAAGGCTGCAGGCTCTTTTTTGAGATGCCATTTCCCAATGATGGCCGTTTCATAGCCCAGCTTTTTCATCTCAGTTGGAAGATATTGCTGCGTGGAATCCAGGCTGCCGAGCAAATCCAGAACCCCATTGGTCTGCGGGTATTGCCCTGTCATGATGCTAGCTCTGCTTGGTGTACAAATGGAGTTATTGCAAAAAGCTTGATCGAAGATGATTCCTTCTTTTCCTAGCTCGTCTAGTGTAGGAGTTGGATTTAGCGATGCGAGCCTGCTGTTGTATATGCCAAATGCCTGTGTTGTATGGTCATCCGACATGATGAAAATGATGTTGAGCTTTTTGTCTTTGCTGCCTTTGTCTTCACAGGAGAACAAAATCAAAAAAACTACTGCCGTAAGGATGCTGGAAATGAATCGCATGTTGGTTCTCTTTTAAGATCAAAGGTAATCTTATGCCCTGCGGACGTATTTAAAAACGTTTGCGCAGGTTGCGAACGCAGCAGTAAAAATTATACTACTAGATTTAGGCATGCATCTATTACAAAGACCTTTATACCTTTTTTGCTGCTTTGTTGCGGTTATTCATTTGTCAAAAGCGCAAGATGTTTCTTTCCCTTGGTTTGATGAAACCAAGTCATTCGAGGAAAGAGCTGGCGATTTGGTAAAAGCCATGACCCTTGAGGAAAAAATTAGCCAGACACTAGATAATAGTCCGGCCATTCCTCGCCTTGGTGTTCCTGCGTACGTTTGGTGGAACGAAGCATTACATGGTGTAGCTCGAAATGGCAGAGCGACCGTTTTTCCCCAGGCAATTGGCATGGCAGCCTCTTTCGATCCTGATCTGATGAAGCGGGTAGCGGAGGTTATTTCCACAGAGGCAAGGGCAAAGTTCAATGCTTCAGTTGCCATTGGTAACCGAGGACAATATGCCGGCTTGACTTTTTGGTCCCCCAATGTGAATATTTTCCGTGATCCAAGATGGGGGAGAGGACAAGAAACTTACGGAGAAGATCCTTATTTGACATCACAAATGGGTGTTGCATTTGTAGAAGGAATTCAAGGCAATCATCCTAAATATTTAAAAGCAGCTGCTTGTGCAAAGCACTACCTCGTGCACTCCGGGCCGGAAGAGCTTCGCCATGAGTTTGACGCCATTTCATCGGCCAAGGACCTGCAAGAGACCTATCTTCCGGCATTTGAAGCATTGGTGAAGGATGCCAATGTGGAAGGGGTCATGGGTGCTTACAATCGCGTAAACGGAGAGGTTGCTTCGGGGAGTCGCTATTTTCTCACAGAGTTGCTTAAGGAAAAGTGGGGCTTTGATGGATACATCGTTTCAGATTGTGGCGCAATTTCCGATTTTCACAGATTTCATAAAGTCACAAAAACACCAGCAGAATCTGCGGCACTCGCGTTGAAAAGTGGGCTGCACCTAAACTGCGGCAATGTCTACAAGCAATTAGGAAATGCAATCGAACAAGGATTACTTACGGAAGAAGAGCTTGATGCTTCGTTAATCCAGCTATTCCTCACACGATTTAAACTTGGATTTTTTGATCCTAGGGAGAGCAATCCCTTCAACGATGTGGATGAAAGCGTGGTAGATAGCAAAGAACATCGTGAAGTAGCTTATGAGATTGCAGCAAAGTCCATTGTGATGTTGAAAAATGAGAATGTCCTACCTCTTTCAAGAGACATTAAATCCCTCTACGTACTTGGGCCTCATGCTTCTAGTGAGGAAATCCTTTTGGGTAATTATTATGGATTGAGTGGAAATACGGTAAGTATTTTGGATGGCATTGTCTCTAATGTGAGTGCAGGGACTAGTATCAACTACAAAATGGGCGTCTTGCCTTATCGAGAAAATGTAAATCCTATCGATTGGTCTACAGGAGAAGCAAAAAGGGCAGAGGCGATGATTGCGGTCATGGGACTTTCTGGCCTTTATGAAGGCGAAGAGGGAGAATCGATTGCCTCATCAACCAAGGGAGACCGAGTGGACATCAAGCTACCGCAAAACCAAATCGATTATCTGAAGAAGCTAAAGGGAGATTCAGAAACCCCATTGATCTTGATCCTTACAGGTGGAAGTCCAGTTGCTTTACCGGAACTGGAAGATATTGTCGATGCAATTCTATTTGTATGGTATCCAGGTGAAGAAGGTGGCAGTGCGGTCGCAGATGTGCTTTTTGGCAATGTAAGCCCTAGCGGGAAGTTACCCATCACCTTCCCGTATTCTGTAGATGATCTTCCTCCTTTTGAAGATTATAACATGGCGGGTAGAACTTATAAGTATATGGAAAAGGAGCCCCAATTTCCTTTCGGATATGGCCTTTCTTACGCTGATTTTCAGTTCGGAGCTCCGACCATGAAGCAAAATAAGAAGTCAGTGGCGGTAAGTGTGCCTCTCTCAAACCAGGGAGAAGTGGAAGGAACGGAGGTAGTACAGCTCTATGTGAGTTCGCCAAATGCCGGATCAGGTGACCCCATTTCAGACTTAAAGACATTTAAGCGATTGAACCTAGGAGGAAAAGAGGCATCAACGATTGAATTTGAATTGGATTACGAAGATTTTCTGGTTGTCGATGAAAATGGTGATAGAGTTATTAGAAAAGGAGACTACACCATTTGGCTTGGAAATGCTTCTCCTGGAAGCAGGTCGAAGGAGTTAGGTAGTCAATTTGTAAAGATTGATTTTGATCCGAAAAAGCTTAGAAAGAAGTGACTATTCTGTAGTTCCGATTACTTCCTGTTTTAAAGTTCAAATAAGATTCCTAGAAATTATAGTTCTCATCAAGTTATTGCGAAGAGTAATTTTTACGAATCTCAGCTTCTATTTGTTAGATGTACTTTTGGTTTAGCCCAAAAGTACCAAAAACCCAAGGCTGTGAAACTTTTTCGGAAATTCAGAGCGAATTACGGGGACAAAAACAAACTCAACCCTGTCTTACAGGGTCTCAAACATATTTTTGTCTGATCCCCATAATTCACTCTGAATTCTGAACCAAAAAGTTTCAAGGCCGTGAGAGGCTAAAAGCAAAAATGGGGGTGCGACTTTTTGTAGATGTTTGAAAGAAAGACCCTAGTTTCCAATTAGTTTCTTCCCTTGAAGTTGGTAGATAGAGACACTGCTTTGGAAATAGGTGTTATGAGGTGAAATTCTCATCCTACGGTAGTCACACACTGTAATCAAACTACCAATTCGTGACTACCTTAATATCCTTGGAATCTCCACTGATCCATTGATCGAAATGATCCAAGATCTTCTCGTAAGAAACATTGCTGGTGATATAGGCACCTGAATTGAATTTTCCGCTTTTCAGCGCTTCTAAAACAAATTCAAAGTCTTCAAGTGTCGCATTTCTGCTGCACATTAGGGTGGTTTCTTTGGCATGAATCTTAGGGTGATTAAAGCTTAAGTCTCCCTTGAATAATCCGACCAAGACGTAGTTTCCGCCATGCTGCATGTAATCAGTGCCTGATTCGATGGCACGCTTATTTCCAGAGGCATCAATCACGTGTTGGGATAGTTTTCCGTTCGTTACTTCTTCTACTTTTTTGGCAGGATCTTGAAGTGCATTAATTGCATGGTCTGCACCAAATTGCTCCTTGACCACCTTAAGCCGATGGTCATTCACATCGATTGCAATGACTTCTGCACCCAAATATTTGCATAAACCGATGATACCAATGCCGATGGGTCCACAGCCTACGACTGTTACGACATCTCCTTTCTTGATCCCTGCTCTCCTGATGGAGTGTGCTCCGATGGCTAACGGTTCTACGATTGCAATTTCGTCCAGGCTGAGTTCATTGGCCTTGATCAATAAGCGAGTGGGAAAAGAAATGACATCCTGCATACCTCCGTCTGTATGCACTCCTAAGACCCTGATATTCTGACAACAATTGGGTTTGCCGGCAAGTGAGGCATTACTATTGGGATCATTGATATAAGGCATCACGATCACCTTGTCTCCGGGCGCAATTCCTTGCTCATTTGGCTCAATTTCCAAGACTTCACATCCTAGCTCATGTCCAAGGATTCTGGGATAATTGAAAAATGGCTGATTGCCTTTGAACGCATGCAGGTCTGTTCCGCAAATGCCCACTTTCTTTACTGCTAATAATGCCTCACCCTCTTTCCTTGCAGGAGCCTGTTTTGATTGTAGCGAAAACTGATCTGGCTGATCGCAAACGATGTATTTGATATCACTCATATGATACGAAAATATGCTTGTGTAAGCCCGCGACAGATGAAAACGTTTGCTCACAGATTGCAATCTTAAGCATAGTTGAAAGATTTATATTGCCGCGAAATCAAAGGTAAGAAGCTTTGAAAAAAATTGATTCACATCAGCATTTTTGGCAATATGATCCACTTAAGCACAGTTGGATGTCTGATGAGATGCAAGCCATCAAGAAGGACTTTTTACCCAATGATCTTAAACCACTTCTTGCAGGAAATGATCTTGACGGATGCGTTGCAGTTCAAGCTGATCAATCAGAGGCAGAAACGCATTTTCTCAATGAACTTGCCATTCAAAATGCCTTCATCAAAGGTGTAGTAGGTTGGGTAGATCTACGTGCAGAAAATATAAGAGAGCGGCTTGAATTCTTTTCACAGTTCGAGAAAGTAAAAGGATTCCGGCATGTGGTTCAGGATGAGCCAGACCCTGAATTTATGCTTCAAGGTTCTTTTTTGCATGGCATTGAACAACTTTCGTCTTTCAATTTTACCTATGACATTCTAATATTTCCCAATCAGCTACCTGCTGCTATCAGCCTTACGAAAAAGTTCCCGAATCAACCCTTTGTACTAGATCACATCGCCAAACCTTACATCCAAAAAGGGCTGATCGACGAATGGAAGCGAGATGTTCAAAAGCTGTCGGAAGCCGAAAATACTTATTGCAAAGTTAGCGGAATGGTAACCGAGGCAGACTGGAAAAAATGGACTTACGATGATTTTGTGCCTTACCTGGATGTTGTCATGGAAGCTTTTGGTACCCATCGCATCATGTATGGATCGGACTGGCCCGTATGCTTGGTTTCTTGCGGGTATACCAAAATGAAATCAATCGTCGATGAGTACTTTTCACAGCTTTCTGCAACAGAGATCGCGCAGATCATGGGCGAAAATGCGATCAAATTTTACAATCTAAAAGACTAAAAAATCAATGGATTTAGGATTAAACGATAAGGTAGTAGTAGTGACAGGTTCCGCGGGAATTCGAGGAAGTATCGGAGAGACTATTGTGCAGCACCTAGCTAAAGAGTGTGCTGTTCCAGCCCTGGTTGATCGCAATGCACGCGGATTTGAGTACGAGAAAGAGCTACAGAAAGGCGGTGTAGATGCTGCTTTTTTTCAGACAGATGTCACTGAACCCGATCAAATTGAGAAAGCCATCGCGGCTGTTTTGGAAAAGTATGGCCGGATTGATGCGGTAATCAATAACGTGGGGGTGAACGATGGTGCCGGCTTGGACAGCAGTTACGAGGACTTCATGTATTCGCTTAAGCTTAACCTGGTTAGCTATTTTCTCACGGTTAAGCATGCTCTTCCAGCATTAAAAAAATCGAAGGGTAACATTTTGAATATTGGTTCGAAAGTAGGATACACTGGACAGGGTAGTACCTCAGGCTATGCAGCCTCGAAAGGTGGAGTCTTAGCACTTACGAGAGAATGGGCGGTTGACCTGATCAATGAGGGTATTCGCAGTAATTGTATCGTCATCGCCGAAAGCTGGACCCCCGCATATGACAACTGGATCAAAACATTGGAAAACGGAGAGGAAAAATTGAACGCAATCAAGGAAAAGATACCTTTCGAAAATCGGATGACGACTCCCGCCGAGATTGCCGATATGGCTTTGTTCGTGATTTCCGAAAAGTCTTCTCATACCACAGGCCAGCACATTTTTGTTGATGGCGGTTATGTACATTTGGACAGAGCGCTGCTTTCAGAGAAATAATTAAGAAATGAAAAAGACCCCCATCGTTGCAAAGGAAATACTAGTCCCTTTCATCGTTATCACCTCACTTTTTGCCCTTTGGGGTTTTGCAAATGATGTAACCAATCCGATGGTGACCGCCTTTAAAAAGGTGATGCCGGAATTGAGTTGGTTTCAGGCTTATCTGGTGCAGTTTGCTTTTTATTTTGGGTACGGATGTATGGCACTTCCAGCAGCATTGTTCATTAGGTGGAAGAGCTACAAGTCGGGTATCTTGTTGGGCTTAGGTCTGTATGCCTTCGGGGCGTTTCTTTTCTACCCCGCTTCCGTCGAGGAAAACTATACTTATTTCTTATTGTCACTGTACGTAATCACCTGTGGTTTGGCCCTACTGGAAACCACAGCTAATCCCCTGGTGCTTTCTTTGGGAGACGCAAAGACAGCAACCCAGCGTTTGAACCTGGCTCAAAGCTTCAATCCAATAGGTTCGCTCAGTGGAATGATGATCGCACAGTTTGTGGTCCTGAACCAGATACAGTCGGCGAAATACGATGAGGTAGCCTACGCAGCTTTGAGCTCGGTGGAAAAAGCCAGTATTAAAACCAGTGATCTGGCGATCATAAGTTATCCTTACCTAGGAATCGGGGCGGTGGTTTTGGTAATCTTCTTGATAATCGTTTTCACCAAAATTCCTGTAGGAGCAGAGCAGAATGCCATTACTTTCAAAGAATCGATACAGCGAATTTTTGGTAGAAAATACTTCTTCCCCGGGGTAATCGCTCAAATGTTTTACGTAGGTGCGCAGATCATGTGCTGGACCGCCATCTTTCAATATGTAGAGTACATTAATGAAACGGGCGCTGCAGGAAGGGAGCTTACCGCAACCTATTGGAATATGACAGCCATGGGAATATTTCTTGCAGGCCGGTTTTTGGGTACAGCACTTTTGAGCAAGCTTTCTCCTGCAAGAATGCTTTCTACCTATGCGACGCTAGCAGTAGTTTGCTGTATTGGTGCCATTGTACTGCCAGGTATTATCGGGTTGATCTCTCTGGTTTGTATTTCTCTTTTCATGTCTATCATGTTTCCTACCATTTACGGTATTGCCTTGAAGGATATGGGAGAGGAGGCCAAAGTAGGTTCTGCCTTTCTGGTTATGGCAATTGTAGGGGGTGCGATCTTTCCGCCGGTTCAGGGCTTGATCATTGATGTGGGGGGCAGTGGACTTGGTGACACAACGATCCTGGGAGTGCCAGAAGTAAAATTTTCATTTATCATGCCAATGATCTGTGTGGCGGTGGTAGGTCTTTACGGATTTTATGTTCAGAGGCTCAACAAAACACAAGCATGAAATCATCGATTTAGTACCAAGTGCTGATCGAATATGACAATACCACAAGAAAAATTAATTCTTACCAACTATTAGAAAAAACGCTTACATGAAAAGGTACTGTTTGTCCTGCGACCTGAAAGATGATCCGCAACTTATAGCAGAATATAAGGAGTACCACGCGGCAGGGAATGCATGGCCGGAAATTACGGATAGCATCAAAGATGCAGGTATTGAGGATATGGAAATCTACCTCATTGGCAACAGAATGTTCATGATCATGGAAGTAAATGAATCATTTGACTTTGCTAAAAAAGCAGAGATGGATGCCAATAATCCGAAGGTCCAGGAATGGGAAAAACTGATGTGGAAATTTCAACAGGAGCTACCCTGGGCAGAAAATGGCGAAAAGTGGATGCTGATGGAGCAGGTATTTAAGCTTGGGGTGTGAGGGAAGCATCGCCTATTCTTTACACCTCTTAAATACGACCAAAAATTTGGTTGTTGAAAAGCGCACGAATAACATGCCACCATTTACTGGTTCCATTTTTACCAAATCCCAACCTTCCTCACCCCATTTTTCAAACTTGGATTGGAGTTCTGCTTGAAATTTGGTTTTATCAAGCTTATAAGCATTTATAGTAATGACTTTATACTCATACTTTTTCATGAGCCATATAATTGTTTAATACCAAAAAAAGTAAATGCCCATTACATCGAAACCCCTCTCTTCCGTGGAATGAAATCGTACTGTTAAATACCAACCACAATGAGCTTCTGATTACACCACCCCTAGCTCTTTTCCTACTTCAATAAAGGCTTCAATTGCACGATCGAGATGCGCTTTTTCATGTACCGCTGAGATTTGCACCCGGATTCTGGCCTGGTCTTTTGGTACTACCGGAAAGTAAAATCCGATCACGTAAATTCCTTTCGCAAGCAGTTTTGTAGCCATATCTTGGGAGAGTTTAGCATCATAAAGCATAATTGGAACGATAGGATGCTCACCCGGTTTGATGTCAAATCCTGCTTCGGTCATTTTGGTGCGGAAGTACTTGGTATTCTCTTCTAGCTTATCTCTAAGTTGGGTGGTTTCGCTTAGCATGTCAATCACTGCAATGGACGCACCTACGATGGAAGGTGCCAACGTATTCGAAAAGAGATAAGGCCTTGATCTCTGGCGCAAAATGTCGATGATCTCCTTTTTTCCTGAGGTAAACCCGCCAGATGCCCCGCCTAGCGCTTTACCCAAAGTGCCAGTAATAATGTCCACCCTGTCCATGCAGTTTCTATACTCATGTACGCCTCTACCGGTTTTTCCTATGAATCCTGTAGAATGACACTCATCCGTCATTACCAAGGCATCATACTGATCTGCCAAGTCACAGATTTTATCTAGCTGGGCGATGGTACCATCCATTGAGAATACCCCATCTGTTACGATAATTTTGACCTTGGCATCTTTAGCAGCTTGCAGCTGTGACTCCAAGTCTGCCATGTCATTGGTCTTGTACCTGAATCTCTGGGCCTTGCACAAGCGCACCCCATCAATGATTGAGGCATGGTTTAGGGAATCTGATATAATTGCGTCTTCAGCGCCCAGCAGAGGCTCAAAAACTCCACCATTAGCATCAAAAGCGGCTGCATAAAGAATGGTGTCTTCGGTACCGAGAAATTTTGAAATCTTTTCTTCAAGCTCTTTGTGTATGTCTTGTGTTCCGCAAATAAACCGGACTGAAGACATTCCAAACCCATGCGTATCGATTGCCTTTTTAGCTGCCTCAACCACTGTGGGATGAGAAGACAATCCCAAATAGTTGTTTGCGCAAAAGTTTATTACTTCAGAACCATCGCTCAACTTAATATCTGCAGCTTGTGGTGTAGCAATCACACGTTCTCTTTTGTATAGACCCGCATCGACTATTTCGGATAGCTCTTTCTGTAGTCTTTCTTTTAGCAGTGTGTACATTCGATTTATGAAATTTTGGGTTTTTGAGGTTTAAATTTTAAAGGTCTTATCGGTTTTTTAACAGTCTCCTTCTCGGAAGGTTTGGTAGTGCTTTCTACTTCTGAAAAGGCATATGCTCTTCTTATTTGGTTGATCAAAAAGAGCTTTTGCTGCGTGAAACTGGCAGGATGGACCTGGTTGAAAATACCCTCCCATTCATGATACTTTTCAGGTGCCTGATCTTTGAATTTCCCCGGATCGATTTTCTTCGATTTTAGATATTCATCAAAATCCATAGCACAAAATTAGGAATAGCTTCTTGAGTGAAGAATCAAAATTCATAATTCAGAAGCAGTTTTAGGCTTTATTGCTCCGTCAACTGCACCGCTGCTATCTCAGCATTCTTGACTATTTCATTAAACTTACTGATACCCTCATCGAAGATTATCTTTAGTGAATTCAACTCATTATCAATCTTGGCAGAAACCTCCTTGTAAAAAGCGAGTGATGCGTCTGTTGGAGGATAGTTCCCAATACCCTCTAAGGAGGCTAGATGGCCCAACTTATTATTAAGTCTGATCGGGAAGTTCAATGGGTCTTGGCCGCTTTCGTTCTTGGTTTGATAAAGCGCCTTTTCAATAGTAGACATCTGATCCATGAGTTCTTTGCCATAATCATCCAGTTCTTTGTGTTCGCTTGTTTTATCCAGAACGAGCCGCATCTGTTTTTTTGCTTCGCGAATGCGGATGATGGCTTTATTGGTTTCGCTAAGCTTGTCTCGCACTTTGATCAAAAAGTCAAACTTGGATTGGTAGTCACTCAGACTAGCGGATGCACGTGGATCGGCGAGGATCTCAAATTCTTGAATCTGGCTACCTGATTTTGTCTCCATTTTCACCATGTAAGTTCCAGGTACTGCAAGAGGACCATCAGTGGTCGCAGCCCAGAGGATCATACCTTCAAAGGTTTTCGCACCGATGTATTTCATGTTCCAATTGATGGAATTAAAACCTGGCACCACATTGAGCGATGCTTCATTTTCCTTTTTGCTAGGGTGAGTACTGAATTTCTTGATCAGATCTCCATCTTTCTCTAAAAAACTAATGGAGATCGTATCTGTCTTGGAAGTATCTTGAAGGAAGAAATTTACCAGCACGCCTCCTGGGTGATTGGTGCCTGCTGTCATTGAGGTCCTGCCATTGCCTCCACCTAGTCGATAACTGTCCATTGGCTTGAAAAGGTATTTTTCAGTAGTTGATATTTCGGGTATGTGGTGAAAGGGTGTTAGGTCGTCCAGTATCCAAAAGCTTCTACCTTGGGTTGCAGCAATTAGATTGTGATTTTTTATTGCCAGGTCTGTGATTGGAACAATAGGAAGGTTCATTTGAAGCGTCTGCCAGTTGGCACCATCGTCGAAAGAGATGTACATTCCATTCTCAGTGCCTGCGTACAGCAAGCCCTTTCTCGTCGGGTCCGCGCGCAAGACTCGGGTAAAACTTTCATCCGGGATACCTGACACAATTTTCTTCCAGGTCTTGCCGTAATCTTCAGTTTTATATAGGTAAGGGGCGTAATCTCCCATCTTATATCGTGTGCCTGCTACGTACAGCCCTCCTTTATTGAATGGGTCGATCTCCACGCTATTTATCATCATCCATTCGGGTAGAGAAGGGGGCGTTACGTTTTGCCAGGAGTTTCCAAAATCACGAGTCACGTGAATAAGACCATCATCTGAACCTGTCCAGATTACTCCTGCTTCGTGGTAGGATTCCACAGCTGCGAAAATGGTGCAATAGTACTCTACACTGGTATTGTCTTTGGTTATGGGTCCACCTGAGGGACCCAATTTTGCCGGGTCGTTACGGGTAAGATCTGGGCTGATCACCTCCCAGGTTTGGCCACCATTCATGGAAACATGTACATAGTTTGAAGTAGTGTAAAGCTTATCTGGATTATGAGGAGAAAAGAAAATAGGAAAGTTCCATTGAAAACGGTATTTCATATCTTCTGCGCCATGACCCATTGGATTGTCTGGCCAGACATTCACAGCTCTTCTCTGTTTCGTCTCATGGTCGTATCGCGTAAGGTAGCCATCGTAGCTACCGCCGAAAACTACTTCGTTGTTGTCAGGCTTTACTGCAAGATGAGCGCTCTCACCTCCAGCGGTTGACTCCCAGTCATTGTTGCCAACGTATCTTCCGGCTGATCTGTGATGTATTCTAATGGTGGAATTATCTTGTTGGGCACCATAAATACGATATGGGAAGGAATTATCTGTGGTGACGCGATAAAACTGAGCGGTCGGCTGGTTTTGATAGGTAGACCAATTTTCACCTGCATCGTAGGACACCTGAGCACCTCCATCGTCCGCGATCACCATACGCTGATTGTCCTCAGGGGCGATCCACAGGTCATGGTGGTCACCGTGAGGGGCATTATAGGTTTTGTAGGTTTTGCCTCCGTCGGTAGACTTGTGATAACGCACATTCATGACGTAGACAATATCTTCATCTTGAGTATCGGCGATGATTCTTGTGTAATACCAAGCTCTTTGTCTCAATTTCCGTTCTTTATTGATGAGACGCCAAGTGTCTCCTGCATCATCTGACCGATACACCCCTCCCTTTTCATTTTCGATGATTGCCCACACCCGCTCAGAATTTACAGGTGAAACCGTGACACCTGCGATGCCCCAAATTCCGCCGGGTAGCCCTTTGTTTTTTGAGATGTTTGTCCAAGTGTCTCCACCATCGGTACTTTTCCATAAGGCCGAACCTTCTCCTCCGCTTTCGAGCGAGTAGGGGGTACGCCTTACTCTCCAAGTAGTAGCATACAGAATTCTGGGATTGCTAGGATCAAAAGTGAGATCTACTGCACCTGCATCCGCATTGGCAAATAGTACTTTCTCCCAAGTAGCACCACCGTCTTGGCTTCTAAAAACACCTCTTTCACTAGTAGATTTATAGATATCCCCTAAAACTGCAGCGTATACTAAATCAGGATTTTTGGGATGAATTCTGATCCTGGGAATGTGCCGAGATTTTGGTAGTCCTGCCCTCTGCCAAGTGGTGCCCGCGTCGACAGACTTCCACATTCCGTCACCGGAAGACACATTTCCCCTAAGTGTTATTTCTCCTCCGCCTACGTAAATCACATTGGGATCCCACTCACTTACCGCGATTGAACCAATAGAGCCGCCAAAAAATCCATCTGAAATATTCTCCCAAATATTACCTCCGTCTTTGGTACGCCATACACCGCCTCCTGTAGCTCCCATATAAAACAAAGTAGGCTTACCAGGAACTCCCGTCACAGCAGCTGACCTACCCCCACGAAATGGACCTAGCTGTCTCCATTTCATTCCTTCATAAAATTTTTCATCAATTGCAGTAGTTGTAGAGGCTTTTTTGTTCTTCCTTTTTTGCGCTAAAGGGGTATGCACCAAAGAGAATAGACAGAGAATGATGAGGGCATTTTTCATAAAAGTAGATTGCTTTAGTACTTGAATATAGCAACAAAAAGTAAAGAGATCTTGAGACACTCCGTACGTGCCCATGCGGATCGTGAAATAAGTACATGAAGTTTCAAATTGCTCTACTTAGATTCAATTAAGCCTTACTTTTACTTTACTTGCGTAAACTAGTAGCTGTGAGTAAAGAAGATTTTTCGTCCCTTCATTTTGAAATTATTGAAGACATGATCCTGGAATCGTTGGGCAAGGCGGCCTCTTCGATGGAGCAGATGTTAAAAATCCGAGTAAAACCCAAGCTTACAGGTTTTGGTGCGGGTCCAATCAAGGATATCAAAGAATTCAATGAGCTGGGCAGGTTTAAGGTGAATTTGATGCGTGTAGCATTCAAGGGGGATATAAACGGGGCACTGTATTTCATTATCAATGGCCATGAAATGGACTTGATCAATAAAGTGGTGCTTCCCAACGATGTGAATTTGAAACGCACTTCAGAACGCCGTATGATCAAGCATGATTTTATGTCGGAGATTGAAAATCTGATTGCTAATCAGTCCATTGCTGCACTATCGGAGTTTCTTGGTGTGGAAGTACTTCCGGACGTTCCGGTGATCAAGAACATACGGGGTGATTTGGTGAACGGCTACTTACAAAATGAAAATGAGCGAATAGAGACAGATTTTTATGCGAAATCGCTATTAACAGGCGTGGTGGTAAATATTTCTCCCTATTTCATTTGGCTGTTTGACGAAAATTTCATGAGGTTGGTTAGACTCAACATCGTGACCTAGCGCTGGGAGCAGCTTCACAAGCCGCCTTTTTTCCAGACATTGATGATTACCTTTCTTTCGCAATGCTGATGCAAGACAGCCATGTTTGATCATTTTGTATCTCAGTTACCCATTGCAGCGGCTTCACACAAGATCGAAAATCGCTTTCATAAAAACGAGAGCTCGATGATTATTGCCTGCGGATCGGAGGCAGGTACGACGATGGTGTTTGCTAAAGCTCTGCTAGAAGTAGTTATCACACAAGGGATAAAAGCACACCTGATTGAAATGAACGCTTATGAGTCATTTCCTGCCATGCGTCACTTGCTATTGCTCACGTCAACCCATGGAGTGGGAGGTGCTCCCTTTAATGCGCTGAAGTTTATTGAAAAATTCAGGATGATCGGAACTCCACAATCCATCAAATATTCGGTGGTGGGTTTTGGTTCCAAGAAATACCGAACGTTCTGTCAGTATGCGGAGACTTTGAGCTTCTTAATGAAGAGTACAGATCGCTGTACGGAATGGATCCCGCTCACTAAAGTGAGTGATCAATCACCGAAAGACTTTGGGCTGTGGTACTTGCAATTTAGCGCAAGACTTGAAGGTCAATTGTCTTTGGGATTTGATTACCAGTAAATGAGATGTTTTTGACCAACTCAAAGGATAATGCTATAAAAAGTGATTAGGAACAAAAGTCCACGGTAAATAGATAGTGTGAAAACCAGCGAAGCGATGTTCAAGACCACATTGATACCCGTACGAGCTTTGCCAAATTCAAAAAACTTGCGTTCAGCCTTGATAAAGAAAAATGCGGTAACAACAAACCCAAGTGGGATTAAACCACTATCTGTGTACAAAAACCCGAAATCAAAGAACTTAACAAAAGGATACATTAATAAAATCAGTACTTCAAGACCGAAAATGAGAAAGAAGGTCAGGAATTCCAGGCTTACGGTGAAGTTGTCCACCCATAGATTGCGTTTGCTACCTATGTGGATACACTTAGAAAAAACTGTGAAAGTCAAGGCGAAAAGAATCAGCGCGACCTTAGAGAGCTCCGTGGTTTTGATATTATACATTGTAGCAAATTCCTTCATGGAAACATCTGCTTCAAGTAGGTATAGTTCGACCTTTTTTTCTGCCCAATCGCTATAAGGAAAAGCGGAAATTTGGAGCTCAAGGCTTGTGGTAAATGTATTGATGAAGGGGAATAAGAAGTAAATGAGATTGGCAAGAAAAAAGACTGAGATGGGTTTCATATACTTGACCCGGATGCCTTCCGCATAGTTTTTAGAAAAACCACCTGGGCTAAATAAAATCAGCTTTAGTGATCGAAAAATTTTGTTGTCGGCGAACGTAACAGCGCTGAAAAATTCAGAAAGTTGATGTCGGAGCATCCGATCCTTTTTTTCAAGTCGCTTTTCTCCACATTGATGACAAAATCTGCCGGTCAGTTTAGCTGCACATGATTTACATATTTCTTGTTTGGCTTTAGTCATGAGATCCCTGAAGATGGGTGCATTAAAGCTAGTGCAAGAATTACGTATTCTTTAGCCGGTACGTAGGAAAGGGTGGCTTGGGTTCCTATTAAACAATGCTTTACTCTTCCACTGGAATCGGATCCACCCCATTTCGTCTTGCTATCCACTGCATGTAGCTGCCCCAACCGGGGGTTATTTTACCTGGCTTTTCTCCTAGCCGGACGATGACCACCTTGTGTTTCGGGTTTACGTAGATGTATTGGCCCAAATGTCCATTGGCCATAAAATCTTCATCGGGATAGCGATAGTAATCCTGATCTCTCCAGGTTATTGTATCGTGCAGTTGAGTTACATCAAATTCTGAGTTGCCAATAGAATCATAGGATACATTATTCCACCACTGGTAGGTATACCTGAAGCCATTTTTAGCACGATCGTAAGTGGTGGCTTTTCTCACCCACTCCTGCGGAACTATCTGCTGGCCATTCCACCTCCCTTCATTGAGAAAGAGAAGTCCAAATTTAGCAAAGTCTCTTGCGGTTGCGTTTAAACAGCAGAATGCCTTCATTGTGGAATCTTTTTTGTTGTCGATACTCCAGGAGGCGGGGTACTCCATACCGAGCGGCTTCCAAATTCTCTCTTCCAGATAGTCGGAAATTTTCATTCCTGTGGCATTTTCCACAGCCTCCGCCAGTACTTGGGTATTTACGCTTCGGTATTGGAACTTTGTATCAGGGTCGATCTCCAAATCAAATTTGGAAAACCTTTTTTTGATGTTTTTTCCGTAATAGTCTACTGCTGCATCACTGAAAGGAGAGTAGTATGCCTCTTTGTATTTCACACCACTCCGCATCTCCAAGATATGTCTGATACTCACCGCACCGTACGCTTCACCAAGTTGGGGGACATATCTACCAATTGGGTCATCTACGCTTTGAATGTGTCCTTCATCAATGGCAATCCCGACCAGCGTAGACACAAAGGATTTGGCCATGGAAAATGAATTGACCCAGGAATCCTCGCTGTACTTGTTAAAGTATTTTTCATAGATAATGGTATCATTTCTGATGATCAGAAAAGCTACAGTCTTACTTTTATCAAGTCCCTCTTCAAAAGGGTACTTTTCTTTTTTGATAACCAACTTTGGAAAAATGATACTGTCTTCTTTGGCCTTGAATGAGTAAATGTCTTCCGTGCTGTTGGCAACTGGAGCGTTGGTAAATCTTTTGTGATCGTCGATATTCGCAAAATTCCACTTGAAAAATCGCGCAACTGTACAGCCTGAGGCAAGCACCAGCAATACTAAAAAAACAGCATTCAATCGTATTTCCTTCATTTTTGCTCTGAAGTCTTTGTTTAAAGAAATGGTAAAGATTCAAACTGCAAAATATGAAATCTTTTGGCGAGCTACAGTAGGGGATTTCTGCCATTTAAATCATCTAAGGAACAGTTCGTCACACTCTAGGGAATTACTTTGAAAAGTGCTGAAGGTTTCAGCTTTCTCGGGTTTTTGAGATTTTCCGCTTCCTTGATAAAACTTCATGGAGTTTTTTTGAATATCACCTGGCCTAAAATCAAAAAAGCCGGAGACGTTGCTGTCCCCGGCTTTTTGCTTTGATTAAAGACTCTAATTATCTGCTGGCGGTTCAATCAGAAATGGCGCTGTACCATCGGTGATGATCACACGGGATCCCGGGGAATTGGCCAGTTCTTTGAACGCCTCAATACTTTGCCACTGGATAATCTGCGGATTGATACCTTCCTGCAAAATTTTCTGCGCATCGCGGATACCTTCCGCCTCCACCTTTCTTCTTTGCGCTTCCATGCGCTCACGCTGTAGCACAAAGTCCATCCGCTGCGCCTCTTGCTCTGCTTCCAACTTGTTTTCTACCGCCATGTAAAGGCCTGGAGGCAACTGGATGGTCTTAAGCAAGACAGCTTCTATCTCAAATCCGCGATCAGATAGCAATTCACTCATCCGATCTCGTATTTCAGATTCAATTTGCGCGCGTTTTACCGTGTGCATGTCCTTTGCAAAGAACCGGGAGCATACGTCCGCGGAGGCCGACCTGAATACACTACGTATTACTACGTCTTCATAATTAGTTCCGATATTTTCAATGATATCAGCTGCATCCTCTTTCTTGATGTGATACAGAATTGAAATCACTGATTGCACATTAAGACCTTCTTTGGAAGGAAGGTTACTCTGGATTTCCACATTTACTGTTCGGATCGGTAATCTAATTACCGTGGTTGTAAAGGGATTGAATGCCCTGGCGCCCGGTTCCATGATATTTTGATCCAGTTTCCCAAATCGACGTTTTACACCTACTTCGCCCTGCCGAACCACTGCACATGAAGAAGCAAGGATCACAATTACTAAACCGAACAAACTAAATTTTAATAGTCTCATTTTATTGTACTTAAAGGTTTTTAAAAATTATTTTCTGATTCAACAAGAAAAAGGGGCTCCCTCTAAGTAGCTTGTATGATAAATGAAATAAATATTGAAGTCTCTTGCTCGTGGCTTTCTTAAGGATTTGTTGGTCTCCCACGTCAAGTTTGTAACCCTTGCTTGCCCTTGAAAGTCTTTGAATTTCGGGACCGCCTTTCCAAACTTCTTATTGCCGAAGTAGCTGTAAAGTCCCTCTTCTGCTTTCTCGGTTTTTTCAGCCTTTTCTGGAACCTCCTCGATAAATGCAGTGCCTCCAAGAGCTGCAATCGCAAAGATCAGAGTGAGATGGAAAGCATATTGAAAGAAGGATTTCTTCAAGGTTGTGTTCTTTGTCCTGGTTAAACCAAAAATCAGACCATTGTTGTTCCCACAAACAAAAAAAGCGACCAGTGGCCGCTTTCATGTGTTTTCAAAATGTCGCTCAATTATCTATTGAACCCATTACCCTTTTCATAAATCCGTTTAAGGCATCTTTCTTAGCTTCTCCTGCTTGAATGGCTGTATTTACTTCCACTGCTCCGTACAGATTTGAAAGTAGCTCACCAATTACATCAAGCTCTTCATCTTTAATGCCTTTAGCCTCTGCCAGTGATTCAAGGGTTTCGATGGTTTCGTTTACGAAATCCTCATCTCGTTCCTCAATAAACCCGACTAAATGCTTAATTACGGGTAGTCTCATTGACAAAGTCTTTCAAAACCTCAAACTTATTGGTTTGCACTTGGTCTAGGAGTGCCCCTTTATTAAAGCTGGCAAACGTTGGCAAGTTGCTTACGTCCGCTAGTTTTCTGGAATTCGGAAACTTTTCAGCGTCTGCAATTACAAACTTTATGTTTGGCATTTCAGAAGCAAGTTTTTTCATTTTAGGCTTCATCATTCTGCAGTTTCCACACCAACCTGCGGAAAACTGCACTACTGTGTTTTCACCATCTTTAAGAACTTCGCTTAAATTGTCTTCTGTTAATTCTGTAATCATCTTTCTTTAGTTTACGCTTTGCAAATAGGAAGCTACCCCGTCACGATTGGCCGTCATTGCTTCTTTTCCTTCTTCCCAGTTCGCAGGGCATACCTCACCTTTTTCCTGCACGTGTTTATAAGCATCAATAAGTCGTAGAAACTCATTTACGTTTCTACCGACTGGCATATGATTGATACCTTCGTGAAAAACAATGCCTTCTTCATCAATTAAGTAAGTTGCCCGGTAGGTCACATTATCACCTTCCAGCAATTCGAGATTTTGTTTTTCATCATACTTCACATTTGCGATATCTAAGATTCCCAGCGCATTTGCCAGGTTTCTGTTACTATCTGCAAGTAGATCGTAAGTGATTCCTTCAATACCACCATTGTCTTTTTCAGTGTTAAGCCACGCAAAATGGACTTCAGGCGTGTCACATGACGCACCAATCAAAATTGTATTTCTTTTCTCAAATTCGCCTAAGGCTGCCTGGAAAGCATGCAATTCTGTTGGGCAGACAAAAGTGAAATCTTTGGGATACCAGAAAAGCAATACTTTCTTTTTGTTGCCGATGGCTTCCTTTACCACATCAATCTGAAATGTATCACCTAGTTCATTCATTGCATTGACTTCAATGCTTGGAAATTTTTTTCCGACTATTGTCATAAACTGTTTTTTGTATTTGTGTATGCGATTTTGTTCAATTAATCAACCTTCACGAAATTAACTTTGTTTTGTCAGTAAGTACACCTTAATTATTTGTTGAATTATAGGAATTGTGGGAATTTTCAGAATTTTATTTTAAATACTCTAATACAAAGCCTGTTTGTTAAATAGCCCGCAATCTGACCATGGGTATGGGATGATCCATTGTGAAATTTGCAAGTAATCATCTTTATTGATAATCCATAAGTTTACCTTATGGTCTAGTTTATTTACGTGGTGGACCTTGCTCTTTGGAATAAGCTGTGAATAGAAGTGGGAAGCTTAATGGAAGTGCCTCAAGGACTATGCGCTTTTTAGCAGTTGGTTAGGGCATTTAGCTAGCTACACTAAAACCTGCTTTTCTTTTCAATTTGTGTTAATTTCAATTTCAAAATTCAAGCAGTAAAATGAAAAAAATATTAGTCCCCTACGATTTCTCACCTGTTGCAGAGCACGCTTTGGATCTCGCTTGCCAGATAGCTGATAAGGTCGATAGCGAGATCATGTTATTGAATGTGATTGAACACCCTACCACCGACTCCTTTCGGACCATGGGGATTCAGGACGTAAATCCGCTGGAGCAACTATACATCAAAAAGATGTATGAAAAAGTAGACATGAAGCTCTCAGAAGTCATTACAAAAGCCAAGTATTCGGATGATAAGATCACAAGCAAAATTCAGCTGGGTAATGCTTATAACACCATTATTGATCAGGTGGTAGAAGAGAAAGTAGATCTTCTGGTTGTAGGGACGGAAGGAGCAGAAGGCTTAAATGAATTTCTTGTGGGTTCCATCGCGGAAAAGATTGTGAGAAAAGCAACCTGCCCGGTGATTACAACAATGAATAGATGTGAAATAGAACCAATTGAAAAAATTGTTTTTGCATCTGATTTTTCACACACAGATGCAGGTTTTATTTCCAGGCTCAAGGAATTACAATCAACTTTGGAGGCGCAACTCAATATTGTCAAGATCAATACTCCTGCAAGTTTTACTTCTACCCGACACGATATGCAGCAAATGGAAGAGTTCGTAAAGAAGTATGACATCAAGAATTACTCAATAGATATTTATAACTACAAAAACGAAGAAGACGGAATAGTCTATTATGCAGAGGACATAAAAGCCGATATGATTGCCTTAGGAACGCACCAGCGAAAAGGTGTTGGGCACTTCCTGGCTGGTAGTATTGCTGAAGATGTTGTAAATCATGCCGTAATTCCTGTTTGGACCGCACATCTTGATGATTAATTTTCTTCGAATTTGCGTTTTAGTTTCAACGATCTTGAGCCTCCGAATTTCGGAGGCTCAGTCATTTCAGGCAGTCATACAAAAGGGACACGGAGAGGTGATAAAAACTGCACAATTATCTCCCGATGGTAGATATTTATTTACTGCGAGCCGTGACAAATCTGCTAAGGTCTGGGATGTTGCTTCAGGTTATGAAATACGCACATTCCTGGGACATACCAGTACCGTAAATGGTATATCATTTTTTGAAAATAGACTTGCCACGAGCAGTGCCGATGGTACAGTGGCTGTATGGGAGATTGATTCTGGGAAGTTGGTGTGGCAATCAAGCAGTACTGGTCAGTTTATGACAGCTGTTGCATTCAGTCCTGATGGGACCTGGTTGGCGGCAGGAGGGTATGTTGATTCTGTTGCCATCTTTAATACAAAAGACTTTAAGCTGGAAAAAAAGATACGTGTCAATCCTGACCGAGGTTTAGGTTACGGAGTTAGTCTGAACTTTAGTCCTGAAGGGAAGCATCTTTTGGTGGGTGAAGACCAGCGTACTGCAAGCTTGTACCGTACATCGGATTGGGCGCTTCAAAAGGCTTTTAAACCAGAAAGTGGCTATTGCGGAGGTTGCGGAACGCTTACCGCATTTGATCCTTCCGGAACCACTTTTGTAAAACTATCTAACAGTTCTCCGGCAATAAAATACGACGTTGAAACCCATGAGGTCTTGGCCGAGGTGGGTACTGATTACGAGGATATTGTATCGGCCGATTTTAGTAGCGACGGTCAATTTTATCTATTGGCAAAAGAAGACAGTATCTGGATTTTTAATACATCTAACGAGCTTTCCGCGGCTCTTCAAATAAATGGTCAATGCAATGATGCTTCGTTTGTTCCTGGTGAAAAGGCCCTCTTGGTAGCTGTGGATAATATCGTCTTGGTCCTAGACTTTGAAGGTAAAGAGTTGAGAAGGTTTGATGGAATTTTAAATAGAAATTCTACCGGGTTGGATTACGATTTTGGTAACTACTGGGAATACTACATCGCTAAGTGGGTGAAATACAAACCTGCACGCTTCCTATCGGATAAATCTTTTTTTGTAGGAAAGACGGGAAATAAGGCTCGCCGTTGGAATACAAAGTCTGCGGCCATCGAGATGGAGTACATCGGTCACGATAAAGGTGTACTCTGCTTCGAGCAAGTGAAGCCAGGTATACTGGCAACTGGAAGTGGTGATGGCACGATTATCATATGGGATCAACAAAGCGGAAAACTTATCAAGAGACTTCAAGCCCACAGAGAACCCATTTTTGATTTGGCTATAAGTAACGATGGGCGGTCACTTGCTTCCACCGCCTGGGATGGAACCATTAGTATTTGGAATACTGTAACCTGGGAGCGAGAAAATTCAATCTACAATGAAGGCAACTCGGCTTACGAACTGGCATTTTCTCAAAATGACGCATATCTCATCACTGCGCTACTTGACAAAACGCTGCGACTACTGGAAGTAGAGACTGGAAAGTTTGTGCAGGAATTTATTGGTCACAAAGACATAGTCACATCGATAGAAGTTACAGAAAACGAGATTTTGACTTCAGGGTGGGATGGCGCGATTATTTACTGGGATTTGTATAGTGGATTGATTAAGCGTAGAATCAAACATAGCAGTCCCATTTTTGCTGCAACCCAATGGAACCAACAGACCTTAGGGGTGGGGGCAGACCGGAAGCTGAGGTACTGGGACCGGGCTGGTGTGAACTTGGCCACAGTACAAGCGCACCAAGCTGAGATTACGGGTCTACAGATAAAAGGTGACCTAATGATGACCACAGATGTGGATGGAGTCACTAAATTTTGGAATCCGTCTACCAGAAAGGTACTATACCAACATTTGCAAATTGGAAAGAACGATTGGATGGTCCGGACTCCAGAGGGTTTTTTTGATGCCACTGATCAAGCCATTTCCAACATTCATTTTACGAGGGGAATGGAGGTGTTGGGTGCTGATCAGGTGATGCAAGATTTTTATGTGCCTGGGCTTGCTGAAAAGGTATTTTCCAGTGGAAAAGGCAAGGTCACAGTTGGGTCTGTAATAGACCAATCACCTCCTCCTAAGATCAAGCTAAGCGGACGGATCCAAGGAGATAGTAGCGCGCTGCTCTACATGAAAGCGGAGGACATGGGAGGAGGAATGGTGGATTTGAAGCTCTTTCACAATGACAAGCAGATATCTATAGAGAACCGTTTACAGAAATCAAGGTCGGAGGAAGACGCTAGAATATTTACCATAGAGGCAAAGCTGGTGGCAGGTTTAAACGAATTCTCAGCGACTGCCTCTTCCACGTCGGGAATCATCTCTAATCGTGCATCCGTTACGCTTTATTCCGACAGCAAAATTCCTGGCAGTGTTTGCCATGTTTTAGCTGTGGGGATCAATAAATATGAAAATGCTAATCTCAATCTGAACTATGCAAGACCAGATGCTACCTCGTTTTCTCGGCAAATGAAGGAGCAGGGTTCTGCCATTTACAGTGAAGTACAAGTTCACACTTTATATGATGGTGACGCTTCTCGCGAAAAAATCTTGAATAAAGTGGAAGCGCTGGCTGAAGTACTATCGATCAATGATGTATTCATCTTCTACTTTGCTGGTCATGGCAGTATGGTAGATGGAGATTTTTACCTCGTCTCAACAGAAGCAAAAAGGCTATATGACAATTCCAGGATTCGTGAGTATGGGATTGAAGCGCAGGAATTACAGCTTGCAATGCGCGAGATCAAAGCGCTAAAGCAGCTTGTAATCATGGATGCTTGCCAGTCGGGTGGTTCGGTGGAGCTAATTGCGCAGAGAGGTGCTTCTGAGGAGAAAGCCATTGCTCAGCTCTCCAGAAGCGCAGGTATTCACGTGATGGCCTCTGCGGGAAGTGATCAATACGCTACGGAATTTGAGTCATTGGGTCATGGGCTATTTACGCACGCATTGCTGAAGGCGCTAAATGGCGAGGCGGATGGAGCGCCAAAGGATGGAAAAGTCACTATTTTCGAACTCAAATCGTATCTGGACGACCAGGTACCGCAATTGAGCATTCAGTACAAAGGAAGTCCACAATACCCGCACACTTTTTCTATCGGCCAAGATTTTCCGGTAGTGATTTTGGATACCCAAAGTGAAGATTAACCCATTGACAAAATTTCAATAAATGATGAAAATCCTATTTAAGAACAGCCGTATCAAACTCTATCTGCAGGTATTTTACTTTTTTCTTCTCTGCGGAATCGCCGGATGCTCTGGAATAAAAACAAGCGCAGATGCATCCGAGGAGAATAAGCTGGAAGATGCGCTACTTTGGAAACTGACTGGTCCGGAGATCCAGGAGGCATACATCTTTGGGACATTTCACCTATTACCTGAGGCAGATTTCTACTTATCCAAGGAAGTGCAAGAAGCTTTTGACCAATCCGAACAGGTTGTGATGGAGCTGGATATGGACGCCCCGAGTCTACAAATGAAAATGATGCAAAACATGTCTATGACGGATGGAAGTACTCTGGACCAAATGCTGACAAAGGAGGAGATGGAGCTTTTGGATACACAACTGCAGGAAGCTGCCGGGCTTAGTGTTGCGCAGGTAAATTCTTTCAAACCCTTTATGGTCGAAACCCTACTTCTTCCCACTTTTATAGAGGGAGCCTCTGCCAGTTATGAGATGAGTTTTGTACAGCGTGCCATTGATCAGAAAAAGGAAATTTTAGGTCTTGAGACGATCGGATTTCAAGCAGCTTTGTTTGACAAGATTCCCTATACCGACCAAGCTGAGGATTTGATCGAGCTACTTAAGGACCGCAAACAAATGGAGGTTCTTTTTAGGTCGATGATTACTCTATATCAGGAAGAGGATATCAATCAACTGTACAGCGCGAGTGTAGAATATTTTTCTCCTGATGAAGTGGAATTGCTGTTACACGAACGCAATCAAAATTGGATCAAAAATATTCCAGAGCTCGCGAAAGAAAAGCCTACCTTTTTTGCTGTGGGTGCGGGACATCTGGGAGGCCAGGAAGGAATCATAAATTTACTGAAAGAGGCAGGTTATAGTCTATACCCAGTCCTGTCTGAAAGTGGGAAATATTAGCGATGTTTCCTTTGAGTAAAAAAGTAGTGTTTAGCACCAGCACAGCTATTCAAAATTCTTTTTCAGGAAGTTTTCAGTGATTGGGATGAGCGCTAATAAAAGCACACACATTAAAATGCATGTAACTAAAATGGCAGTAGCGGGAGAAAGCAGGAAGAACAGGATTAGCTGTACCGCGCAACATACCACCGCAACTCCCACCATCAGATTGCTAGAGAGGCGATTGGAGGCTTCCCAAGCTTCCTGCGATTTCATGGATCTTGTGGTTCTATACCCATAAAGATCATTGATCTTCTTGGGAGGAAAAATCTTGAATAATATGGAAAGTATGAGCAGCAGCGGACCAATTAGAAATTGCATGAAGATCATGCCTTAAGATAAGCTTTTTGCTATTTTGAATTAATAAAATTGGTAGCGGACCTTGTTAAATCTCTGATTCTTTTCTAAAGAAAATATGGTAGGGGATTTCAAGTTTGGAATGTAGAACTTTAGATATGAAACATCAACTTCAACTCATACTTCTCGCATTTCTGGTTTTCTCATGTAATAAAAACTCTCCAGAAGATATGCCATTGCCAAGTCCAGAAACAGATGTCTGGCAAAGGGATACAAACAATCCTGTGCTAAGGGATCTGATTCCAGCGGAGAATTATGAGGTAGCAAGTGACAGTCACGTCTTTTATGATGAGGATGGAAACCTAAGAATGGTATACACGGGAGATTATCAAGGACGGGCAGCCATCAAGCTGGCTAATGGTGCGTCTATCAATCAGTGGTCAGTAAATAAGGCGGTTGTATTTGAGGAGAATAATGATGGCCTTGATCTTTTTAAAGAAACTCCATTTTATAGGAAGTCATCTACTGGCAAGCACCAGATTTTCTACATTGGTTATGATGATGAAACTACATATCAATCACAGATCTATCTTGCAGAAGCGGACAGAGTGGATGGAATTTATACCCAGCGAAAACTTCCAGTAGTGCCAAGAGGAATACTTGCAGGTAAAGATGTCTACCTGATTACATCACCCAGTATAGTAGCGCACCAAGGTCTATTGTATATGGTCTTTATAGGTTGGAATAATGCCCCTGATCTCGTCTCTGAAATTTGGATTATTGGAGCGGTATCCTCAGATGACGGCTATACCTGGTCAGACTTTCAGCTTGTGGATACACCCATCGGTGCAGAAGGACAGATCACAAAAACGCCGGATGGTGGCTTTGTGGCCGTCCGAACCGCTGAATTCGATGATGATGAAGCAATTTTCTACGCTACAGCCAATCATCCTTTCGGACCCTGGAAACAGGATGATACCCCAATATTGACGAAGGATGGGTCTATTTTAGAAAAAGACGAGATCATTGCAGCTCAAGTAACTTTTAACCCTCAAACCCAAGAAGAATACCTCTTTTATACAGGAGCAAATCAGCAAATAGGTTGGTGGATTATGCTTGCACAGCGGGCTAGGCTATGATTACTGGTGACATTGCTAAGTAAGTTGGTCACTCAGTAGGTGTGTTTCAAAAGTGAAAAGGGAGCCCTGAACTCAACATCAATCAGTCTCGGTAATAACTGACTTACTTGACTCAGATTAGTCCGATCTTATTGATAGCTTTGAGCTCTGCTAGCGCAAGAGACTTTGCATTATTAATTCCATTTACACACATACTTTATTTTCTGAGAATTAGAATCCAACATGAAAGATATTGACTTACAATCAGCTGATACAATTAGAATTTTATCCGCCGCGATGGTGGAGAAGGCTAATTCAGGCCATCCAGGAGGTCCTATGGGTGGAGCTGATTTTATCCACATTCTGTACAAAGAATTTCTCCGTTTTGATCCTGAGAATCCCTCCTGGATGTGGAGAGATCGATTTTTTCTGGATCCTGGACACCTCTCAGCAATGCTGTATTCGCAATTGCACCTTCTAGGATACTACACGAAAAAGGATTTGGAAGACTTTCGTCAGTGGGGATCGATCACCCCCGGACATCCAGAGGTAGATGTAGAGCGAGGAGTAGAGAACACTTCAGGGCCGCTAGGTCAAGGTCACGCAATGGGAGTAGGGGCAGCCCTTGCCGGCAAGTTTTTGGAGGCAAAGTTTGGTGATTGGAGTGAGCATACGATTTACGCTTACATCTCAGATGGAGGCATTCAGGAGGAGATATCTCAAGGAGTGGGAAGGATTGCTGGCTATCTTGGGCTGAGTAACCTGGTCATGTTTTTTGATTCTAACGATGTGCAGCTGTCTACATACGTAGAGGAGGTGACGGCAGAAGATACAGCCCTAAAATATAAGGCTTGGAACTGGAATGTGATAGAAATCGATGGCCACAATCATGATGAGATCAGATCGGCGCTAAAGGCGTCCAAAGCAGAGGACTCAAAACCAACCCTTATCATCGGCAAGACCATCATTGGTAAAGGCTGTGTGGATGCCGATGGCAATCCTTACGAAGGGGAAACCGAACTCCATGGCAAGCCACTTGGTGGTACAAAAGCTGATTTCGCTAAGACTGTTGAGAGCTTGGGCGGAGATGTCAATGATCCTTTTTTGGTACCAAAAGAGGTGATGAATGAATACACAGAAATCAAAAAGAAAAAAGCCCTGGAAGCAAAGACGCTGCAAGAAAGTGAGGCGGAGTGGAGAAGTGCTAATGCAGCGCTGAGTACAAAGCTGGATGGGTTCCTTGCCAAAGATCTTAGTGCACTCGATTTTAGTGAGATTACGCAAAAAGCAGATGTAGCTACCAGGGCTGCCTCTGCCGAAGTATTGGGATTCCTTGCTGGTAAACTGGAAAATTTGATCGTAGCTTCTGCAGACCTTGCCAACAGTGATAAAACTGACGGATATCTTAAAAAGGTGGAGCAGTTTAGTCCAGGCATTTTTGATGCAAATTTCTTGCACGCTGGTGTATCGGAGTTTTCCATGGCTGCCATGGCGAATGGTATGGCACTGCATGGCGGAGTAATTCCTGTCGTTGGTACTTTCTTTATTTTCTCAGACTACCAAAAACCTGCCATTAGGCTTTCATCTTTAATGGAACTACAGGTGATCTACCTGTGGACGCACGACGCATTCAGGGTAGGGGAGGACGGACCTACCCATCAGCCCGTGGAGCAAGAGGCGCAGATTCGACTGATGGAGCAAGTAAAGAATCACAGTGGTACCAGATCTTTTTTAGCACTTCGTCCGGCAGATGCGGAGGAAACTACCGTAGCCTACGAGATGGCGCTCAACACAAAAAACCGTCCCACTGGCTTGATTCTCAGCCGCCAAAATATTAAGAGTTTGACGAGGGCAAGCCATGCTGAGGCAAAGAAGGGAGCCTACCGAGTCCAAAGTGATGATGACGCTGTAATCACATTGCTGGCAAATGGCAGTGAAGTAGCTACTTTGGTTGAAGCTTCAACGCTGTTGGAAGCAGATGGAATAAAGTGCAATATTGTCTCTGTGATTTCCGAAGGGTTATTTGCAGATCAGCCTGAAGCGTACAGAAAGGAAATCCTGGGTACGCTTCCTATTGTTGGACTCACTGCCGGCTTACCGGTAAACCTGATGCAGCTGGTAGGCCCAAGCGGTAAGGTATTTGGTCTTGATCACTTTGGATACTCTGCACCTGCCAAGGTCTTGGATGAGAAGTTTGGCTTCACAGGGCCTGCCGTCTACGAAAAGATCAAAGAGATGCTGAATTAGATTTACTTCACTGGAACTTATATGATAAAGCCCTCGCCAACAAGAGGGCTTTTTTTGAATCAGTTTTGACAAAGCAGGAATGTTAAAAACTCACCTGCTTTAACTCAATCACTGACAGTAATGTCAAATCCCCAGCAGTGAAAGCTTGATCAATGTTTGTTAGGCTGAGCTCTACTTCGTCCCGAGGCTTGAAATTCCGGTAGTCTTGGATCAGGATACCGTTTACCCTTCTCGGATTGTAGGCTTGCCTAAACCTTAATCCTTTTCCATCTTTTTCATTGTAGCTATAGGCCAAATAGTCGAGACTGTAATCATCAAAGGCAAGCCAATAGATAAAGACATCTTCATAGTCTTCTCCTCCGCCATCCTCATCAAAAGTCACTTTGATTTTATGATACTTCTGGTCTTTAATGCTAACCTTATCAACATAAGTTGAATTTACTGCATCATCTGCTAAAGGGAATGGCAGAAACGCAAAATAGATTACAGAATTTAATGAAGCAGATAGTGTTTCCTTTTTTTCCTCTTCAAGAAGGATCAACTTTCCATTTACAAAGCGATTGAAGCCTGTGTTCGTGAGAACATCCTGAACGTCATTTCCGAGACTGTCTTTCAAAGACCGGGAATACCGATAAACCCCGTTCCGTTTTTGATAAACATAATCAGTGCCTCGAAAGGAAAATGAGATCTCAGCATTTTCTAGCTTTTTTACACCAGAGAAGTCAATTGCATTTGCAACTGTTTCCTCTGCATCAGGAGGTTTGCTACATCCAAGGATTAAGGCAAATACGAACGGAAATAAGTATTTCATTTGAAGCGAAGCGTACCGTCTACGGATTAGTTCCCACTTCTAAAAACAAGATTCTTCAATTTCCGCCCTGCCGTATAAATCCTTCAAATAGCTTTGCATTGAAAGATCATGAAATACTTCTGCATTTCAGTTATCCTAATCTTCATTTTTACCAAGGTAAATGCGCAAGAGAAAGACAGCACCGCGCTTCTTGAGCTAACCCCTTTAGATACAGTTGAAGTAGATTCAATAGCAGAGCCGCCTCCTTATGATCTAGGATTTTACCTGCTGGGAGAGGCAAGATATGCTCCACATTACTTGGGAAGTAATTTCAACACTGCGCTGGGAATTGGATTTCAATACAATCGGTGGCAGGCAGGATTTCTAGCAGTGGATTTCGCGGGACTTAATCAGGAATTTGTGGTCTTTCCCCGCACATTTAGCTTGGATTATCGCTACGGCGGCCCATTTTTTGGTTTTGAATTTTGGCGTAATGAACATCTTTCACTGCAAGGGGTTACTTCGCTTTGCTACGGCGATATGATATGGGATGAAAATGCTGCCCCGATTTTAGAACGGGATGAATTCTGGCTCTTGCATTTATCTGGACAGCTAATGGTGGAGAAATTCAGATACTTTAAGCCATATGCTAAGCTTAGTTATCAAAAAACTTATGGTTTAGACCTGCAATTGATACAAAACTCTGATTTTGATGGATTCGTCTTTTTATTTGGGATTCAGATCGGTTATTTTAATCAATAACTAGTTTATTTATAGACATTTAACACATATTGATTAAACTTGTACAAGAATCTCTAAAGCTATGAGAGGCGTATTAAGACATTTACTTATCACTATTTTTTCCGTTTTGGTCCTGCAGATATATGCTCAGAATATCTACAAGCTTCATAAACAGGCTGAGGAGACTTTCTACGAAGAGAATTTCAAAGAAGCAGCCACTTACTATCAACAGGTAATCGAGTTAAATCCTGAATTTGAAGATGTAGTTTACAAGAATGAGATCTGTATGCTGCTTTCAGATCGGCAGTACACAGATCAATCGGCGTTTCTTGCCTATGAGGAAGAGATGTCCAAAAGCGATAAGTTCTTTTATTACTGGAAAGGAAGGGTGCAGCTAGAAGCCTACATGTTTGAAGAAGCCGTGGCTTCTTTACGGACTTTTATCGATAGACCTGAAAGAAAAAGTAACATCGTTATTAGTGAGGCCAAGAAATGGATAGAAGAAGCTACGGCTGCTAAAAAATATCTAGATAATCCGGAGGATTACGAGGTTCATCTTTTACACGAGGGAATCAACACCGAGTATGCAGAGTTGAGTCCTGTATTTTTTTCGGGCAAGGAGGAACTTCTGTTCTTATCTGATCGAGATGCAACCAAGCCTGATCAGTTCCTAATCTATCATACTCGACATGAGGGAGACAGGGCCTGGTCTTCCCCAACTGTAGTGCGAGATGTGGGAACTTTCACCCGAGACAATGCCAATATTGAAGTAGTTGCGGAGGATGGCAGACTCTTTCAGTTTCGAAGCAAAAAGGGCGGTGACCTTTTCTATAGCGAGCCAACAGATAGCAAAAATGGCTGGTCCACACCTCAGGAATTTGATAGTAAGATTACCAGTACCCACCTAAGCAGCCATTTCTTTATTAATGAGCACGAAGATCGAATTCTCTTCGCCAAAGATGTAGGCAGTGGCAAAAAGCCAAATCTGGATCTTTTTGAATCCTATCGAGATCCAGAAACGGGTAAGTGGAGTAAGCCCTCGCCTTTTGCTAGTAACATCAACACACCATACGCAGAAGATAGTCCATTCATGAGCGCAGATGAAAAAACCTTGTACTTTGCCTCTAATGGTCACGAAACCATGGGTGGGTACGACATATTTAGGTCAGAATTTAATGAAGCAACCAATCAATGGTCAGAGCCTGTCAACCTGGGCTTCCCCATCAATACTCCGGACGATGAGATCCATTTCAAGCTAAACCCTGACCAGCTATCCGGATATTTTACTTCCAACCGACTCAATACCTTCGGAGATTACGACATCTTCTTTTTCTGGGAGGTAAGTACAGTCAGAATCAAGGGACGGGTGCTGGATGGAGCTACCAACGAACCTGTAGCGAATGCCAGGATTTTCTTTCGCCCAATTGAATACCTTGACCTTTACTATTTCTCCGAAACCAACGCGCTAGGAGAATACGAGACAGACATTACAGCGGATGATATATTCAAAGTGGAGCTTAAGTACAGTGACAACCAGGTGGTAGAACTGGCAGAATTTGAAATTCATGCAACCGGCGGTACATCCACTACCCACATTAAGGACTTTTACGTAGGGGGTCCGGTTCCAGAGGATGGGGAAGATTCAGAAATTATCCTTGCCTCAGACATGGATCGTGAACCAGTAGTGGTCCCAACCACTCCATCTGGTGATGCGGGCAGTGTAGTCGTTCCCGATGAGAACATTGATCGTGAAATCAAGTATGAGCAGCAGCAAGTGGAAAATCTTGTACAACCTGAATCTCCAGATCTGCAGTCAACAGGAAGGAAAGCGATTCTGAGAAATGTCTACTTTGAATTTGACGAGACCAGGATTCGTAAAGAAAGTACGCCTATATTAAATTCAGTACTTCAGTTGCTGAATCAGAATCCCAACCTCGCGATTGAGATTGCTGGCCATACAGACAACATTGGGAGCAAACAAGTAAACTTGCGGGTCTCCAATAGGAGGGCTATCGCTGTGCGTAATTGGTTGATAGAGAAAGGTATCGATCCTTCACGACTTGTTGCAAAAGGGTACGGTGAATCCCAGCCGATGGCTACAAATGATGATGAGTTTGAAGGTCGAGAATTAAATCGGAGAATTGAGTTGATTGTCGCTAAGTGATGTACGCTCGCTTTACCACCTTTTCGTGACGACTAAAAAGGAAGAGAGAGTGGTTTACTCGCAGGTTTCAGCACTTTTTAGGTAAGTCCAGAAGAATTCCATTTAAGCGTTGCATAGTGCTTTTGCGGTCTTATAGGAATTATGCTGAATGATCGGCGTAAATTGCTATTTATTAAAATTCATAACATGAAACGGACCATACTATCTATTTTCCTTGCTAGCTCACTTTCTCTTGTCCTATACAGTCAGGATTTTGAAGGGACTATTCTTTATGAGGTCTCTTATCTGAACTTGAGCGAGGAAATAAGGAAGATGTTGCCAGACGAAACGACCCAAGTTTTATTCAGTATGAAAGGGGATAAAACAAAAATGGAAATGGAAATGATGGGAGCAAAGATGGTGATGATTTCCGATATGAAAGCCAATGTGATGACCTCTTATACAGATGTAATGGGCCAGAAAATAAAGTCCACCAATTCTACCGAAAATACTGAAAGCATCGAAATAGAGAAAACTGATGAAACCAAAAAAGTGGCGGGTTATCTATGCAAGAAAGTGATCATGAAACAACCTGAGATAGGAAGTATCGATGTGTACTATGCTCCAGATTTAAAGTCAAGCGCTTTTTTGAGCCTTCAACCTTCATTTAAAGAACTGAAAGGCATTCCTTTAGAGTATCAGATGAGTCAACAAGGAATGTCTATGATATATACTGCAACGGAAGTCGTGAAGAAAGGGATTAGTGACAGTACTTTCGATCCCCCTCCAGGCGACTACAAGGAAGCACCAGCGCTACCAAAGTACTGATCTACACCTGGTCCAACTAGAAACTAGTCACACTATATCGATATACTCATATACAGCTCTTTCTAAAGAAATTCACTTGTCTTTGTGCTGCCGTAATGAAGAATGTTGGACTGGGATCTTTACAGTAAAAGGACCTAAATTATTCCCGATGTGTTTTGTCTAGACCGCTCATATTCATTTGACTGGTCCTCAAGTCAGGCAGTGACTTCATCGCTTGCTGCCTTCCGTACGTCAATGATCTCCACAACCACTCTGCGGGCCCGTACTGGTACTTTGATAGCCACCAATTGCTGTAAATGATTTGAATGATTAGAATACTTAATCCAATAAGCGTGAAAAATAGAGGGTTGACAACTCCAAATAGCCCAAATCCATAGCTTTGAAATAGAAGACAGCAGATCAGGCTTTGAAATAGATAATTAGTTAAGGCCATTCTACCTAAGGGCGCCAGCACCTTTAGGGCTTGGCGTAATCTTGTACCTTGGTAGGCGAGGACCACCATACAGGCATAGGCAAGTCCGAGTGCAGGTACACCAAAAGCATATACGATTGGCTCAACTATTCCCGAGGGTGCCAGTGAATAGTATGCATCGGTTTCCATTACATGGGCCAGAATCAGATTACAAGGAATACCGATTGCTAATCCCCAGAACAAGATTTTTTTAAGTTGTTTTTGACGCTGTTGGATATCTGTAAGCCATTTTCCTTTTGCTAAGTAAAATCCCAGGAGGAACAGTGCCAAGACTTTGAAAAAACGCCCGGTGAAAAGCAGGTCAGGAACTCTGCCAAATACATATCCGAATAGGTTTGTAAAAAATATTTCTCCGAAAGAGCCCGACTGGTAGGTAAGCAGAATTTGCGCAAACATTTCGGCATTTGGATTATCTGTAATCGGAGGATTTCCCTGAGCAATGTACCAGGTGATACTGTACTGAAT
>JBCCLV010000028.1:0-36574 GCA_039026695.1 Bacteroidota bacterium
AACAAAGGCGATCCAAACAGGATCGCCTTTTTTAGTATGAGATTTTCTGTGAAAATAAGATGAATTAATCCTATTCACCTTTCTAATCTTTCAACCTCTATCGCTCGAATACATGATGCTTTTGGTCACAAGCTCAGGGTTGATTTTCAATTCAGCTACATAGTTGCTTATATCCTCCGGTAGGCTATGTTTCTTCCAAAGCTCCGGTAAGTGCCTGCGTACTGCATCGCTATTTCTGAAGTCCCAGTATTTTTCCTTTGCAGCCCTGGTGGCAGCATCATAATTCACAATAGGTAGTGGGTATTCTACACCAATTTCGGTCTTGTAGAAGAGTTGTTCCATCGCTGATAGTGTCCAAGGCCTGGCCAAAAACTGCTTTGGGATCCGTTCCAACTCAGGTATCCACCTTCTTATAAATTTTCCCTCTTCGTCGTACTTTTCTGTCTGGATAATGGGATTAAAAATTCGGAGCGGATGGTAGCCGGTCATTCCTGCCTGCATTTGGAACTGCGGATAGTGTATCCCTGGTTCAAAATCCAGAAAAACACGCGCAAGATGCGCAGCTCCTATCTTCCATTCCTGCCACAATGTAAAGGCCCAAAAAGTGGAGAGCATCGCCCGCATCCGAAAGTTGATATAGCCAGTGGTGACTAGGGAGCGGATCGCTGCATCTACCATAGGGAACCCCGTATTTCCCGTGGACCATGCCTCAAAAAAGTCTGCTCGATATGGCTTTTCCAGTTCGACAAAACCTCGATTGATGGGGTTTTTTTCTATTTGATATTCGGTCTCAAGCTTCTGGATGTAGTGGCATCTCCACCAAAGTCGATCGTGAAATTGATCTACATTCTTTCCTAATCCATCGCGAGCGTCTCTTGATATTTGATAAGCCCTTCTGGCGCTTATATGACCATACGCCATATATGGTGATAGTCTACTGCAAGTACTTTGGCTTTCATGCGGTCTTGCTAAGTTTCTTAAGTATTCTGTCGCCCTTTCTTTCGAAAAACTGGAAAGCAACTTCAACGCCTTTCCTTCACCACCTTGTTGAAAATTTTCATCACGCGTTTGAAATATCTCAGGTATTTGCTGCCAAATTGGATTAAAGATGGAAAAGTCAACCTCCTGAAATTTTATGCTCTGGGGATTGGAAGAGAATTCCGCAGTATTCATATACTCTTCCCAATGATCTTGCCAGCCCACTCGATCTATAGTATTTCGAATCACTCCATCTCTGGCAAAAGTTTTCCAGGTAGTGCCATTGCATTTACACCAATTCCTCACTTTCTGATCTCTGCGATAGGTCGCCTCAAGACCTGTTTCCTGATGTGAGAGCAAACTGTTTATTTGGTAATGAGCCGCAATAGTGTGCAATACCTCAAGCGCTTCTGCATACAGTATTACAATTCTGTTTTGCTCAGCCCGAGACGAGAACTCAGTGATTCCTTCAAAAGCAAACCGCCAATGCCGTACATCTGATTCCGGCAGCCCAATCATTGAAGGCTCAAAAAGGTACATGATAATGACGGGAATCTCCGATTTTTCGGCGTAGCTCAAGACTGCATGATCATGCCAACGTACGTCTCTTTTCAGCCATACTATGTTTACTTTACTCTTCACTTCTTTTACCTCTATAAATAATCAATTCAAGAATGTTTTTTGTTTGTATACAGTGAAGAAAGTTGAAACGGCGGATTTTTTGCAATCTGAAGCCCCTTGTCTGGACATCCGATCACCTGGCGAGTATAACAAAGCACATGTCCCTGGCGCAATTTCTTTCCCCTTGTTTACAGATAGTGAAAGGGAACTAGTTGGGACGAACTATAAAGAAGATGGACAGAAGGCAGCAATCAAATTGGGTCTTGAAATTGTCGGTCCTAAAATGAAGCGTTTTATTGAGCAGGCAGAAATGCTCAAAAGCGGAACTTTTAGGATGTATTGTTGGCGAGGCGGTATGCGCTCATCTAGCATGGCGTGGCTTTTTGAACAATATGGTTTCGAAGTGATACAACTGAAAGGTGGATATAAATCGTATAGGCATGCGCTATTTGCGCTTTTGGAGCAGCCGTTAAAACTGAAGGTACTTACCGGCTATACTGGTTCAGGAAAGACCGAAGTATTGCATGAAATGCAGAAGTTAGGCGCACAGGTAGTAGATCTGGAGGGACTGGCCAATCACCCCGGGTCAAGCTTTGGTAACGTACTTGAGCTCAAGCAACCAAGTACTGAAATGTTCCAGAATCTAATCTTAAGCGAAATATCCAGCTTCGATCTGGATAGACCTATCTGGATAGAAGATGAATCTATCTGCATAGGTAAAGTTCATTTGCCGGAAAAGCTCTATTACAAGATGCGAGAAAGCCCAAGGTATCTAATGAAAGTGCCAATTGAGCGGCGTATCGAATTGCTTGTGAGACAATACGGTGGTATCGGAAAAAGCAGATTAAGAAAGGCAGTCGAAGGCATTCAAAAAAAATTAGGTTCAGAAAGAGCAGAAGAGGCAACAGATGCGATTGAAAAAAGCGAACTTGCTTATGCCGCAAAAATTCTTCTCACTTACTACGACAGGCAATATGAAAAGAGCATAAAAGAAGCCGTGAAAATCGAAGTAGGAAGTCTTTCAATGGTCAATGCGGCAGACCTTATCATTAAAAATTATGGAAGTTAAACTAACGGAATATAGCCATGGCGCAGGGTGCGGCTGTAAGCTATCCCCTGCTGTCCTAGACCAGATCTTGGCTGGAACGGAGGCAAAGCACTTTGAAGGGCTATTAGTAGGGAGTGATACCAAAGACGATGCAGCTGTTTATCAGATCGACGGTGAGAACTCGGTCATCAGCACTACAGATTTCTTTATGCCCATCGTTGATGATCCATTTAATTTCGGTGCGATTGCTGCCACCAATGCCATCAGTGATATTTATGCTATGGGTGGTACGCCGATCATGGCGATAGCAATCTTGGGCTGGCCAATCAACCAACTAGGTCCTGAGATTGCCAGTGAAGTAGTGAAAGGGGCCAGAAAAGTCTGCGAAAATGCCAAAATCCCACTTGCTGGAGGCCACAGCATCGATGCACCAGAGCCCATTTTTGGACTAGCCGTCACTGGTAGGATCAAGACTGCTCATCTAAAGAAAAACAGTGATGCCAAGGCAGAGGATCTCATTTACCTTTCAAAGCCTCTGGGAATTGGGCTGGTATCTACCGCACAGAAAAAGAAAGTTTCTAAAGCAGAGGATTTGGCTATCGCGCTAGAAAGTATGCTTACGCTCAATGATCTAGGTGCCAAAATCGCTCATCACGAATATGTACACGCCATAACAGATGTCACTGGTTTCGGGCTTGGAGGGCATCTAAATGAAGTTTGTGAGGCAAGCGGTTTGAGAGCAGAGATTCGGCTCAATACGGTACCACAGTTCTCTTTTGTAAACCACTATCTTGAGCTTGGCACAATACCGGGAGGCACAGTAAGAAATTGGGAGAGCTACGGCAAACACTTTGACTTGGAAGCCAATGTTGATCACCGAATGCTGGCGGATCCTCAGACCAGCGGTGGCTTACTCATTACCGTGGACCCCTCAAAGCAGTGGCAGTTTGAAAGCGTGGTTTCGGAACTTGGATATCAGCTAAGTCCAATTGGGAGACTAAAACCTACAAGTGGGGTGGAAAAAAATGTGACTGTAAGACTACAGTAACAAAGAATGTAGTATTAGTACTTTTTTGCATAATCAGTATCGTCTGTGAGCAGTGTCTAAATGTCATCTTAGCTTTTTATGAAAAGGATCTATCTGATTCTGGCAGTTTTGTTGGTTTTAGCACCGATTACCTTTTTCGTCGCGATAGATCTGATCTTTCCTGATTTTGCTTCGCACCAGATGCAAAAGGATGATTCTGTGATCGAAAATGCTAAAGCGCTAGACCTATGGCTCCAGGACTTGCAGTCAGCAGGCAATTTTAACGGGGGAGTTTTGGTAATTGATGGGGGCCAGGTACTGCTCAAAAAAACATACGGATACAAGGACTGGAAGCAGACCGAGCATTTAAACGCTTCTTCCGCATTCAGGCTGGCATCTCTTTCAAAGCAATTTACTGCGGCTGCCATCATGCTGCTCAACGATAAGGACTCGCTTGATTATGATGATCCTGTAAAAAGATACCTCACTGCCTTTCCCTTTGAAAAAGTTACAATAAGGCATCTTCTAAATAACACTTCAGGTCTTTCTACTGAGTATTTCGAACTAGCGGAAATTCACCGAACGCAAGTTGGTGATACACTTTCAACTTTGGAAGCAGTTAATCTTGTTTGTCAATATTCCACAGAGCTACAATTCGAATCAGGTTCTGCTTATCAGTACTGTAACACAAATTACGTGCTTTTAGCCGCAATTGTGGAGGACATTTCCCTCGGATCTTTTGAAGCTTTCATGACGCAAGATCTCTTTAATCCACTAGGAATGCGCAATAGCCGTGTTTGGAACCTCATGTCCAAGAACAACTTTCCAAATAAGGTGGAGGGATTTAAAAGAACATCTAATCAAGCGATACCGGTCGAGCCAACATTTGTTGATGGTGTTGCTGGAGACGATGGTATATTTTCCAGCTTAGACGATTTAGTAATTTGGGACCAATTCTGGAAAGACAACATTCTTATTTCAAACCAAAGTCTAGCAGAAGCTTTTAAAACACCGATTTTAGTAAATGGCAATCGATCTAAATATGGTTTCGGATGGATGGTAGAACAGAATGGAGTGCATTGGCACAATGGCAACTGGATAGGCGCAAAGACCTACATTGAAAGAGATGTCTCAAAAGGTAGGGTGGTCGTTTTGCTAGACAACTCATCAAATCCATTTTTTAACCAAATAAGGGAAGAGATAAAGGAGTATTTCTGATCTTGCTAAGGTCAGGGATTTTATAGATTCAAAAGTGGGTTTTACTAGCAATTCTAAAACAGTAAAAACCCTGGAGATCATGCTCCAGGGTGTTCATTTTAGTCGGCATATAAACTACAAAAGCATTATCCTGCCGAGTAGTAAAAGCGTTCGTGCACTATTTTGTCCCCTTTCCATCGCTGCACGCCAGCTTGCTCCATGTGAGCCCTGTTTCCATCTTTGAAAGTAATGTCCATTGCCGTTTCGTGGAGAACGATACCTGCTGCCTCATCTGAGGTGATGGCTTTCACTTCAAGACCATGAAATTCTTGAACATTGTTCAAAAACTGCTTTTCATATTCCCTGCAAGCTACTTTTCCCTCTCTGGTCCCCAGCGGCTCGGTCATGACCACATCTTCTGAGTAGTACTTTTCAAATGCCTCTAGGAGTTGGCCTTCGCCAATCATTTTATATAGATCCTCTGCTTTTTCTTTGTATGACATAGTGTTTTGTTTTTCTAATTATATGTACATACATATACTTTGTAAATCCTTGAAAAGTTCAGCTGGGGTGCTTTTATTGAGAATTAGTTTTCTTTCAGTCACTTTAATGGGCTAAATCCAGGAAAATCTGCGAGCACTCTTCCGCTGCAGCAAACCCAACCAACTAAATCTTTCTACCCTAGTTATTTTGACAACACACCAATAGAATGTGGCTGCACAGAGAAATCAGACCCAATGAGTAAAAAGAAAATACCACAAGAAAGTAATGCTTTTATTTACGTTTTTGCCGCCATGCTAGTAGGGGCATTAATCGCTTGCTATATCTTTTTGTGATTGACTATTCTTCAAAAAGAGGGTTAATCTCTCCAAGTATCGATCAGCACAGCCTCTTGTATATTTTCTCCTTTCCCCTATTTGGAATTATTCGGCACTTATCGGTACAATGATTTTTCCAGCGTTGGAACCTCAGAACAAAGCCTGAATACCCACCTTCTTTCAACGACTGCACGTATTGCTGTCAATCCTAGATTGAGACTGCAAGGCTCCTTTCAATATAATAGTGCCAATGAAGCACAGATATGGAATGTCCGTTTCTCGTGGGAGTATCTGCCGCTTTCATTTATCTTCTTGGTTTTTAACGATAATCAAACCGAAGGCCTTGTCCCAACGGATAGATTTGAAAGCCAGGAGCTGATTAGTAAAATCACATTGATTCATCAGTTTTAGGAAGGTTGAACTAGATCTGAGATTACGCCCGTGGTGAAAGACGCACAAATCTTTAACCATAAATGTCCAGCATTTCATTTAGATCTTCCAGGGTATTGGCTTCTTCTGCCTTTTTGTCTTGTCTCCAGCGACTCATCCTCGGAAACCGCAGAGCAATTCCCGACTTGTGACGGGTGGAGCGGGCGATCCCCTCAAAAGCAATCTCAAAGACTAGCTCAGGAGTTACGCTTCGGACAGGCCCGAACTTATCAATCACGTTGCGTTTTACAAAGCGATCTACTTTACGGAATTCCTCATCTGTGAGCCCGCTGTAGGCTTTGGTAAAGGGCACGAGCTCACTGCCATTCCATACGGCGAAGGTGTAATCTGTGTAGAGGTTTGCTCTTCTGCCATGTCCACGCATGGCGTAGATAAGCACTGCATCAATCACAAGCGGATCGACTTTCCATTTCCACCAATCTCCTCTTTTTCTGCCCACTTTATACGACGCACTTCTCCGTTTTAACATCAATCCTTCCGCATGGTGCTGGCGGCTTTCCGCTCGGATGCTTGCCAAATCCTCCTTGTTTTTAAACACCAGCAAATTTGAAATGCGCAAACTAGGATGTCCCACCTGCTTTACGGTTTCTTCAAGCAGTTCGCGCCTATGCTCCAAACTTCTTTCTCGAATGTCCAATCCTTCAAACTCCATAAGGTCATAAGCGACCATTACCACCGGTACTTCTTCTAAGAGCTTTTTACCCACTGTTTTTCTCCCAATGCGGCGCTGTAGCTCATTGAAAGAAAGCACATTTTCATTTTTAAAAGGAAGGATCTCACCATCAATGGCGGTCCTGTCAGGTAGTGCGTGGATCAGCGCTTGAAGCTCTGGGTATTTATCGGTAACCAATTCCTCTCCACGTGTCCAAACGTACAGCGACCCATCGCGCTTGATAATTTGTCCGCGGATTCCATCCCATTTGCGCTCTGCGTACCACTCCTCTGGGTTGGCATTGAAATCAGCTTTATCATCAAGTTGGTAGGCAAGGTAAAAAGGGTAGGGTCGCGATAAGTCCTCCTTTCCGGTTTTCTCCAGCACCAGAGAAGAAAAAGTATGTGTCTTCGGTGACCAGTTGCCCATGAGCCGGTGGGCAATCTCGTTCTCATCCAGTTCGGTGAGCTTCGCCAAAGCCTTTACGATGGATTTTTGCGAAACACCCATGCGGAAGCTGCCACCGATCAATTTGTTGAATATCAATCGTTCTGATTTTTTCAATTGCTTCCAGCTAGTGATCACTTCCTGCTTTTTTTGGTCCTCATCCAGCGTTCCGGTTTTGGCAATATGGTCCATCCAACCCGTGAGGTCTCGCTCATCATTTCCATCCTCATAGGGTAAGATCAGCGCAATGGTTTCGGCCAAGTCTCCCACCACTTGATAAGACTCTTCGAAAAGCCACATAGGCAGATTTGCCTCCTGCGCCGCCCATTCTTTCATGCTGGTAGAGTTCACTGCTCTCTTTGGGCGTTTACCCGCCAGGAGCGCGATGGTCCAAAGCCTATCTTGATCGGAAGCCTCCTTCAGATAATTGACCAAAGCGTTGATGCGATCTGTGGTCTTGGTCGTCTTATTCAATGCATCAAAAAGCCTGGTAAATGCCTTCATTCTCCAGTCGTTTCAGCAAGCTGTTCTCCCTCAAAAAAGGTTTTTTCAGAATAGGCTTCAAGACCATTTTCACATAGCCAACGGCTGTATGCTTCTGTGTAGCCATGGGTACATATGACACGCTCTGCTCCGGTAGCTTTTACTGCGTCATTCAGTCCATCCCAGTCTGCATGGTCCGATAAAATGAATCCTCTATCGGCATTCTGTCTGCGCTTTGAGCCGCGCAGCATCATCCAACCTGAGGCTATCCCCACTGAAAGGTTCCCCAGTTTTCTAGACCAAGTGGAGCCAATAGCAGAAGGCGGGGCAATGACCAAGGAGCCCGCCAAGTCATCTTTTGAAATTTCCGATGTGATGTACTCAAAAGTTCCTGAAATAAGACCGAGATCTTGATGTATTTTATTCACAGTATCCACTGCGCCGTGACAGTGGATCTTACCGATGGTCTGGTCTACCAATGACAGAACCCGCTGCGCTTTTCCTAAAGCATAGGCACTAAGCAAACTTACTTTTCCGGCCTCCTGATTCTCCCGCCACCAGTCTTCAATCTGATTCACTACTTCCTGATCATTTGGCCATTGATAGATCGGAAGGCCAAAAGTGCACTCCGTAATGAAGGTATTGCACCAGATCGGGACAAAGTCAACTGCCACTGGATCTGGGTCTGTCTTGTAATCGCCAGAGACCACCCATACTTCTCCCTGATACTCTACCCTGATTTGTGCCGACCCTGCTATATGACCGGCAGGATGTAGACTCACTTTTACCCCATTTTTGGAAAACGTTTCGTCATAATCTGCGCCTGTTACCTGAATGGCCCCAAGTCGCTGCTTTAGGATCGGTACACTATTGTGATGAGACAGATAGTGCTTGCTTCCGTAGCGGGCGTGATCAGAATGCGCATGGGTAATAATGGCATCTTTTACTGGCTGCCATGGATCGATATAAAAGTCTCCTTGCTTGCAATAAATGCCTTTTTGGTTGAATTGAAGTAGAGGATGAGTCATTGAAACTTTTAAACTCTGAGATCTGGAGGTTGGTTTTCCATGGGGTGCTCTTTGGCGAAAGGAAGTTCTAACGCCTTAGAAGTTTAGCTTAATTGAAAGAAGAGGGTTGTATCAAGCCCAAACCTTGAGACCTTCAGTGCAATTTTTACACATCTCGATTTTTGATCTAGAGTGGAGAAGTGCATCTCGGAATCTATTATAGGTACTGGAATACCATATCTTCTCGAAGGGATGATCAGAGACATTTCCCATGCTATGGCTGGCATCTTTGTCAAAACAGCATGGTATCACCTGACCGTCCCAGGTAATCACGCAAGACTGCCACATCTTCCAACACTGATTTTCTAAGGAGTTTTTGATCTTGTAACTTCCATCTGAAGCTTGTCTGTAGCGAGAGTACTTGTCAATCGTTGGGATCAATTCCGAGCCTGCTGCATAATCATAGATCTGTGCAGTCTTAAAGGCTACCTTGTCTACTCCATACCTTTCAGCCAAGTGCTTGATCTTCGGGATTTCGTGCTCATTTGGCTTCACTACCAAAAACTGCCAAACCACTTTTGGCGTGCGAGACTTCAAATTTTTCCTCCACCTGAGAATGGTCTCCGTGCCTTCTAATACCTTCTGGAGCTGCCCTTGTTTCCTGTAAGCGGAGTAGGTCTCTTGTGTTGCACCATCGATAGAGATGATCAACCGGTCCAGGCCGGAGGTTACAGTTTGCTCTGCCCTGCGATCATCAAGGTAGTGCGCATTTGTGGAGGTAGTGGTATAGATCCGGTGCTGATTTGCAATCTCCACCATGTCTAGAAATTGTGGATGTAAATATGGTTCTCCCTGAAAGTAAAAAGTCAAATACATCAAGTGTCTAGAGACATCTTCCATGATCTTTGAAAATAAACTTGTATCCAGCCTACCTGTGGGCCTGGAGAATGCACGCAATCCGCTGGGACACTCCGGGCATCTGAGGTTGCATGTAGTGGTGGGCTCCACGGCCATGCTCATTGGCAGTCCCCTGATCTTGGACTTTTTGTTACGCAGCGATTGCTGGTAGCTGGCCCATACCTGCGCGGCATTTAATACCCTTTTTGGCGTTAGCTTTGAGGCGATGGAAAAACTATCGTGCAGGTCTACAATCACAAGATTCAAAATAAGGCATTGGCCATTGAGATACCTGCTGATTGTCTTAATTATTTCATCCTTCTCGCAAGGTTTTGGACAATTTAAGCTCTCCGAGCAAGCGGAAATTGCCATCGTGACCTTGGGTCCCTACCAAGGGGAAGTATGGTCAGCATTTGGGCACAGTGGCTTTCGTATCAAAGACCCTGCAAACCGCATTGATTGGTTTTACGATTACGGACTTTACGATTTTGACCAGGAAAACTTCTTTCTGAATTTTGCCAGAGGACTACTCAAATACAAAGTAGGGGTCCGTGCGTGGGAGCGCTCATTCCGTTTTCAAAAGTCCCTCAACCGCTACGTAAAGCTGCAATACCTAAATCTCTCTCTCGAGGAGAAACAAGCACTTTTTGACTATCTCCAGAACAACGTGAAGCCGGAAAATGCTGAATACCTGTACAACTATGTGTATGATAACTGTGCCACGAAATTGCGAGATGTATGCGAAGAGCTCTATCCTGGCCGTATCACGTTCGATCTGAGTTATGCAGAAGAGGGGAAAACCGTTCGTGATTTGATGCAAGACTACCTCGCTTATCAACCCTGGGGCGATCTGGGAATTGATCTTGGGTTGGGAATGGAAATTGATCAGGAGGCCGATCCACGGGTCTATATGTTTTTACCAGACTACATTCACCATGCTTTTGCTGGAGCCACGATTGAGAGCGAAGGCGTAACAAAACCCCTGGTGAGCAAATCAGAGTTAGCTTATTCCCCAAAGCCTGAGAAATTGATCAACCGGTTACTTACTCCGCTTAATACATTCATCATTCTATTCTTTGTGGTTGGGCTGATCACTCACCGCAACCTTAAGTTCAATAAACGCTCTGCCTGGATCGACTATGTGCTATTTTCACTTGCTGGTTTCGTAGGCTGGTGGGTGACTTTTTTGTGGTTTGGTACCGAGCATCTTTCCAAATGGAATTTGAATCTTTTGTGGGCTTTCCCACTGCACCTTCCGCTGATCTTTTTCTCTACCAAGGAGAAACTTGCTCGATTCTTCCGACGGTACTTCCAGATTTTTGCTTTTGGCTATGTGCTGCTTTTAGTGGCGTGGGCAGTGCTCCCTCAGCCACTGCATCCATCGCTGGTTCCGTTTGTACTGGTTCTAGCCCTTCGATGTTTCTACCTGACCTACGCTCTTGGAAAAGGGCCAAAAAAGGTGGTGAGGAAAGAGCCTGTAAACCCAGCATCTTAACTGCTAATCCACCGTTTTAACCTGCCTTGCCAAGAATCGGTTGAATTGATTCATGACAAATAGGTGCATGAGGGCTTGTGAATATTTATAAATAGTCCAGGGCAAGGCCGGCACAAACTCGTGAATGGCTGCAATGATGTACCGATTGTCCAGGACCGAACGAAACTCCAGCCACCCATAGTCTACCCGTTTTGCCAGAACACCCCCGATGATAAAAAAGAGCCTCCGGTCCTCGTCGCTCCTTCCAGGCTGATATTGCAGGTGCAAAAGATTTACTCCTAACAATCTAAAAATGGTATCCTCTTCCACTTGACGGGCGGTAAGCAGATACCTGAAAAGTGAGGGCAACCATTTCGGGTACGCATCCGCAACCCATTCCGCGGATTTCCTGGCAATATTGTCTAGTCGCTGTACACTACGCACGGTGTTTTTCTCATCCTCACCGCTACTTTTTCTTTTCAAGGATGGTCCCTTCTCGAAGATGGCCTTCTCTATGCTTTCGTCAAGTGCACACTGAGGCTCCGGCAACTCAGCGCTTTGCTCATCTTTGACCCGCATATCGTGCTTTAAACTTTCAATCAGCGGAGAAACAAAAGTCCGGCTGCTTTTAGAAAAGAGTGCTACCCAAAGCTTGGAAAAGCCCAGAGTGAAAAAAGGGATCGAAAAAATTATCCGCTTTTTGCCCATTTTCCGAGAGGTTCTGCGCAGTAGATCCATATAGGAGACCGTTTCTTTGCCACCCACCTCAATAGACTTCCCAAATAGTCTTTCCTCCCCTAAACTACTGTCTATTATACTGAGCATATCACGTACGTCAATGGGTTGTGAAGGTGATTTACACCATTTGGGACATGCCATGATAGGAAGTCCATTTACCAGATTTTGTACCACTCTAAAGGAAGAACCGCCTGGACCGATAATGATCCCTGCGCGTATCGCAGTAAAGGGTACCGACCTTGCACCCAGCGTTTGCTCGGTTTCATATCGACTTCTCAAATGCGTAGAAAAATCTGCAGTCTCCTTGGGCAAAATACCGCCAATGAAGATGACGTGCTTCAAGTTGCAAGCCTCGGCTGCCCTGCTAAAATTATCCGCCAGTAAAAGGTCTGTATCTTCAAAACTGCCTTGATTTAGCCTTGTAGAAGGCTGCATTGAATGTACCAGATAAAGCGCATAATCTACACCCTTCAGCGCCTCGGTGGTACTGGAGAGCGAGTAAAGATCTACCTGACGCCACTCCACTTCAGGATATGCATCGCTTTTTACCTCCGATCGGCTTAGTGCAACGATTTTATACTTTTTGGAGTACTGCTGGATAAACCAGCGGCCAATAAACCCCGTAGCTCCTGCCACCGCAATCGTTTTCATACTATATGATCCACCTTTCAGTACAGATTGTTTAAAGCATAGGAAAATGATAGGCATCTACCGAGCAAAAGGGTGGTAGATAGAAAACAACTGTGGCTATGAGTTGGCTTCTTTGACCTTTTGCACTTCTTTGACCTCTTCAATATCTTGACGGTAGACTTGCTCCAGTACTTCAACATACGGTCGCTGATGAAAATAGCCCATATTGAAAAACTCTTCTGCTTTAAGTAATTGCTGTTGGGCTTTCTCTAGCTCATTTTTTGCTTGATAGACTTTTGCCTTGTGTAAGTAGGCATCTACCAGTCTGGGATAGTGCGTAAGTACATCATCAAATGCTGCGATGGCTTCATCATCTTTTCCCAACTTCATCAGGGTGAGCCCTTGGTAGAGATAAGCATAAACATCCACCCACTCAGCGCCCTCCTCTTCTTCTACACGCTCTATATACCTGCTCAAAAAATCAAGTGCTTTGCCGTAATCTGCCAACCCATAATAGGCGATGCCTCTCATGTAGTCATGGTCCTGTCCCTGGCTATGCGATACCTCTCCCATCACTTCGTCGTTTAAGTTGAAATCAGCGATGGCTCGCTCAAAGTCACGGTAGAAATAGAGATAGAGATAACCGCGAAACCCAGCCCATTTCTCCGGCTTCCTTTTTACTGCCTCAGCATAGTAAAAATCCATTTCGTCCAAGATGCCGCGCTTCACGCGCGCAGTTCCTAGCTCGCGCCACAAGTCGCCATTTGTAGAATCAAGCCTTAATGCTTCATAGTGATGCATCTGCTCGGCAACTGTACCTTGGTAATTCCGGTAAAAAGCCCCACTTCGTAGCTGAACCGCATACTTCTTCTTGGTATCATCCTCCAGTTCCTTCTTGTACCACTGCCTTTCGTCACATGATGCAAGTCCAAAAACAACTACACTAAGGCAGAACGTCCACAATTTTTCCATCCTTGATATTAAATGTGATGTAGAAATAGGCATCTCTCGGTTCTTCGCGAATTACCACGGGACGCCACTCCTGTAAGCGAACCATGATGCTATATAAGTGCTTGACAGTACTTTCGTGAAATTCCATTAGCTGATAATCCAGGTTGTAGCCTTTGGCAATGAATCGCCCTGGCTTTCCCTGACAGTTTACCACAAAGCGAAAAACCAACCTTCCACTCTGATCCAAAAGCTTTGTCTCGTCGAGGTGAGTAAATACTGTGTCTAGTAAAGCCCTTTTTCCGTGTATATAGCTCCCGTCGGGATTTGAATTGTAGTAGTCTGCAATGGCGCGTTCATGCCCACAAATACGAAAACCCTCGTCGCTACTCAAAGTATTTTCAGGATTGATCCAACCTACTCTGTGCATACCATGCTGAGACCTTTTTTCGAATTCAGAAACAGACATTTGCTCAATCAACTCTACCTGTTCGGTGTAGTCAGGTATTTTCTTGGTTGATCCAAAGATCCCTATGTCTTCTAAATAATAAGATTTGGAAGTGTTGCGCTGCACGATAGAATCTGACACAAGTGCTTTGTAACTAGCAACAGTAGAGAAAACCTTGGCACTGCTACCGTTGATAATGCTATCCTTAAGTCCCACTTGTTCCTCTGTGTACAAGTAGCTTTGATCACCATAGGTGTACTCGACTTGATAAGGACTCATGGGTTTTTCAGTCCACATTGAAATAATGGGTGAGATGGGGCTAAACTGAACAGTATCTGTCAAATTCTGAATTTCGAACCCGCTCAGCAGCCTTAGTGTATCCTCATTTACTTGGAAAAAGCTTGATGAAATAAGGTCAAAAGCTGCATCGTATCGGTCTACCTTAAATTGGTTCTCCTTTACCAATTGGTATTTTCGGTAGTAGATTTCTGTTCCTGCATCTCGATTAGCGTTATCAGGATAGTAATGACGGTAAAACTTACTTACAAAGCCTTCTTTAAACGTGACTTGATCGGGATAAAATCGGAAAAAAGGGTGGTTGGTGGCTTCTTTTTGTTCGCAGGCAATTAGCGTTATCAGAAGTAAAACGTAAAAAAGTTTTGGCACAAAAAAGGAGTTTTGACTAAAGTAAAGCACCGATCCAACATTTACAGTTTTAGGTTCCGCTTTAACAAAACATTAAGAAAATCGACTTTATAATCTATTGACGATAGGGATCTGCTGGGTATAGCTAGAATTTATACGGGCAGGTAAAGGGGTGAAAACTAATTTGCCTCCTCTTGCGCCTTTCTGGCCAATTCTTCAGTGAGCAGCAGACCTCCGGTAGAAACTGAACTCACCGCAAAAAAACCAAGTATTCGTTCATCTGTGGAAGCAGTAATATTCCCGTTGAGATTGGTCACCGGTACAGAAAATAGCTCGCTTATTCCGCCTTGCCGATCTGTCTGCGCGGCAATTGACCTCAAATACAAAAAGGCATCTCGATTAATGGATAAGATTGCCACACTGGCACTGTCTCCAACTAAGAATGGTGCTGCTATGCCATCTCCAGCCTCATTTTCTTCGAAAGGACTGATGGCAGATCTGAGTGGAGGTATAAAAAGAATACCGTCCTCAGTACTCTCCTCAAATGACCCGTCAAACGAAGTAGTGATGTATTCCGGCTGATCTAAAAAAACCCCGTTTTTATACCCCTGAATCCAATAGGTATCTCCCAATCCAATCAGATCCGTAGCAAAAAATTCCGCATCGTAACCCTCATCCACAAAACCATCCCCATCGTTGTAGTTGTATCTTAAGCTATCTACAGTGGGCACACTATCTAAGAGAGAGAAAGACTCAAGCGTAAGCTCTCCTATCTCCACCACAAGCCGATAAGTATGCCCAATGATTCCGAAAGAATCTGCAGCACTTTCTCTTTCCCATACAAACCTGGTTTCATCTACTTGTGCAAAACGATACGGCTCTTGAGAAGGATCTGTAACGTCTTCAATGTATACAGTATCCACGCCCGTCACTCCCGAAAAAGGGCGGTTGTCATAAAACTGTCTGGATAGGGTAATACGGAGTTCCTGATCCTCGGGCAGGTTATTTATAAAAGCATCTACCACTACTGAAGGTTGTACTTCTGTGGTATCCACCACGATTTCTTGCTCACATGCGAGCGCGAATAATGCGACGATAACAAAAAGTAGATTTTTCATTTTCATCAATCAAAATCTAAAGTTGTAAGTAATACTAGGCAAGACAAATCCAATCACTGAAAACTGGTTGTAGGTTGGGACTCTTGTTTCTCCAAAGTCACCGTCTCCCGGGCTAATAAAGTTTGAAAATGCATTTTGCCGGCCGTAGGCATTGTATAGGCTTACGACCAATTCACTTTCATAGTCTCGCTTAAACAAGCGCTTGGTTTTTAGATCAAAAGTTGCAGAAAGGTCCAGCCGGTGGTAGTCATTGATCCTGGAGTTGTTTCTTCCCTCTCCATTGTAGACAGTGTAGCCAGCTACTTCATAGGTCTCATTTTGTATCGTAAATGGACGTCCTGTAGCGTACACGAAATTGGCGCTCAATTCTATTCTCTCTGTCAAATCATAAAAAGCCGAGACTGATAAATTATGACGCTGATCAAAATTGGCAGGGTACCAATCCCCATTGTTTAACCCCTCTGCCTGGTTTTCCGCCTTACTGAGTGTGTAGCTTACCCAGCCTGAAAGTCTGCCGCTATTCTTTACTGCATAAAGCTCTAAGCCATATGCACGTGCATCTGCACTCAAAAGGTCTCGCTCTACAAACTCGTTGATCAAAAGGTCGTTGGCTCCCAATCCATTACGGTAATCGAGCTGATCGTACACTTCTCTGTAATAAACTTCGGCTGATAACTCGTATTGATTATTCTTAAGATTTTTGAAATACCCTAAGGCAAAAAGATGCCCTCTTTCCGGCTCAATATTGTTTGTGCTAGGTGTCCATACATCAAGTGGGGTGGAGGCGGTAGTAACCGAAACCAGATGAATGTACTGCGTCATCCGGTTATAGCTTGCTTTTAGCGAGCTGGTTGAATTCAGGCGATAATTGAGACCTATTCGCGGCTCAGGGTAGAAAAATGATTCCACTTTGTCACCTTTTTCGAAATCAGTAGTTCCCGATACCACCTTTTGGTTTCCCGGGTCATTATCTTCTAAGGTGAGGACGGTTCCTGGTCCTCTGAAATCAAAATAAGAGACTCGCAGACCATAAGAGACGGAAAGCTTGTCGGCAAATTTTTGCTCGTTGTTTATGTAAACTGCTGCTTCTCTGGCAAACTTATCAGGAACAGAAAAGTCGATAGGGGTGCCTTCACTTACTCCAATGGCGTTGGCCGGTTCAAACCTGTAATCTGTAATCTGGCCTCCGAACTTTAGCTCGTTTCTATCATTGATGAAATAAGAGGCTTCTGGTTTAAATTCCACAGTTTGGATTTTAGAATCCCAATTGAACGTATTGTCGGCTTCCTCTCCGAAAGCCAAGGCGTAATCATACTCGCTAAAGATCAATGAGAAATTGGTAAATAAGCGATCATTTACCAGATGATTCCAGCGAATGGTTCCCGTCCGATTGCCCCAATCAAAGCCGGCACCTTCAAATTGAAAAACATCTCGCCCCCAGTACCCTGAAAGAAAAAGCTGATTTCGGTCATTGATCTGGTGGTTGACCTTGAAGGTAAGATCGTAGTAATAAACCTGATCATCTGACCCCAGCACGTTTGTCGGCTTCAGCAAAGCATCAATCCAGGACCTTCTTCCTGCAAGGATAAAGGAAGTCTTATCTTTTTGAATGGGACCCTCAACTGCAAATCGCCCGAAAACGGTCCCTATCCCACCAGAATATGCAAAGTTCTTTTTGTTACCATCCTTCATTCTAATGTCCAGTACCGAGGATATTCTACCCCCGTACTGCGCCGGAATGCCTCCTTTGTAAAGCTTCACATCTTTTACCGCATCTGGATTGAAGACCGAGAAAAAACCAAAAAGATGAGATGACTGATACACCGGTGCCTCATCGAGAAGCAAGAGATTTTGACCTACACTCCCACCTCTAACATTAAAGCCGGATGCTCCTTCACCAACCGTGCTAACCCCCGGTAAGAGCTGAAGACTTTTGATCACATCCACTTCACCAGCAAAAGCGGGCATTTTGGCAATGGTCTTAATGTCCAGCTTCTCTACGCTCATCTCTGTAGAAGTGACATTTTCGTCTTCCGCGATGGCTGTCACAACAACTTCTTGCAAAGCAGTCTGCTCTTCACTTAATTCTCTATCGATCCTCAGATTTTGATCTAATACTATGTCTTGCTGCTGCGTTTCAAAGCCGATGTATCGAAACTCTACTGTATACGCTCCCGGAGGAAGCGTAATGGAGTAGAAGCCGTATACGTTTGTAATATTCCCTGAGCCGAGTTCCTGAACTAGTACCGTAGCGCCAATCAACGACTCGCCATTTGCCGCATCTTTCACATATCCGCTGATGGTGTATTTATCCTGCGCTTGCATAGCTAGCGGAAGGAAAAACAAGAGGGTGAAAAATTTTTTCACAATGTAGATTTATCAAGTTGTAATTGGTGAGCCATCAAGACTTTCGGCAGACCACTATCAGGTTATGGTGGGGTTTTCAATACCTGTAGGGTTCGCAACTTTGTTAAAGACTGTTCTCAGGCACATTTTGTTACACTTGCCTTAGGGTATTTACCTTTTTTACTTCAAGGCAGCCAAAGCAGCATCATAATTAGGTTCTTGCCCTACCTCAGGTACCAGTTCAGTATATGTCACTTGTCCATTTTCGTCTACCACAACTACTGCGCGTGCATTTAAACCTTTGAAAGCGCCATCCGTAATCTCTACTCCATAATCACTCCCAAAGGCACCACCGTCTCGAAAGTTGGTAAGATTGTCAAGGTTTTTGATTCCTTCAGCTTCACAATATCGGTTTAAGGCAAAAGGCAAATCCCGTGAAACACAGACAACTCGCGTATTCTCTAGCTTGTCTGCCTCTTCGTTGAACTTTTTCGTGGATGCAGCGCAAACACCGGTATCAATACTAGGATAGATATTTAAAATCACTTTGGTACCATGATAGCTCGCGAGTGTTTTTTCGCTCATGTCTTTAGATACAAGTGTAAAATCCGGAGCCTCACTCCCGACCGACGGTAGCTCTCCACTGGTTTGGGTAGGCTCTCCGCCTAAGGTTATTTTAGCCATGCTTAATGATTTTTTTTGCTGTAATTGTAAAATCCAAATGTACGTCCCAATGGTCGGTCTGCACAATGCAATCCACAGGATTTGAAAGACTTAAGCCGATTTTTACTGCTGGAAGGTCTTTCATCAGGCGGTCGTAATATCCACCTCCGTAACCGATTCTATTTCCTTTCAGGTCAACCATAAGTGAGGGGACCAGCATTGCATCCAGACCGTCTAAAGCTATCTCAGTTCCTTTTATTGGCTCAGGTATTCCAACACGATTAGGTACCAATTCAGTGTCTTGTTCCAGCAGGAAATGACACATTCTTTTTCTTTGAAGGTCTGTGGAGGAGGCCAGTATTTGGACACCTTTCTCCCACAATTTTGGAAGTAAGGGAGTAATGTCTGGTTCTCGATTCTGGACAATTGGCAAAAAGACGTGTAGGGACCTGGCAGGGTTTTCTTGTAAAAATTTCTCCAGATTTCGCAAGAGTAGCAGGTTTCGTTGCTCATGCACTTTTGGGTCTAGCAGCTTTCTTTGGTGAAGCAAGGTCCGCCTTAGAAGTTTTTTACTGATGTATAGAGAGTGATGGTCAAAAGCCATTGTAGGGTTTGCTGGCTACTTCCTTGCCTTGTAGCGTTCCACGATCTCACGAAAATCCATAGCCTCGGGTATGAGGTCTTTTCCCTCCTCCAAAACCTCTTGCATAATCTTGCCTTGTATTTTCCCAAGTCTCAAGGCCTCGGAATAGGGCATGTCAGAAAAGGTAACCATGCTGTAAAGGGGTAGCCAGTCTTTTGGGAAGCGGTCATGAATCGCAGCTTCCAGTTTCTTTTGTCGTAGGAATTTAGGGTCTGCAACGTGATCACGCATTTCTACGAAATTCATCAAAGCCAATTCAGAAATTGCATCTGCATCTCGCTTTCGCTTTTTTGAATAGGTAGGAAGTAGCTCATTCCAGTTCCAGTTTACACTTTCACCCACCTCTCCAAAAATCCGTACATCTTCAAATCCGGAGTTCATCCCTTGCCCGTAAAAGGGTACGATCGCGTGCGCTGCATCACCTAATATAATGGTCTTCCCTCTGTGCCATGGATCACATTTGGTAGTGATTAGTGAGGCAGTGGGATTGTTTTGAAACTGATGAATTAGGTCAGGAATGAGCGGAGGAATGTCCGGAAAATACTTTGAGAAAAAATCGCTGATCTGTGCTTCATCTCTCAGGCTTGCAAATGAAACATCTCCCTCATAAGGGAAGAACAAAGTGCAAGTAAATGTCTTATCAAAATTCGGAAGTGCAATAAGCATAAAATTTCCTCTGGGCCAGATGTGCAGATAATTTGGATCCAAGGCGAAGCTTTCGTTTATTGCCGCGATGTGCAGCTCTTTGTACCCATGCTCGATGTACTGCTGAGAAAAATTAAATCTATCGGTAAGCTGCATCGATTTCCGAACAGAGCTGAAAGCGCCATCCGTCCCGATCAATACATCGCCCGAGGCTGAATTACCATTGCTAAAGTGGACATTGGCCATATCGAGATCTACCTCCGTGGATTGATGTTCAAAGAAGACTTCCACATTTTGTTGCTCCGCAGCTTCCAACAGTACTTTATTCAGCTGTGACCTAGGCACAGAATTGATGTGTTGACCTTCCTTGCCGTAAGGTTGCACTGTCAAGTCTGCGCTTTTGCTGTGCATCATACGGCCCTTCATAGGAATGAGATATGGAGCCACCTGATCATATACTCCTGCGGCTTTCAAGGGCCCTATACCTCGGTGGCTCAACGCTAAATTGATAGACCGGCCTTCTGCCCGTTTTACCTTGCGAGGGTCCGAACGGCGCTCATATAATCGTACATCAAATCCTTTTTGCCTTAACCTAAGACCTAGTAAAGATCCTACCAGACCTGCACCAACAACGTTAATTTGGCTTGACATAGTCAATAGCTTGTTCCAAAATAGCGGCAAACAGTACTACCTCCTCGAAGGAATTGTATAACGGAACGGGTGCCACACGCATCACGTTGGGTTCACGCCAATCAATGATCACCTTTCGTTCTGTGAGGTAGTCAAAGACTCCTTTACCATGATTTACTAAATACAGAGATAGCTGGCAGCCTCGTTCATCAGGGTTGGAGGGCGTTATGATCTCTACATTTTCTTTCAGAGACTTTGATCCTAAAATGATTTCCTCCAGCATTCCAGTCATTTGGACGCTCTTGTCCCTAAGTCTTTCCAGACCAGCTTTCTGAAATACCTCCAATGCAGCGAGATGTGCAGCTTGAGAAAGAATGTTGCTGTTACTCAGTTGCCAGCCGTCTACCGTAGGGATAGGATTTATTTCGTTGCCCATTTTGAATCTGGCCAAAGCATCGTGTCCCCACCATCCGGAAAGTCTGCGCATTTTCTGGTTCTGCGCATGTGTCTGATGGATGAAAAGCCCACCGACGCTTCCAGGCCCTGAATTTAAATACTTGTAGGAGCACCATACGGCAAAATCCGCTTTGGCATCATGAAGGCGCATTGGCATATTGCCGATTGCATGTGCCAGATCAAATCCAGCTAATGCCCCAATCTTATGTGCTGCTTTGGTAATTCGCCTGAGGTCAAAATATTGGCCAGTGTAGTATTGAATGCCTGGGAATAGCACCAGAGCCAATTCATCTCCAAGCCTCTCTATTTCATCTTCTACCTCGGTAATTGGTAAATAGTTAGAGCCGTCCTTTGGGGACAGTTCTATCAACTCCGTAGCGGGATCCATACCATGCAGCTCGATCTGCGAATACGCAGCATAGTAGTCCGAAGGAAAAGCCCCTTTTTCGATAAGAATCTTAGTCCGCTTTTCTTTTGGCTGATAAAAACTGATCATCGCCAGATGAAGGTTGGAAGTCAGGTTGTTCATTGCTGAAACCTCTTCGGGAAGCGCCCCAAGTAAAGACGCAAGCTGCTTTTTTGAATTATGGTGGTATTCAACCCACGGCATATCTCCGGTAAAGTGGCCTTCTACACCTCGCTCTCGCCACCGGTTTAGCTCTTTGTCTACATAGTTTTGGGTGCTGCTGGGTTGTAAGCCAAGCGAATTTCCGCACAGGTAGATACATCTTTTACCTTCCTTCTTAGGGAAGGAGAAAGCCTTTCTATAAGAGGATAATTCGTCCGCTTTATCAAGTGCTTTGGCTTTAGGTAAGAAATCAGCGATCATAAAACTTAGTCTGTAAACCTCTCGTCTGCATCCATTACGTGACCACAATTGTCACAGGTGCGGAGTTCTTTAGATCCATAGAACTCTTTGAACCGTGGTAAGAAATCTTTTTCGATATTTGCCAGCGGAAAGTAGGTCTCGTGCAATTTATGATTGCAATTTTCACAAAACCATAAAAGACCATCCTGATGATCTTTGTTTCGTTTCCTTTCAATTACTAATCCTACTGAATTTGCAGGCCTTACCGGCGAGTGAGGGACCTTGGCAGGGTGCAGATACATTTCTCCCTCATGTATGGGTATTTTCACTGCCTGTCCGTCCTCTTGAATCGTCACTTCAATGTCTCCTTCTAGCTGATAAAAAAGCTCCTCTGTGTCATTGTAGTGGTAGTCTTTACGCGCGTTGGGTCCACCTACAATCATTACGATGTAGTCTCCCGCTTCCTTGTAAAGATTTTTGTTCCCAACAGGCGGCTTAAGCAAATCACGGTTTTCTTCAATCCAGTGCTTAAGGTTAAATGGTCTTCTTATTGCCATGCTGTCCTCCTCTTAATGATCAATGCGCTTTTTGGCTTCTGGTTTCTGCTGTCATCTGTATTGAAAATAAATTTACGATCATTACACCCTTCAAAAAGACAAAACAACATTTAAATATGGACTTAAATCTATCAGGAAAACGTGCGCTGGTGTGTGGTAGTTCGCAAGGCATGGGAAAAGCCATCGCCGAGGAACTCGCAAAGCTAGGAGCTGAAGTGACCCTTTTTGCCCGCAATCCTACCGTCCTTCTGGAAATCGCAGACAGATTAAATGGTAAAGGTCATCGCATCCTGGTAGCGGATTTTGACAATCTCGAGGAAGTAAGACAGACTGTAGAGAAGGAGCTTGAATCGTATACCTACGAGATTCTGATAAACAATACAGGTGGCCCTCCACCAGGGCAGCTAGCAGAAGCTAGTATTGAACAATTTGAAATTGCTCTTTCCCGCCATCTATTTGTTAGTCATTTTTTGGTACAGGCCTTATTACCTGGGATGAGATTAGCAAACTACGGGAGGATCGTAAACATCGTATCAACATCTGTAAAAGTGCCTATCCCAACGCTAGGAGTGAGCAATACAGTAAGAGGGGCAATGGCTTCCTGGGCAAAGACACTTGCTGCTGAATTGGGACCATTTGGAATAACCGTTAACAACATTTTACCGGGGTTCATCAACACAGGCCGTATAGAAAGCCTAATAACAAACAAGGCGGCAAGCTCGGAGCAGTCTGAAGAGGAGGTGAGGAAGGAGATGGAGCAAAGTATTCCTGCTAAGCGATTTGGTGAGCCCTCAGAAATCGCGGATTATGCAGCTTTTTTATGCAGCCCAAGTGGTGCTTACATTAATGGCACCAGTCTTAGGGTAGATGGTGGCAAAACAGGATCGATCTAGGAAATTCGATAGTAGGATAAAAGGTATTTGTAAACATGCTTCCTCGGACTTTTTATAGTTTTATCCTATGGTCCTCTGTTTTTTTGATACGCCTGTATCCAGGCAAAAGATGCTGCCGCTCACTTACACCCGGCCTGTAGCTGACTTACGAGTAGGGGTCTTAAAAATCCGTGAAAAATGGGAGAAAGAACTAGGCGCTCAAACATCAAGCTTCCGTACAGCGGATTACTTGAGTGCCCTTTTTCAAACTCCTTCGACCAAATGTCTCACCATCGGAGGAGGTGTACTCCCCACGAGGAAGCTGGTAGAAGTACTTAGTAATTTGAAAGAAAATGAAGTGCTCACTTCCCAGGGAAATGTAGTTGCAGGGTTTTTCGCCCCTGATGAAACAATCGAGGTAGGTGATCGCGACATAAGAGAGCTATCCGAAATCCAAGAAATCCTCTATCCGTGGGATATTTTTCGCCAAAATGGGGAAGAGATACGGAGGGATTTTCAATTACTATCCCAAGGAAACACCAGTGAAAAATTGGATGACCCACATACACGGCTCTACGGAGAATCGATCTTTCTGGAAGCAGGTGCCACTGTAAAAGCGGCAATATTGAATACTGAATCTGGTCCGATATACCTGGGCAAAAACTCAGAGGTGCAGGAAGGAGCGATGATCAGAGGGCCCTTCTCGCTTGGAGAAGGATCTGTGGTAAATATGGGAGCCAAGATTCGGGGTGATACTACTGTGGGACCCTACTCTAAAGTGGGGGGAGAAGTCTCCAACTCAGTGATTCAGGGCTACTCAAACAAAGGGCATGATGGATTTCTTGGTAATGCCGTCTTGGGCGAATGGTGCAACTTAGGCGCAGATAGCAATAATTCTAACCTGAAAAACAACTACGAAAACGTAAAGATGTGGGATTATGAAGCCGGCAGATTTACAGATACTGGGTTGCAATTTTGTGGGCTGATCATGGGTGATCACTCGAAGTGCGGGATCAACACCATGTTCAATACCGGTACCAGCGTAGGAGTTTTTGCCAATATTTTTGGGGAAGGTTTTCCTCGCAACATTGTGCCTTCGTTTGCCTGGGGTGGCGCTTCTGGCTTCAGTACATATCAGACAAAAAAAGCATTTAAGACTGCTGATCTGGTGATGCAAAGGAGAGGGAAGAAGCTGACAGACGCTCACATGGCGGTGCTTTCTCATATCTTTGAACTTACTAGCGCCTCCCGCATTTGGGAGCGCTCCGCAAAGTAAAATCACCACTGTTCAGCAATCGCCTCAAATGCAATTCAGACAGATTCCGGGACTTGAAGAATTAAAGGGACAGCTTTTATCGGGCTACGCCAAAGGGAAAGTTGCCCATGCTCAGCTGTTTAGCGGGAAACCCGAAACTGCGGTAGTACCAATGGTACTGGCCTACGCCACTTACCTGATGTGCGAAGACAAATCGGACGAAGATAGCTGCGGTACCTGCTCCAACTGTGTCAGAATTAAGAAACTTGTACACCCGGACCTGCACTTTGTTTTTCCGAAGGTCTCTGCCTCAGATAGTGGAAAATACGAGAAAGTATTTGCCGAGGCACTACCAAAATTTCGAACTTTTGTGGAGTTGCAGCCCTATGGAAGAACTGAAGATTGGGCCACCACCTACGGGCAAGAAAATAAAAATTTGCTCATCACTCGTGAAGACAGTCGGCAAATGCTTAAGAATGTAAGCATGCGATCAGTGGAAGGGGGGTTTAAAATTCTGGTGATTTGGTGCCCGGAAATGATGCATGCGAGTGCGGCTAATGCAATTCTGAAAATTCTGGAAGAACCACCAGAGAATACGATTTACCTTATGGCCACCTACCACTATGATCAGTTGTTGGCCACCATCACTTCACGTACTCAGCTCATTAGCGTAGGACCTCACTCAGTGCATGAAATTCAAGCATACCTCTCACAGCAGGATATCCCAACCGAACGTGCTAAACAAGTGGCAAAGTTGGCTGAGGGCAAGCTTGGTGCAGCTTTTAGATTGGTCAAGGAAGAGGGATCGCTAGAATATCAAACTTTCCAAAAATGGATGCTGGAATGCTGGAATGGTAACCTGGTCACGCTTGTATCTCGTAGCGAAGTTTTTTCAAAATCAGGTAGATCAAGTCAGCGCAGCGATCTTTCGTATGCCATAGCAATGATACGAAGCGCTGCACTGCATGTCGGTGGAAATCCACTTCCGGCCCAGAGTAAAGAAGAGCAGTCTTTTGTCAGCAAGTTTGGGGATCGGTTGGGAAGGCAGCGGCTGGAAAAAATTTACTTACTTACGAATGAAGCCCTTTCCCATCTGGAGCGAAATTCAAACCCTCGCATTACGCATCTAAACCTCTCACTGGACATCACCAGGGCATTGAACGATGGATAAACCAAAGCCAGAGAAGAAGATTATTGGAAGATCAGATATTGTGGATCTACCTGACTTGGGAGTAAAAAATATCCATGCCAAAATAGATACTGGAGCTTACCGCTCCTCGATACACTGCAAGAAAGTGCGCTTGGAAGGGGAATCGCTCAAGTTTACACTACCGACCGAAAGTAACGCTAAGGAATACCAAACGCATGACTGGGAGCGAAAGATGATTAAAAGTTCAAATGGGGAATCCCAGGAGCGCTTTGTGATACGAACCAAGATCAGGCTCTTCGGAAAGGATTACAAAGCGTCAATATCCCTTACAGATCGAAGCGAGATGAAGAATCCGTTGCTCATCGGGAGGAGGATGCTGAAGGATAGATTTATCGTGGATGTGTCAAAAAAGAACCTTTCATATCAGGAGCACTCGAAAACATTAAAATGAGCTCAAGGACTGCAATCAAAATTGGAACACGCAAGAGCAAGCTGGCAATGTGGCAGGCAAATTACATAGCAGATTTGCTAGATGCTGGTGGGTTTCAACCGGTTTTGATACCTATTGAAACCAAAGGAGATAAGATCTTGAATGTATCTGTTTCTAAAATTGGGAGCAAGGGTGTTTTCACAGAAGAACTTGAAAAAATGCTACACACAGGAGAGATAGACATTGCCGTCCATAGTGCTAAAGATCTTCAATCTACATTACCCGATGGCTTTGAGGTGTTGGCTGTTTGCGAACGCGCACAGGCACAGGATGTAATCATTTCTGATCAAGAGCTGGACCTTCAAAGCTCAGAAACCATTCTTGGCACTTCATCTACAAGAAGAATCGCTTTATTAAAGCACTACTTTCCGCGGATAAAGACGGTAGATGTACGCGGTAATTTGCAAACCAGGATAGACAAACTGCGTACGGGCAGCATGCATGGTCTGGTACTTGCTTACGCGGGAGTAAATCGGATGTCTTATGATAGCTTGATAAAGCACTGGCTGGATTTGGACAAGTTTGTTCCCCCGGTAGGCCAGGGTGCCATTGCAGTGGAAAATCACGAAAGGTTACCGGATGCAGCAAAAACCAAAATCAGGTCCATAGCTAATCACTTACCCACTGAGCAGCGGGTGCTTGCAGAACGGGCGTTCTTGAAAGGTATGGATGGAGGCTGTAGCGTTCCTGTTTTTGGACATGCCGAACTTGAATTGGATGGTCAGATCCGGCTGACCGGCGGGGTTGTCAGTCTAGATGGTCGTAAATTAGTGCGCCGAACAATGTATGGTAGCTCAGCTACAGAGCTTGGAAGCGCTTTGGCCAAAGAAGTGCTGAAAAGTGGGGGTGCTGAAATACTTGTAGCGCTGCGGACGTAGGTGGTCATTAAGCGACCAAAAAGCTGGAAGGTGAAACTAGCTCAGCATCAGTTAAGCAACTTTTCACTTTGTCTTTCCCTGATGAGAAAAATGATGGCTTCCCCTCTCCTCCCTTATTACCTTCTATTTTCAATTCAAATCACTTTATTCTCAAAGGCTACAGGACAAGGATACAATAGTGTTCACATTGAAAAAGGGAAGCAACCAGATGCTGATAATCAAATCTTTATTCCAGGAAGGGCTTTTGTCTATCAGGTTACTATCTATGAAATGGATAAAGAGAAGAAATTGGCATTTCGGGATAAGGATTGGACACTTAAGGATTCCGGTGATGTACCTGCATTAAACAGGGTAGATGAGGTGATTTATCTGACTGCCAACGTCAAAAGGTCCAAGCGAACCAATAAACAGCAGACAGAGGTCATCATTGCTTATGAACCACAAGGCAAGACTTTTCAAAATACAGGTATTGTAGAAAATGACCAGAACATCTGGCTTCATCCGCCCAGAAGTAGCTTTTTCAGAATTTTAGAGATTTGTCCTTTTCCTTACGTCAGGTTTTGGAGTCCCAGTCGACGTGGAGCGACAAGGTAGTCGCAAGCCCCATCTGGCAAGATGAGCGATGGGCCACTTGGGACGGGAGTCTGGAAATAGTGCTGTCCTATAAAAATTTAGGTAAAGAAGTAGTTCCTTCTGCCCTGGGTGAGATGCAATGCATTAAAACAGAGAGCATTGCTAAAAGCAGTATTGGTCAGTCCATATTGGGGACTTATTACAATCAGGAAATGGGCTTTGTAAAGATGGAATATCAGGCACTTGAGAAGTACAAGATCGTTTTTGAGCTTAAAGAAATTTCAGATTGGGGTGAGATAGCAAGTCCAACTGACTATTTGCTGAAAAAGCAAAGAAGGTAAAATTCGAAAAATTTATCATCAATTTCGAAGCGATAGTAGCGTATTTTGTTTTCTAATTGATAGAGTTTGGTTTTAGGATTTTGTAAAATTTACCCAAATGGTAAACCGAAATGTCAGGCTGCTCCCCATAGAATATTCGAGTAAGCATGTTACTCCTTTTGGAGACATGAGCTTGATGAAGCGATTTATAGATCTTGCTGGTATCGGGGAGAAGTTGAATGCCTTGTCACTTCCTCAACCTGGATCCCATCGAGGCTATAATCCCGTACACATTATTGAGTGTTTTTGGCTAAGTATCTAGACAGGCACTTCCCGATATATCCACTGTGATTGGTAGCGATAGGACAAAGTGCTGCAATTGATATTCGGATGGCGGAGCATGCCTATGCAGAGTACCTACATCTGTTTCTTTGGTAAGTTTTCACAAAGTATGAATACTGAGGTATTTCCAGAGTTACAGCACTGGTTTTTTGATCAACTCAATGTAGGTGCACTTACTATTGATTTTGACAGTACGTTCATTAACAGATGCGGACATCAAGAAGGTAGTGCTAAAGGATATAATCCTAACGAGGGAGGCTGTAACTCTCATCATCCCTTGATGGCTTTTGTTTCTAAGACTCGCATGGTGACCAATGCTTGGCTCAGCCACCTTCACCACCCTCTACACCTATCGATGGAGGGTTATCTATTTTACTTGCAGAAGGGGGACTTTTTGGAATTAAGCAGATATTATCTGATAGAAAAAAATAGTATTTAGTAATTAGAGCAGAGCCAGCAGAAAGGAGTTCAAATTTCCTTTTTGCTGGCTTTTTTGCTTTAAGGGGAGCAGATTTGACTGAGAATTGATCCTCTCGTATTCGGGCTAATTTATTTCTTTCTAAAAAATAGAAACTAATTTATTTTATCTCCGTTCAGTAGTTTACAAAATAGAAACTAATGTTATGGGAAAGAATGCCATTGGTGAATTTGAAGAGCTGGTACTGCTGACAGTTTTAATACTTCAGGAAGAGGCCTACATCCTAAAGATTAAAGAAGAATTGGTGAATCAAGCCAATAGAAAATCTGCGATGGGTGCTTTGCATATCACCCTTAGTAGATTAGAGAAAAAGGACTTACTGAAATCTTCTTTAGGCCGTGCTACAACGGAGCGTGGAGGTAGAAGAAAACGCATCTATGAATTGACTGCTACAGGAAAAGCTGCTCTGACAGAGGTGAAAGAAACAAGAAACAGCATGTGGAGTAATGTGCCTGACTTTGCCTTGAAGTTTGTATATGCCGGATAAACCAAAACTTGATTTCTCATTAAGACTGATAAAAAGGTTTTGTAAAGAAGAACTGGTAGAGGAGATTCAAGGGAATTTAATGGAGTATCGTCAATTGCTCGCTCAAAATAATCTTGTCAGCCGGTTAAAATACTGGTATCAGGTCTTATACTATTTTCATCCTTCTTTCCTTCAAATTTTCAAACTCAAAAACAAAGGACCTATGTTTATTTTCAATCCAAAGGTTGCAGTACGTAACCTTATCAGGCACAGATCCACTACAATCATTAGCTTGCTTGGGTTTGTAGTAGGCTTGACTTCAGTCATATTTCTCTATTTCTACATAGAAAATGAGCTCAATGTAGACGCTTTTCATGCGGAGAAGGATAAAATATATCGTGTGATAAGATTATCTGAAAACAACAATACGGGGGATATACGTCCAGTATCACCTACCTCGGGACCGTATGCGGAAGCTTTAGTGAATGATTTCCCTGAGACGGTACAATCTACCAATCGTGTACTCTTTGAAAGAGGACTTATCACCTATGGAGAGAAGAGCTTCTATGAGGAGGATATCATCTTTGCTGATCCGAATTTCTTTTCCTTCTTTTCTTATCCTTTAAAAGCGGGTAATCCAGAAAGGGTACTTTCTGGCGCCAATGATATGGTCATCAGTCAACGAATAGCTAAAAAATATTTTGGTGAAGAGGATCCAATAGGTAAAACACTAGACATTGATGCAGGAGCTTACAAATACACTGTAACTGGTGTCTTTGACGATATACCTAATAAAACCCACTTGCAATTTGATATGGTCTGTTCAATGGCGCTCTTTGATTCTTTTGAATGGTTTAGTGTATGGTATAACCACGGGCTCAATACCTATTTGAAAGTAAATACTCCTGAAGAAGCAGAATACCTGGAATCACAGTTTCCTTCCTTTATGGACAAATACATGGGGGAGCATTTTGAGCGATTTGATGCAAAATGGGGGTTAGAGTTAGAACCCTTGAATGAACTGTATTTCAATAATATAGCATTCGAGTTCCCAGAAGTTAAGCATGGTAATAGAACCAATATCGTTACGCTAGGCAGTATTGCAGTGGCAATCCTCTTCATCGCATGTTTTAATTACATTAATTTATCAATTGCTCAGTCTTATAAGCGTGCAAAAGAAGTAAGCGTGCGGAAAGTACTTGGTGTAGAGAAGAAGAGGCTAATTGCGCAATTTCTAGGGGAATCCATCTTTATATTATTGGTTTCTATTGTCGTTGCTGTGTTTCTGAGTGAGTTATTGAGAAACAGTTTCAACCGATTTTTTGATTTAAATGTGGTATTTGATTGGTTGAATCCACTGGTCATTTCTTTTTTTATTATTCTACTAATTGTTATTGTTCTGTCTTCTGGTTTATATCCAGCGCTTTTACTTTCTTCATTCAATCCACTTAATGTATTTAAAACAGGTAAACCAACGTTAGGAAAAAATGTATTTGTGCGAAAAGGTCTGGTGATTCTTCAGTTCGCTATGTCCATCTTTTTGATGGTAGCAACCATGTTGATCTTTTTGCAACTCAACTATATTAAAAACAGAGACTTAGGGTTTGACGATGAGGCGGTACTCATAGTAGAGAGTAACAATAGCCCGATAGACGAAAATTTCGAAACCTTCAAGAATCAACTGCGAACGAGCACTTATGTGAAAAGCGTAACTTCTGCTTCAGGGGAGCCAGGAGGGTATCACGACAATGCAGGTTTTGATATTCAAGGTGTGGATGAGCCCGTTCAGATGTACACTGTATTTACGGATACAGAATACATGGAAACTTTTAACATTCTCATTATTGCCGGCCGATCATTCAATCGTGAGATTACCTCGGATCGCACCTCGTCAATTATGATCAATGAAAGTGCTTTGACAGCTACCGGGCTTACTGCTGAGGAGGTGATAGGCAGAAAGATTGAAGGATCCTTTTGGGATTTAGATCATCGCATTATTGGTGTTTTCCAAGACTATAATTTTAAAGGGTTAAAATCAGAAATAGAACCCATGGCGATTATCACTAATCAGGATGTTCGTGTTTTTGCCATTAAAATAGATGCACATAATATGGGTAAGTCTATTGAGGAAGTAGAACGTATTTTCAAAGGAATAGCTCCTGACTATCCGATGACGAGTCGGTTTTTGGATGAATCCATATCGTTGCAGTATGAAGAAGAGGACAAACAAGCACGTATCTTTTCAGGGTTTGCGCTGTTATCCATCGTGCTTGCATGTATGGGAATATTTGGTCTGGCTACCTTCTCAGCACATCAGAGGCAAAAGGAGCTAAGCATTAGAAAGGTACTTGGAGCCTCAGTGAGGCAAGTCATTCTGCTGATATCCAAAGAGTTTTTAATCTTGGTAGCCATTTCATCCACGATTGCAGTTCCCTTTGTGTTTTATTTTATGTCAGGATGGCTGGATAGCTTTGCTTACAGGATAGAACTGTTTGACAATTGGTCCTTGTTCGTATTAGGAGGAATCTTTACAGCGATCATTGCCTTTGCAACCATAGGAGCTAAAACCTATAAAACTGCAGCAAGCAATCCTTCAGATATTATAAGGGATGAGTAAGTGGTTATTAGTTCTTACGGTTCCATGTGATGTAGTAGCTAGAACAAATAGGCATCGAACAGGCAGAAAATGTTGGTAAAGCAAATCTGAAGTATTTGCCTATTTCTTCAAAACTTAGTTTATGATTGTGATGAGCATAATCTAAATCAAATAAGTCTCGCCATTTACTTCTTTGATGAAGTGCCCTCAGTTTTGTTCCGAGCAATTCGTTAAGGTTATAGGTTCGAATTTGAGCTTGTTTTGAAAACCAGTCATTTTCTACCTCAAATGGAAAATCAACCCAATCTAGGATGTTGAAGTGCTCCTGTAAGATTTCCTTCTTTCAAGCAATTCAATAGCTTCATTGGGATCAAACCGACAACCCAGTAGTGGGGATCACGATTGGAAGCGAAGGTTAACAACCCGTAGGCATAAATCGCTGCAAAGTGACATGGTAGAATGCGCATGAGTGGCCATGCAAAAAGATCCAGCTCTTTCTGCAAGATGTCAGGAGTTAACATAACGTATAACAGGTAAAAGAGCCATCATCGTCATCGCCAAAAAATTACTATCTAGGATATATCATGTTTGGAAAAATGAAGAGATGTATGAGCTAGGAAGAGTAAGTTATAAGTACACTCTATGAAAACATGAGTTTGGTAAAAGGAGTAGGGCTGATAGTAACAGTCTATGCTCGTGATGACGAATGAATTTAAGAATATTTCAGATCCCAGGAAGTTTGGCAGCTATGCGGGAGTAGTACCAAATTCATACGAGTCTTAAGGGCAAACCAAGAGTAAGTCCATTTGCAAATCGAAAGATGAAGAGTTTACTCCATATGGCAGCACTTACAGCAGTAAAAAGAGATGGAGATTTGAAACAATACTATGAGCGGAAAGTGGCAGAAGGCAAGTCAAAAATGAGCTTTCTAAATGCAGTGAGGAACAAATTAATTCACAGAATGTACAGTGTCATCAAGCGACAAACACCTTATTTCAATCAACAACTTATCAATATAAAAAAAGAGTTGGTTTTGTCATAGAATTCGTGTGCTCACACTGGGCTAATACCTGCAAAATAGTGAAGTCTGCCGGTGCTTCCAAAGTTTATAGAAAGCACTGAGTTCTGAAGGTAAAAAGCTCCTGCAAGCCAAAGTTTCCAAAAAGCACGAAACTTTCTCGGCGGCTGGCTCACGGTGAAGTTCTGATGCAGTTTTTAGAAAGCACGTAAGCACATGCCTTCATACATATTGTTGGGCTGTCGTCACTTTTTTTATTGCTTCTAGTTCATTCGTTTTGCTTCCTAGTTCCTCTTCTATATCAAAATCATCTTGAAGTCCAAGCCAAAATTTAGGAGTTGTTCCGAAATACTTACTTAACCGTAAAGCTGTGTCAGCGGTTACTCTTCGGTTCTTTTTCAAAATTTCGCTTATTCGTGTTTGGGGAATATTCAAGTCCTTGCTTAAACGATAAGCAGAAATTCCCATAGGCTTTAAAAACTCCTCTGATAAAACTTCGCCTGGATGTATGTTTGGTAACTTTTCCATATTCATCATTTTTAGTGATAATCTATAATTTCAACGTTGTTAGCATTTCCATCTTCCCATTGGAAGATAATTCGCCATTGGTCGTTAATTCTGATGCTGTAGAAGTCTTTTAAGTTTCCGCTCAGTTTTTCAAGTTGGTTTGATGAAGGAATTCTTAAGTCAAAAGTATTTTGAGAGTTGTTTAACATTCTCAACTTTCTTCGTCCAGCAGTTTGTATTTCAATAGGCCACTTTCGCACTCGTTCTCCTTTCCATACTTTTTCAGTTTCCTTAGATCCAAAAGACAAAATCATATTAACGCTCCTCGTTACTAACGTTAAAAGTAAGTAAAAAGTTGATGTTTAAAAAAACTATTTTCGGGAGAGGAGATGCAGCCCAACGTCCATGTATGAGGCGTGTGCTCATACTTGACTAATACCTGCAAAATAGTGAAGTCTGCCGGTTCTTCTAACTTTTCAGATACCGACCGCCTCACAAATCCAAAGCTCCCGCGAGCTGAAGTCTCCAAACAGCACAAATCTTTCTCGGCGGCAGACTCACGGTCGAGTCCTGATACAGCTTGTAGAGAGCACGTAAGCACATGCCTTATACATATTGTTATTTACTTTTTTAGTTGTTCAGGCAGGCTGTTATAGCCATCAACTTCTTACTCTCTTCGTTCGAAAAGTCCTTCTCAACATAGCTTTTGGATGTCCATATCCGCATAGTTTCGATTTCTTTAGTTGTCAAAAGTTCGAGTTCGCGTTTCTTACCAAAAATCCCTCCGAAATAAAGTGTGAACTTGGCATCACAGTTAAATTTTGCATCGTTGCTGAGTTCGATTCTAGTTCCGTCTCTAAATAGAATGTTCACTTTATCTTCATCGTCAATACAGCTACCGGCTCCTACAGCTTGCATTGAGTAAATGATTGATTTTTGTGATTTAAAGACATAGATTCCAAATCCGGTTTTTCCTCCATCTTCTGAAACTATTAGGGTTTCTTTAGCTCCAGTAGTTGACTTACCAGTCATTTTATCAGTGTCGGTTTTAGTTAAGTCAGCACATTCTAAACTGAGTGTTTCGCCTGAAGAGTTAGCCTGTTCAACATATTCCCAAGTTCCGTCAGATTTAAGAATCACATCTTTTCCTTTTTCTGTGGTTGCCTTAATCTGAGCGTTCACGGATAGCTGAAATGCAGTTAGGATAAATAGGTAAGCAGTAAGTTTTTTCATAAGCGCAAAATATAGGTTCGGAGAAGTAATTGCAAATAACGATCAGCTAAGCACTGTCGGCTCAGCCTTTCAAATATCTCAAATGTATCGGATTGCATTACCCTTTGCAAACAACTAAGTAAGCCGATTGGGCTTAGCGCCTGTTATCAGCTTTAAGCCAGTTCCATGCGTTCGTTTAGAAGTTCCACGTTGAAGTTAATTTTTGCGTTCAATGCTTTGAAAACCTTAATGATGGTTTCAAATCTTGCATCAGTTAGACTGTTTTCCAATTTGGAAATCTGAGCCTTTTTGACACCAACGAGTTCACCTAGTTGTTCCTGAGTTAGGTTACGTTTTTTACGAGCGCGTTTTATCGCTTCTCCTAAAAGGTCAAGCTTAAGTTCATATTCAAATGCTTCTCTTTTAGCCGTTCCTCTTTTACCAATAAATTTATCAGTTACTTCGTCAAGGGTGTATGTTTTTAAAGCTGCCATAACTATTTGTTTTCAAAATACCTTTTTCTAATCTGCTCAGCATGTTCAATTTCGCCCTTAGGAGTTTTTCCTGTTTTCTTCACAAGACCATGAGTTGTTAACACGAGTGTTTCAGTACTTCCAGTTTTGTCCCAAAAAGCGAATAAACGGTAATATGTTTTCTTAAAGAGTGTTCTGAATTCCCAAATGTCATTATTTAGCTTTTTAAATAGCTCCTTGTCATTTGATATTTGAGCTTTCTTAACATTGTAGATGATTTTCTCTCTTGCTTTTTCATCTAGTTGATCCAAAAATGCTACTGCTTCTTCAAGAAAGCTTACTTCAAATCTCTTCAAACTTTCATTGTTAACTCAAATCCAAATGTAAAAGTTTCTTAATTAGGAAACAATCATAAGGTTAGAAATCATATCCTGATTGCTTGACGAGATGTTGAATGACATCTTTTTGGGTAGAACCTTCTTTAAGCAGATCCATCATTTTCACAACAGTTTGTTTGACTTCTGAGTAACCTGGTCCGTATCCAGCGGTTGTGTATCTACTCATGAAGTAGTCAATGTAGTAGAATTGCTTCTTTTTAATGTTGAAAAAAGCGTAATTCCCACCGGATTCTCCAATTACATATTTATCAGTTTTCTTGGCTAAAGTAAAAGATTCCATTGTCTGACCTTCGCTTGTATTAAACTTCAAAGATTCGTCATCATAAATAACTGTCAAAACATAATCACCTTCAATAATATCAAGTCCATATTTTTGGCTGCTGGTGAGTTTTGCAGTAAAAGGAGCCGTTACAGTAATTTGACTGAATGCAAAATTGGCAGTTATGATAAATGCCAGGAGAAACAGAGATTTATTCATTTTTTTGACGTTTTCAGATGTTTAAATTTTGGATATTTCAGATGTCCTCATTGCTGATAACGTCCAGATAAAGCACGTGGCTTCACCTGTTGTTTAAACAGATGAAATTAGTGAAATCTGCCGAATACTTATTTACCACTTTTTCCAGTCGCTGAAAAAGTGGCCAAAAAAGCTCGACAGAATGAAACCTTCTGCCCACAGCCCACCGCTGGCCCGGCATTCTGTCTTTCCCACCCGCTTTCACTTCTACGAAGTGAGCTATTCGCCGGCAGATGAGCGGGGATTATCTGATGGATTTAGCAGAGTGCTAAGTAAAGCCATGTGATTTATCGCTTGTTATGTGGCTTATTCTTTGGTTCTGTGCAGTAGTTCACTGATATCAATGTCAAGCACTAGAGCTATTTCTCTCAGGAATTTTAGTGATGGTTGAGTTTCGTTGTTACAAATTCGGGTGATTGTATTGGGAGTTTTTGAGACCATTTCAGCGAAAGCCTTATGACTAATTTCTTTTTCGGCCAGAACCACTTTTAGACGATTAATCTTGATCTTATCAGTCATTATAATGTATTAATGACTACAAATTAAGGATTAATTGTGTGGTATTAGATGTTCAACTATCTAAGGATCAATGAGTTGTAGTGACTTAAATCAACTTATTAAGAATTAATAAATACATATTATGTATTATTTATAC
>JBCCLV010000029.1:0-36541 GCA_039026695.1 Bacteroidota bacterium
AAAACATAAAAACCTGTATAGCCATCATCCGCGGGAATGGTATCGGTTTCGTATTGGACATTCTCGGCAATCGGTAGATCAAATTCTATGACCCAATCATTGATCCGGTCTGTTCCGAATGAAAGTATGCTGCCTTTTTTAGATGACATATCTATTCCATGCAATACTACCTGCTCAACGGAGAATTTATTTACCCTGTAAACTTGAAAATCATTAATCAGCGTATCAGAAATATAGAGAGGGATCTTCCGCTCCGCTTCACCCTCTTTGGCTATAGTGCCCCACCTATTTCGCTCTGCCCAGTACTCTACCGAGTTGGTAATCCACTCCTTATTCCTTGCAGACCACTTCTTCATCTCCTGAATATATTTTGAAGCTGTACCATAAGTTTGGAAGAAGCTGTTGATGTACTTAGGATACTTCTCCTTCGCTCCTGCAAGGTCTTCTAGGGCAATGGAGCTAATTAATGCATAGAGAGCGTCTACGTTGGTTTTTGCCTCAGTGTAGATTTCGAGCTGTCTTCCGATTTTGGTTGAGTCAAGAAGATCAGGATTGATCTGTAGATCCACATTCTTGATAACCCTTGCCTCAAAAGTTTCTGATTTCAGCAGCTTTTCTACTACTGAATTTGGATCATACTTATCAAACGTTTCAATCAAATTTTCAGGAACCACTAGGGCATCAGCATCTTTACTGTTTTTGAGCTTTTGCTTTTTTTCCCGCAAGCCTGTGGCGTAATTGTTAATCATGGTTTTAAATAGCCCAACGCTCCCATTGATTTCAGATCTTGTGTCTCTTGCCCAGCTATCATAGTCCCACAGCCGTAACGCACTACCATATATTTCTGCGTCAGTCAAACCGTCCTTTCCAAATACTACAATTGGCCTTAAATCAAGCTCGCCCTGATACTTTGCACTTCCCAAACCTTCTGCAATTTTCTTCACCGTCTCAGCTTCTTGCACAGCATCATATGCAACTGCCTGAATTTCTTCTAAGACCGAAAGCTCCGCTTCACCACTAGATAGCAGAAACGTATTGTAATCGGAGAATCTTGAAGATAGCTCTTTGTATTTGCTCATTGCTTCAGCATAGCCAGTTTCTATTAGACCCAGTGATCGATTTAATGATTTGATCTGCTTTACGCGCTCTTCTATCGTTTCGATCTTCTTCTCGATATCAAGATGAACGTCAGAAACTTTGATGCCAAATTCTCCGGTGCGCAAATCTCTTCTAAAGAAAGACTGATAGTATTCGTCGTTCTTTCTAAGCTCTTTTTCATCAATTAATCCTTTGGCCTTTCCAAGGAAATAAATGGCTGAGTCTCCTGATGAATAAATACGAGACGAGTCGTAAATAATGTCGAATTGATTGAACTGGTGCTCCAACATCAAACCAACCTGAAGATTGGGATTTGCTTCATCCTTTTTTAGGGTTGCCAAATATTGAAATAAAATCGGGCCGGCCTCCTCGTATTGCTTTGCCTCTAGCTTAGGGAAAAGTTCTTTATACTTGATTTTTTGACCGGGGGTCGAAAAGAAAAAGAACAGTGAAAACAACACACAAATCAGCTTGCAAAATCTCATGGTAGTGGTTTTAAAGCACAGGTAAAATTATGAAAAAGTGTTCTCCTGTAAATCTGCTCAAGCCAGCATAGCCCAAATAAGCCAAGCAGATCACAGGAGCGTGACTTTCTGGATCTGCATGTCGAGGCAATTGAATCTTTCTTTCCACAATACTGTATGGTTTTAAAATATGGCTAAAACAAAAAGCATAAAAAGAGAAGTAGTAGAATGGATCATACTTATTGGTGTAGTTTGCCTCATCTACTTTGCCGGATGGCACACTCAGCTGATTGGAAAGCTCCAGCAAGCGGTCCTTGCTACGGGAATTATGCAACCTGATTTTGTGGAAGAAAAAGTTTCCGCAGACTATAGTTTTTCGCTCACTAATATGGAAGGAAAGTTGGTGCCTTTCTCAGACTTCCAAAATGATGTGGTCTTTTTGAACTTCTGGGCTACCTGGTGTCCACCTTGCATCGCTGAAATGCCCGATATACATGAGCTTTACAAAAAGCAGGTTAAGGATATTTCTTTTGTTATGGTTTCTCTCGATAAAGACCGAAAAAAGGCCCTAGAATTTGTGCGGAAGCATGAATACAAATTCCCAGTCTACTTTCTGAATTCCTCATTGCCTAAAACCTACGATGTGAGTTCAATTCCTACTACCTACGTGCTTGGAAAAGATGGATTGATCAAAGTGAAAAATCATGGAATGGCAAAATACAGCACCGAAAGCTTCTACAAATTCCTATCGGAACTCTAGCAAACTTTTCGATACACCAGCTAGTGTTGCAATCCTATAAATAATTCTGGCTGCAACATTTGCGTCCCAGGGTTTGGGGCCAGCTTCACAAACATCAAAGCCGATAATTATTCGCCCCGACTGTACTACTCGCTCCATAAGCGTTACTGCCTCGTAAAACTGAAGACCTCCAGGAACAGGGGTTCCGGTACAAGGACAAAGGCTTGGTTCCAGCCCATCCAGATCGAAGCTTACGTAGACAAATGCAGGCAAATGTTCAATAATATCAGAACACTGCTGAAACCACGAACTACCCTCCTGCTTGTCTTGAAAGATCTTTTCATCATAGTAGACCATGATCCTGCCTTTTGCCTTTTGCACTACTCGTTCTTCTTCCTCGCAAAAATCCCGAATCCCAACCTGGACTAGCTTCGAGATCGAAGGATTTTCCAGTGCTTTATTCATGATGCTCGCATGCGAGTACTCGAAACCTTCATAAGTGTCCCGCAAGTCCATGTGCGCATCGATTTGCAGGATTCCAAAAGATTGAGTTTTGGCCAGGGCTTTTATAAGACCCAACGGAGATGCATGATCTCCGCCGATCACTGCTGGAATTTTATCTTCCTCTAGTAGCTGAATACTTCGGGATTCAACCAGATCGCAAATATTGCTACACCAGTCATTTACGAATGCTACCTGCTCCTGATCTGGTATTTTACCTTTCTCAAGCGCAGCAATAACGTTCTTTGCTCGGCCCCTAAAAATCTCGTTTTGTCCTTTTGGAACCAAGCGGTCATCCATTGCCATTTTAAGCTCCCAGGGCTTTTCTATTTGCGGCAAGGAAAGATCTATTTGAGTGGACTCTTGCAGGATGATGTCTGGTGATTTCGAAGTACCATCCACAAACGAGGTAGTTACATCCTGATGGACCGGGATAAAAACCAAATCTGCTTCACCTACTCCGTAAGGCAGTCCAAAAATGGTTCCCTTTTTTCCTACTGCACTGGGATTATACATTTAGACATTAAGCTTCCGGGGATGAAAATACGAAATCAGCTTACCGGAGGATTGATCAAACGTACCCCATTCTCTATCGGGAAATTCAATCTCTACCAACCCGCATGGATCAATGTTACCGATTGTTTCTCCAGAAAGATACTCCGCTATGTAGGTGATGGTAGGATTATGGGCTACAATAACCGCTTCATGCACCTCATTCTCAAGCCCATTGATTTCCTGCAGCATCTCTCTTACAGAAGCATTGTAAAGCACTTCTTGATATTTTACGTTCTTTTCACTTATTTCCAGTTCCTCGATCAGATTTTGAACCGTTTCTTTTGTGCGACGCGAGGGGCTACATAGAATTAACGAGGGGCTAAAAGAGCTTTTGATCAAATACCTTCCCAGCGCCCTGACGGTGTTTAAACCATCAGAAGTAAGCGAACGATCAAAATCATTTCCACCCACGGGACCCTCGGCGTATGAGTGCCGGAGGAGAAACAAAGTCTTTTTGCTCATAGTCTTTTGGTTAAGTGATTAGGATGAATTACTTAAAAATAGTGAAGAAACATCAGCTTCAAGCTGCGCAAGAAGCTCCAACCACTTATTACTGATCTGAATTGATCAAGATTAACTCCCTAGTCATAATGACGAAAGCAGGAACCATGTATGTATTTCCTGGTGGACAGTTAGACCATATCTCATTTTGAGAAGGGATTTTGAAATTTACGCGAACAGGAATAAGGATGCAGTGTTATGTTTACCACAAAATCACAATCCCATGGGAAAAAACTTAGTTATTGTAGAATCTCCTGCAAAAGCAAAGACGATAGAAGGGTATTTAGGAAAAGACTATGAGGTAAAATCTTCCTATGGGCATGTACGAGATTTACCCAAGGACGATTCTGCCATTGACATTCCGAATGGATTTGCCCCTACCTACGAAGTTTCTAAAGACAAAAAGGAGGTGGTACGGGAACTGAAAAAACTTGCCAAGGACGCAGAGACGATTTTCCTGGCCTCTGATGATGACCGTGAAGGTGAAGCTATTTCATGGCACCTTTCGGAGGCTTTGGCTTTAGATGAAAAGAAAACAAGGCGGATTGTCTTCAGAGAAATTACCAAAAATGCCATTCAGCAAGCCATCAAAAACCCTCGCGGGATTGATGTAGACCTTGTAAATGCCCAGCAAGCCCGACGTATCCTGGACAGATTGGTGGGATTTGAATTGTCTCCGATATTGTGGAAAAAAATAAAAGGTGGTCTTTCTGCCGGCCGGGTCCAATCAGTAGCAGTACGATTGGTAGTAGAGAGAGAGCGCGAAATTGCCAACTTTAAACCAGTCTCAAGTTTTAGGGTGACCGCCCTTTTTGATTTAGAAGACAATAAGATCTTAAAAGCCGAATTACCTTCGAAGTTTTCCTCGGAAAAGGAAGCCAATGAATTTCTCAATAAATGCCTCAGTGCCACATTTTCTATTGAGAATCTTGAGACCAAACCGGCTAAGAAATCTCCCGCTCCGCCGTTCACAACCTCCACTATACAGCAAGAGGCGAGTAGGAAGTTGGGGTATTCTGTTGCCCGAACCATGTCTGTGGCGCAAAAACTCTACGAGGCAGGTAAGATTTCTTACATGCGAACAGACTCTTTAAACCTTTCTGACGAAGCACTCAAAGGAGCAGCAAGTGCCATTCATTCCAACTATGGTGCTGACTATGCGCACAGAAGGACCTTCAAGACCAAAAGTTCAGGAGCGCAGGAAGCGCACGAAGCGATTCGGCCTACTGATTTTGGAGTGCAAACAGCGGGAAAAGACGATGCTGAAAAAAGATTGTACGAATTGATCTGGAAAAGAGCAATCGCATCTCAAATGGCAGAAGCTAAGTTGGAAAAAACCACTGCCACGATTGGCATCTCCACAACAGATGAAAAGCTTACAGCCAAAGGAGAGGTCGTGGTTTTTGATGGCTTTTTGAAAGTCTACATTGAATCAAAAGATGAAGGTGAAGGTGAGGAAGAAAATACCAATATGCTCCCTCCTCTAAGCGTAGGTCAGACGCTGGACTTAAAACAATTACTTGCAAAACAGGGGTTTTCCAGGCACCCTCCCAGATACACGGAAGCTAGCCTGGTCAAAAAATTGGAAGAAATGGGAATCGGCAGACCCTCCACCTATGCACCCACTATTTCTACTGTACAGAAAAGAAACTATGTAGAGAAGGACGCAAGGGAAGGTCACGAACGTATCTCCATCCAGCTTAGCATTAAATCGGGAGAAGTTCAGCGAGAAGAAGTGACTGAAATTACCGGTGCAGAAAAGAACAAGCTGTTTCCCACCAATACAGCCATGGTGGTAAACGACTTCCTAGTAGATCACTTCCCTAATGTAATTGACTACCACTTTACAGCCGATGTGGAACAGCAATTTGATGATATCGCAAATGGCAAAACCATATGGAATAAGATGATCGACTCTTTTTACGGCGGCTTTCACACTACCGTAGAAAAATCAAAAGACCTGGATAGATCTGAAGTAAATCAGGTTCGTGAGTTGGGTGAAGATCCTAAATCAGGAGAGAAAATTTATGCCCGGCATGGAAAGTATGGCGCATACGTGCAAAAAGGTGAACTAATCGAAGGTGAGGAAAAGCCCCAATACGCCAGTTTGCGACACGGGCAATTCATGGACACCATTACACTTGAAGAAGCACTTGAATTATTCAAGCTTCCGAGAGAGGTGGGAATTTTTGAAGAGAAACCTATGGTCGCGGCAATTGGCCGGTATGGACCATATATTAGGCACGATGGTAAGTTTGTGAGCCTGAAAAAAGAACAGGATCCGCTTACGGTGACGGAAGAGGAAGCTATAGAGCTGATCCATGAAAAAAGGGAGGCGGACGCAAACAAGTACATTAAAACATTTGACGAAGATCCAGAGGTTTTTGTACTAAACGGAAGATATGGACCTTACATCAAGTTTGGAAAGAAAAACGTAAAGATTCCGAAGGACCAAGTTCCTGAAGAATTAACATTTGAAATGTGTAAGGAACTTGCCGAAAAGGCACCCGAAAAGAAAGCACGGGGGCGTAAAGCCCCAGCAAAAAAGAAGTAGAAGGTTTTTCTAAAGGTACATGCTAACGATAAGATAAGCTATTAAGCTTTTTTTCTGAGAACCCTACCTCAGCATTTAACTAGTCCTAACGTAATAAAGGATTCCCCACATTTCTTTATCAAAACGTTTGCTTTGCTTATTGGCATTGGCATTGCATAGCCCGGGGTGAGCAACGTCCACTTTTTGTTACTGTAGTGAGAGTGTCTGCTTCATGAAGAGTTCGCACTTCTCACGAGTGCCGATATAAAGGATGCTAAATCCTTTTTTTACCATCCAATCTCCTGACTCTGATTTGGCAAGTTTAATCCCATCATTCTTCTTTTTGAAACTGAATAAACTCATAGCGTTAGTGATTTAAATATGATTATTTGAACTTGAAACATAAAAATACAAATAATTTTTTCGGTATAGTAATATTTTTTCTGAGAAAATTTATATCTACATTTCTTAAAGCAGCCACTCAATTCGTTTAAACGCCAGAATCAAAGCCATTTTTTGCAAAAACTCAATATCAAAGCGTGCACATGACCCATATTTGAAATATCAAAAAAAATGATCACAGAACTTAATAGATCGTAGAAATGCATAAAATGTGAAAAGCGTAACTGCCAACATTTGCACTTTACGCTAGTTTGCCTTTCATGCTTAAAAAAGTAAAGCCTGGGCCGGGACAAGAGTCAGTATGGGATTACCCACGCCCTCCAAGATTAGAAGCGTTTAAGGGACATCTACGGATTGTCCTCGGTGGGAATGTTATTTTGGATTCCGCTCGGAGTGTTCGAATGCTAGAAACCAGCCACCCACCAACTTATTATATTCCTGTCGATGACTTTATTGAGTGTGTACTGATCGAAACGGAAGGTAGCTCATTATGTGAGTGGAAAGGAATGGCGCACTACTATGACCTTGAAGCAGGTGGAAAAATTGCAAAACGAGCTGGATGGGGCTATAAAGAACCTTCCAAAGCATTTCCGCAACTAAAAAATACGGTAGCTGTATATGCGCACCTAATGGACGCTTGCTATGTCAATGATGAAAAAGTACAAGCGCAGGAAGGTGACTTTTATGGAGGTTGGATCACCAGCAACATTGTGGGTCCTTTTAAAGGTGGTTTTGGCACTTTTGGGTGGTAAAAAGTGCTTTACTGATAACTTTCTATTGGTCTTGTACATAATCAGCCTAGAATCCAGTTCTTGACTGTTCCTCAGGAGTTTTTCTAAAATCCTGCAGCTTGCCCATCTTTCCTGCTTTCTGAAGCTCCGTGGTAAACTTTGTTTTCCTCGTCCCACATAATAGCTTGATAGCCGCCATATATTCCTCTGGCGATTCCCACACTGTGCCCCATGTCCATTAAATCACGTATGGTTTCGTAAGAAATACCTGACTCCACACGTATGGTACCTCTGTCCTTCGTTTCTCTACCCATAGGACTTGCCCCACCACTGTGATCCCATCGCGGGGCATCACCAGCTTCCTGAAGATTCATACCAAAGTCCACTAGATTCATTACAATCTGTGTGTGCCCCATGGGCTGGAAATCACCACCCATGACCCCAAAGCTTACATAAGGTTTTCCATCTTTTGTGATGAAAGCAGGTATAATTGTATGAAAAGGCCGCTTTCCTGGTGCATAACTGTTTGCCTGGTCTCTCTTTAGACTGAAAAGTTCGCCTCGGTCTTGTAGCATAAATCCAAGCCCTGGTGGAACCATACCGGAACCCATGCCTCTGTAATTGCTTTGTATCAATGAGACCATGGTTCCCTCAGAATCTGCTACGGTCATGTATATGGTTTCTCCCGCAGAAATTTCACCCGCTTTGTAAGTTCGTGCTCGTTTTCCAATTTGCTCCCTTCTCCGACTCGCATATTCGTTGGATAATAGCTCCTCTACAGGAACATCAAAAAAGTCCATATCTGCATAGTATTTTGCGCGATCTTCAAAAGCCAACTTTTTTGCCTCTGTGAAAATGTGGAGATGCTCAGCACTTCCAAACTCGATCGACGAGAAATCATAACCTTCCAATATTTGTAGCATCTGTAGCGCTGCGATCCCCTGACCATTCGGCGGAAGCTCCCATACATCAAACCCTCTGTAGTTCACAGAGACAGGGTCTACCCATTCAGAATTATGCGCTGCAAGATCTTTGGCCGACAGAAACCCACCCTGCTCTTTGATAAATGTTCCTATTGTTTTGGCGATATCACCATTATAGAAAGCATCTCGACCGCCTTTTGCAATTTTCCTGTAGGTATTGGCTAAGAAAGGGTTTTTATAAATTTCACCTTCACTAGGTAGCTTTCCTCCATTTTGATCGAGATAGGTACTTTCGATGTTGGGAAATCCCTTTGACTGAAAGAAGGGCACCGATCTCTGCATGTACCAAGCAATAAGTTCTGTGAGCGGAAAGCCACTCTCAGCATACGCTATGGCTGGTGCTAAAATCTCCTCCATGGATTTAGAGCCAAACTTTTTATGAAGCTCAAACCAGCCATCAACCGCGCCAGGCACACTCACGGGAAGCGGTCCAAAGGACGGGATCTTATCTAGGTTTTCTTTTTCAAAATACTCCAACTCAAGTTTTTGCGGGGAACGGCCGCTGGCATTCAGTCCATAAAGCATTTCTGTCTTGCCATCCCACACAATTGCAAAAAGGTCCCCACCAATACCACATCCAGTTGGTTCCATCAGACCTAGCGCGGCATTGGCAGCAATTGCTGCATCTATCGCATTTCCGCCATTCTTAAGAATTTCTAAGCCGATCTGTGTTGCCAGTGGATGACTGGTAGCCACCATACCATTTTGCGCCAAAACCTCTGACCTTGTTGCAAATAGTTCCCCCGTCACACGATCTTGTGAGAACACTACTTTGGTAGCACAAAGTAGGAGGAGAACAAAAAGGTATTCTTTTACTGACATCATTGAAATAGTTAGAGAATTTTATAAGAGTGAGACGACTTTAATCCAGCGTACAAAGAAGTAGGCTAATATTCACCAGAACTTGTTTTCAAACATAGAAACTAAAGACATTCCCGCAGCTGCACCTGAAACAAAAAGATTCCATTCCCGATGTTTCACACTTAGTATACTTAAAAACAAAAACGCAAGTGCAACAATCACCATGACTACTAAAAGCTGAGCAAGTTCAATTCCTAAATTAAAGCCTAATAGTGGTATTAAAATAGAGGCGTCACCGAATAGTAGCGCCCTGAAGTAATTGGAAAAATCCATTCCGTGAATGAGTCCAAAAAAAAGTGCCATCGCATAGTTCCGCCCCATTTTAGCGGCTTTTTCCGTAGCTGACTTGCTTACTACATTGTGAATAGCTGTGAGAAATATAGTGGTAGGAATCAGGAATTTTATGGTACTTGAAGGGATGGTAAAGTCGGCATATGAAGCAAGAATCAATGTGATGCTATGTCCTATGGTGAAGGCGGTGACCAGGATGAGAATCTTTCTCCACTGCGAAACCTTGTAAACTGCACACAATGCGATTAAAAAAAGTATGTGATCGTATCCGGCGAGATTGGAAATATGTTCAAATCCGAGCTGTAGGTAGAATGGAAATGGATGCATCCTAAAAGGTAAGTTTGTGAGTGGTGGTCTTCTTATTCAACATTAAGCTTTTAGATTCTCCGTCTACATGCACATAGATGATATTGCTTTGGTCAAAAAAAAGATCCGTGAAAACTGCATTTTTGATCTCTAGGGTAGATAAAGGTTCCTCCTGCCGATACCTAAAAAAAACACCCAGTGCCACATTGTCCCCTTCACCGCTCAGCTTTTTTTCCTCTATTTCTAATTGAATTCTACTTCCATTTGCTTTGACGTAAAAGAAACGATCCAAGTAATTGAGAAGTAGCGTTTCTGCTTTCGAAGATTCATTTTTTTGACAAAAAGCCAATTCATCACTGTCAGGATCAAAAACGAGCGCTTCGTTTACATCCATCAAAAACAGCTTCAAATTAATGGTCAAAAGCGCTTGCTCCGAGGTGTACTCAATTTCGCACAAGGAAAGTCTTAACGGATGTAAATCACTTGCTAAGACCTTTGAAAAAGTGCCACCAACTATGAGCCATAAGAACAGGTTCCTGCACATTTAAGGAGCCTTGAGTTATGAACTCGCTTCAGACTGAATTTGCTCTGATACTGCCTGCACTTCACGAAAGACACGCATCAAATTTCCACCCCAGATCTTCTCAATTTGCTCCTCCGTGTAGCCTCTTTTTACCAGCTCAATGGTAATGTTCATCACTTCACTTGCATCAAAAATTCCATCAATGCCACCACCACCATCAAAATCACAACCAATACCCACATGGTCTATTCCAGCCACTTTTACGATATGGTCAATATGATCCACTACATGCTTAACATTTGCTACAGGATCTGGAAACATCTTTTCCGCCATTTCAATCTTCTCACGCATCTCTGACCTTTCATCTTGTGTCATTTCGCTGGCTGGCTTCATACTCGCCTTGATCGCTGCAACGACAGAATCCTGCGCGAAATTCTTAGGAATATCTCGCAGATAGCTAGAAAGCATGGTCAACTGCACTACACCGCCATTTTCTGCCATCAATTTGAGCATCTCATCAGTAAGATTGCGACGGTGATCCGTAACTGCCCGTGCATTGGAATGACTTGCAATAATTGGAGCTTTTGAAAGCGCAATCGCATCGTAAAACACACTGTCATTTCCATGGGAAATGTCAACCATGATACCTAACCTATTCATCTCCTTTACTACACCTTCTCCTAACTCACTGATACCGCCATGCTCAGCGCCATCAGGATCAGTAGCTGAGTCAGCCAGGTCATTATTAGATGAATGAACCAGCGTGATGTACCGAACTCCTTTATTGTAGTATAGCTCTACATTGGATAGATCCATACCTATGGGATAGCCATTTTCTATTCCAATGTAGATCGCCCTTTTACCTTCCTTCTCAAGCTCGTAAGCGTCTTCAGGATCAAGCGCTAAACCGACCAGATCAGCGTGCTTCTCCGTTGACGCAATTACAGAATCAATCATTTGAAGACACAGCGCCTTGGCTCGGCTATTTCCATCATCGTCACGAATGTCCTGCGCAACAAACGTGGCAAAAAAGATCGCATCTAGCCCACCTTCCTTCATCCTAGGGTAATCTACCTTTGATCCAGTTTCATTGGGGTCATGGCGATCTCCCATGTTAAATCCTGGTTCGATCATCCGCAATGGCGTATCCGCATGGGTATCCACAGTAAGCACACGGTCGTGCATTTCCAAGGCTTTGGCTACTAGCTCTTCCTCATTAGTTACTTCCTCAGAGTCTGAGGTAGCCTTGGAAGTGCAAGCTCCAAAAAGTATCGCAAATACAAGGGCAGTAAGTAGGTTAGGTTTTAGTATCATGAATGTTTCATTTTCTGATGAAATCCGAAGTTACAATAGTAAAATGGAAGACGAAAGCATATCCAGTTTCGTAATGACTCCATAGAAAAAGATATATCAAGGGAGGTGCTAAGCCTGCCTTGCTTCCACTTTCGCGGCTGTAAGCACTCTTAGAAATTGGCGAATTCTTTGGTATCAAGACGGAGAAGCAGTCTCCTGTCGCCGCGTTCTTCAATGTTAGGACTTCTGTGTAAAATAGGTTTCGTGCCTTCTTTAGGATAAATAGCTCCTTTCAAAATAAGAATATCTCCTGCGTTCGCTTGTCGTATGCGAGGATCATCAGCATCTATGCAATCGGTATCGATAGAATGCAGCGAGCTATCTTCCAGTAAGTCTTCTTTTACCCATAATGTACCCTGACCTCTGTAAGTGCAAAGCATCCTAAGGTCATTGATATCCGTATGAAATCTCTTGCACATATCACTATTTACTGAAGCGAAGTACAATCGGTACGATTCGCAAGGGATGATTCCAGCGAAAAGTTGAAGGAGTTGTATGATGTCTGCCTGGATCAGGGGAGAGGCTGCAAGTACTGGTGCCTTAGAAATATCATTTTCGATGCTTTTAACATCCCCTCTGGAACGCAGCACAAAATCTGATTCAACTAGTTGTAAAAGCTCTTCATTGAGATATGAAAGCTCACGTTCACAAATGGCAATGTTAATCTCGCTCCTATGAATATCTTCTAGACCTGAGCTTATATTACTTACTGCCCAATTCTGTTTTGCAACCAATTCCATGCTAGCAAATCATTGAGTCACTTTCTTTCTGGGTTCTCTAGATTGTTTGATCAAATTCCAATTGACTAAGTGCGCTACTGCGATCAAACTACCACCACAAGAAGTGAGCACCGATTCAGCCCACTCGGGACCTTCAAGCCGGCCAAGTCCGATTAAAACAAAACCTAAAATGGCAATCATAAGGGCTAGAGGCTTACGGTGATGCTCTCGATAACTACTAAGTAGAGAACTTGTGGCGATGATAAGACTTATAATAATGATGGTATATTCAATCCATGGATTATCAAGGAATTGAAGTCCGGCGAGCGGGCCTAACGTGAGTAACAAAGGCAATGCAGCACAATGTAGTGCACAAAGCATGGAGGCAGTAAAACCAATAAAATCTAAATGAAAGCCAACGAATTGATTTTTCATGAACGTGAAATGTGGATGTGTTTTTCTATTTCAAAGATAAGACTATATACGCAACATTGTTGCAATTAAGACTGCATTATTTACAGTCACCAAATCTGCTCCACTATTTGAGTGGTTGCAAAATCAGATGCAAAGTTCACCATTTTGAACTAAGCATACTAGCTAATACTAATCGTCTTTGCCTACCAATTGCTTCTTTCCCGTCTCAAAGTCTTTTTGAATTGTAAATTGATCGTACACATCCCCCAGTGCAGTGTAAGCAACATATGAAAGTTGATAGTCCTTAACTTCAATGACTTGGTAAAACTGAGTTTGCTCTCCAGAACTGTCAAGCTGATAACCCTGGCTAGCATAAGAAGCTAGCTGTAGCGTGTCCAATTGATATTGCTTTGGGCCACTTACTGAAGTCACATAGATAGTCTGTAGATCGTCAATAAGAGCACCATCAGATGAGCGAACCGGCACATGCCCTCTGGCATAAGTGTGGTCATGTCCATTCAATACCAGATCCACATTGTATTTATCGATCAAAGGCTTCCAATTTTCACGGGCAAACTGAAAGTCTCTGCCCTCGGCAGGAGAAAAAACAGAATGGTGACAGGTGAGAATATTCCATTTCGCAGTGCTATTCATAAGCTGCTTTTCCAGATAGTCCGTCTGTTGCTCAAGTTTATGATTAGAATTAAGAACAATGACACGTATATCCTGATGGTCAACTGTATATACTGTCTCATGTAGTTCCTGATTCAGCTCTTGCTCAACTGGTAAAGTAAACTGTGGTCTCCACTGGATGGATAGCTTCCTTGGCTCTCCTTCATTTACAGGCCAGAATTCATGGTTGCCCGCCACAGGTATGGCAGTCCACTGACTGTGAATAAATCCTCCCGCTTTGTACCATTCGGCCCATTCCACATCGCGATGCGCATTATTTATTAGATCTCCGGCATGTATAACAAATGAAGCGTTTGGCGCTGTTTGATACGCACTTCTAATCACCCTGGACCAATGCGATAATACATCATTTTGCGCATCACCGAAATACACAAATTGCGTGGGTGAATATTCGGCTTTAGATGTTTTGAATTGGATCCACTCAGACCAAAACTCACCACCATCCCCTACTCGATATAAATAAACTTGGTCTGGTTTAAGATCTTCAAAAACTACACTATGGTAGTTTACCATGAGAGATGCATTGGACTTATATCGCCCAACGTCAAAAGGCTCAGATGTCGCAGTAATGGTCACCGCATTATCAACAAACTTTGAATTTACAGCAGCTTCTGCTATTTGAGCCACTGCCTTAGTGACCGTACTGTCCGTTCGCCAGGTAACGGCTCTACTTACCGCAGGATCTCCGTGGAATGTTAAAATAATTCGATCCGGATCCTTACTAGGTATCTCCCAGTGGTGCAGCCCCTCATGGGAATGTTGCGCATTCAAAACTCCTGATATAAGTAGACTTAAGACTAGGGATAGAAGGTTGGGTTTTTTCATTTTAGAAAGGGATTTTTGAGAAATCGAGCATTGAAAATCAATAGATGATGCAAGGAAAAGTGATCGGGATAGAAAATCCTCCTTTTTGCAATTACCAATTCTTTACTATTTCCGGGATTTATCTAATAATGTGATATTGTGAAAAATTTTTAACTGTAAAGTTTGACTTGCAGATTAAAGTCTTTGCTTTGTTACTGTAGATATGAAGCCTGCGCTGGCCATTATTGAAAATCTTCGTAAAGCTTGCTTGCCTGAATACCGCTGTTATTTTGATATTTCCCGCTTTTGTATAAATCGTAATCACCGTCAAGGTGATGATAGTAAATCTGACAGATTTCCACTTTTGGATAAATGATCAAAGGCTGTACAACAAATATTTCCAATGTCCAATAGCCATTAAAACCAACATCGCCAAATCCAGCAGTTACATGTACAAACATCCCTAGTCTGCCTATACTGCTTCTACCTTCAAGCATTGGAACCAATTTTTCAGTCCGAGTACGCTCTACGGTGCGTCCCAAGTATAGTATTCCAGGTTCCAGTTGCAGACCTTTATCGGGTATAGTCAATTTGGATGCTTTGTTTTTCACCTTCATATCTAATACCTTTTCATCATAAGTCATTAGCTCATCATGAAGTCGCAAGTTGTAGCTATTGGGATTCAATTGCTTTGGGCTGAAGGGATCAATATCGATATCAGTCCCCATTCGCTTTGCTATTTCCAGACCACTTAAAATCATCTAATTCAGCTTAAAATAAATCACTGGCGAAACTATGGTATTAATACAGGAAAGTGTGGCATTACTTTGCTCAGACCGCACAAAAAAACAACCTCTCATAAGAATTTAGATACTAAATGTTAGTCAACGTCCTATTTTAGCAAAAATTCAAATAGCATGAAAAAATTCCTCTTTGCCTGCATTAGCAACTTGGTCATTCTCTACCAAATACAAGCACAGGATCTTTGGCACCACTCCGACCTTGATGCAGATGGAGTACCCGGCATTAGTCTGAATAAAGCCATGCAATACCTGGAAGGTCGACCTTCAAAAAAAGTGACTGTAGCAATTATAGATAGTGGTTACGAGATAACTCATGACGCCTTTAAAGACAAGGTATGGACTAACAAAGAAGAAGTAGCTGGAAATGGTAAAGATGATGACGGAAATGGTTTCATCGACGACATTAACGGATGGAATTTTATTGGAGGTCCTCAAGGAAATGTGATTAATGAGACCATGGAGCTTACGCGAGAATACAGGAGACTCCTGCCGAAATTCAAAGATGCTGAACCCTCAAAAAGCAAAGAGTATAAATATTGGAAAGAAATTGAGGAGGCTTATTTAAAGGAGAAAGAAGAAGCTTTTTCTAGTGCCAAGGCTTTTCTTGATCGCTACAATGGATTGCGATACGATTATCAATTGCTGTCAGGATATGCAAGGGTAGATACATTGAGCGTAGAAGCCATGCGTGCCATTAGTTCGGAGGACTCTGTTATTCTTGTTGCACGGCAAAATCTTGGGGGAATTGTCGGTTACCTCGGAGGATCAGCGACAATAGATCAGATTCTGGCGCTACTGGATGATGGATACCAATACTACGATTACCAATACAATTATGCATACAATCTGGGATTCAATCCCCGAGTGTTGGTTGGGGATGACCTCACTGACCTTGATGAGAAAGGCTATGGAAATGCCGAAATCTATGATGTTTCGGGATTTGGTGGATCTCACGGCACACACGTGGCTGGCATAGTAGGCGGAAAAGATTATGGAATCGTAAAGGATGTAGAATTCATGTTTTTGAGGACAGTACCTAGTGGAGATGAGCGTGATAAAGATGTAGCAAACTCCATCATTTATGCTGTCGATAATGGAGCGCAAGTAATTAACATGAGTTTTGGTAAAGGTTACTCACCAGACCAAGAATACGTGCGAGAGGCTGTGCGGTATGCGGAGGAAAAAGGTGTTTTGATGGTACACGCAGCAGGTAACGATGGTAAAAATAACGACAAAAGCCCCTCCTACCCTGATGGATCTATTTCACGAAAGAAAAAGTCAGACGCTTGGATTGAAGTTGGAGCTTCCTCCGCCGAATACTCCGAAGAGCTTCCAGCGAATTTCTCAAATTACGGCAAGCAAAACGTAGATCTATTTGCTCCCGGGGTTCAAATTTTGTCCTCGGTGCCAGGAAATAGCTTCGAACCCAATAGCGGTACGAGTATGGCCTCACCGGTGGTGGCTGGAGTCTCAGCGCTACTGCTTAGCTACTTCCCTGACCTTTCAGCACTAGAGGTAAAAGAGATCTTGATGAAATCAGTGACTGAAGTAGACTTGGAGGTTACCCAACCGGGATCAGACAAAAAAGTAAAATTTTCCTCTCTCTCCAAAACAGGTGGGATCGTAAACGCCTATGAGGCAGTAAAACTCGCAGACCAGCGAGTGAAGCTAGAAAGTAAATAGTACTCCTCTCAAATGCAGCAAAAAATATTCAGCTTCTATTGTGGCCTTCCTGATTACTTACAACGGTATTGAAGAATAGCTGCCATGAGAAGATCAAAGTCTAGAAGCACGAATGACGTTAGGAGAGATGCTATTTCAGAACCTGCCTAACGGCAGGCAGGTGGTTGCACTACGCGTCCCGGCGGAGCGGTGAAGTTCCGGTGAAAGTTGCAGAAAGATGCTCAGGCGCATTCGTGCTAGCGCTTATTCACATCCGTCTTATTTTTTCACGGAGTTCGTCAGGATCTTGTTTGGTAGCCCAAACCAATACTAAGCTGATTTAGTCAATTTCAAGTTTGTAAAATAGCGTTACCAGTGGGTGGATTATTAGTTTGCGATAACTTGTTTGTTCATAAGTTGGGCCGATTTTGGGATTCAATTTTAGTTGCTCTATGCATCCATCCAACCTGTCGAAAAATGCATCCACAACATCCTCGTTCCATTGTTCCTCGATAAAGTTGGTTGTCTGGTCAAGTGATTTAAGCCCAAGTGGCGTCCAGATGGTTTTCATTTACGCCCTAATAGTTCATGAGCACTAGTGTGTTCAATACAATCCTCTGGTTTAGCTAAACTGGATTCATGAAGGAGTTCGAGAATAGTGTTCGGAAGTTTCTCATCTGGGTTGTTACGAAAATTCTCAATGCGACCGAGCAAATCTTCATTCTGGATGGCAGTTATCCAAGTAATAAGTTCCAGCTTTCGTTGTTCAATCGTCATGTGGTGAAGATAAGAAATTTGCTACTGGCAGTCAATGGATGTGAACGCCTAACTATCGGTTTGTGTGCCAATAGTTGTCAGAAAGCACTAATCTAGCGGAAGTGCACCACACGCACAACTGTTTCCAAAAACCACCGCGCTCAGAAAGTCAAATTCCAGAACCCCCGAAGTAAATAAAAGCGATGAAGTATCAGAAGATGCACTGGAGCGGGCAAGCCCCTATGAAGCTGACAAAAAGGCAAATTAGCACATAACTGATAGTTTCTGTTACACACAGTTTAGCCATTTAGAAATGGATACTTTTTAAGAGTTAGAGTTCCTACATTTGATTCAATTGATCTGTTCACACGTTCGCCAAGCTCACAGGTTTTTATTAGTTCTTCAACGACAATATAGTTCCTAAAATCCTGTTCACTAATGCTGTATGGTTGGTTTTGGCCACTAAATGTAAAATGTATTTCTCCTTTTTCAATCCAAAGAAAGGTTGGAGCGTTGTTCAGAGTTATATGGCCGGGTTGTTCAAATTCTGGAAAATCCTTAATGGTAGATTTGAATTGCTCAAACTCTTTAAAGGAATAGGGTTGGCCAGGAATTGGTTTGGGTGCATCGTTAGGTACTTTGTTCAGCTTGATTTCCAGTTGATCAAGAATCTTCAACAAGTCATCTTTTCCATAAAAGTTCAATGTCAGAGAGAAGTAATCTGCATCATCTCTAAAACTAGGTCGTTTCCAAAGGTATGCGTATTTGAGAGTTGATACCCACTTGCTGAGTTCTTCCAGAGAGTTCCGTTCCGTCATCCAAGCTCTATCCATCTTGTAAGTATTGTGGCTAACGTCCATGTATAAAGTGTGTGCTCTCACTTAGCGAACAACACTAAAATAACCTGAGTTCGACGTAAGGTTTGTTATTACAGAGGTAAAATGAGTTGCTTGGTGTCCTTGTAGTTCATTTTGAGTGATGGCTTTTTCTCGGAAAAGTTATAAGCTATCAAGGCGGAGAAGACATTGTTAAAGAAGTTCGTTTGGCTTCTATGTCGTGAGTGTTCTACTTGAAATATGTTCTTTAGTTGATCGATTATTGTTTCGCAAATCGCTCGTTTTCTCAGCAGGATGGCATCCATAACGGGCGTAATGGCTTTAGACTTCATGTTACGTTTAAGCTTAGTGACCAAATGTACACCACGGAAGAAAAGCTGTGAAAATAGTTCTTTGCTGATGTAGCCTTTGTCACCGAAGAGCTTACCAAAAAGCTTCTTTATAAATCCCTCCATTCGTAAAGGCTTTCGGTCATCTACATTGCCCGGTGTAAGCATAAAATCAACGATTTCTCCTGTTTCTGAGGTAATGATGTGGAGTTTAAATCCATAGAACCAGCCGATTGAGCAATGTCCTCTAGTGGCCAAGCCATCAAAAACCTTATGATTATGGATACGCTTATTGTGGCAAACTCGAAGCGGCGTACTATCGATAAAACTAATTCCGGTACAAGCTCCAGTAGCCATGCTCTTAAGATAAATGGCTAAAGGGATGAGGCTATCACGTTTCAATTCCACCATTCGGTTATAGCTAACAATGTTTGGGAAGTAGGATGGTAAATGATGAGCGACATACCCTGTGTAAAAGGTTTTGAAATTGCGATATCCAGAGAAATGGAACAACACCTGTATGGTCATGATCTCCGATAAATGCAATTTAGAGGGGCGTATGCGCTTCTTATTACTGAGCAACCCTTTTTGATGGACTGGTAAGAAATCCTGGCAGAAATCGTCGATAGAGCAGAAAATCTCGGTAATTTCATGTGAGGATAACATGAGCTGATATTTAGATAATATATTGAAAGTCAACACTTTAATATACTAAATATCGCTCTCTTATCCTTCTAAGACCCACTTCTTACGTCGAACTCAGGTTAACATACGATATCCTCGCATGGCCTTACTTAGCTGTCTGCCAGGTACTTGCAAAATATCCCGCTTATCTTATATAATTATAGGATATTAAAAATGTATAATTTTGTATTGACACCTTAAGTAGAAGAGATGACGCTTATCTAAGAACATTATATGATGATCCACGGCGGCAGGCACCTCTCCTGATTTTCTTTATTAGTGCCGCAATAAGGTCTGTTTATCCAAAGTTAGAAATCCAACATAGCACCTTTCTTTGGACTGCCATCAGTCCAATAGTAGTTTCCTTTTATCCTTTTAAATGTTGGTATAATGGTTTTCCGGTTGGATTACAGCGTACAGCCTGTACTCTACTGAAGTTGCTCGCCAATTTTCAAGAACTCAGATGGACTTTTACCGAATCTCTGTTTGTAGCATTGTGTGAAATAGGATACACTGTTGAACCCGCAGCTGTAAGCCACTTCGCTGACATTAATCCCTTTGGTCTTTAGAAGATCTGCGGCACGCTGTAAACGGATATCGCGAATAAATTCACTTGCTGAGAAGTTTGTAAGCGCTTTCAGTTTACGGTGCAGCTGCATTCTACTCATTCCCATTTCTTTTTGAAAAGCCTCCACAGTAAATTCAGCGTTAGACAGATGATTGTCTACAGTATCCAAAGCCCTTTTGATGAATACTTCCTCCGGAGATTCAATTTCAATTTTTGAGGGAGCCAGACGTAGGGTTTGTGTATATTTTTCTTGTAGGTTTTGGCGCTGCGAAAGCAAATTTTCAATCCTTACCAGTAGCTCTTCATTGTCAAAAGGTTTGGTGAGGAAATCATCAGCTCCTGTTTTTAGCCCATCTAGTTTGGTGTGTCTATCTGCTTTGGCAGTGAGCAATATAATTGGGATGTGGCTGGTTTTTTCGTCGCGTTTTAAAGTATGGGAGAGTTCCACTCCGTCTACTTCTGGCATCATGAGGTCCGAGATGATCATATCAGGCACCAGACTGATCGCCTTCTCGATTCCTTCTTTTCCATCGATCGCCTCTATTATCTGATAATCACTGTTTAAAAGCGATCTCAGGTGATTTCGCAGGTCTGGATTGTCTTCTACAATGAGGATAATTTTCTCCGAAAGTCCTGCTTGCTCCTCTACGCCATTTGAATATACTGGCGAAATTTCAGGTGCTGCATTTTGCGAAATCTGCACTTCTTCAAAAATTTCCGATGTTTTATATGCTGCTTTAGTACTAGGAAAGAGGAAGGTGAAAGTGGATCCGGTACCTAGCTCGCTTTCCAGCAAGATATCGCCCCGATGTAGGTTCGCTAGTTCTTTGGTAAGGGTCAATCCTACGCCAGTTCCTGTGGCATGTGGCTGCTGATTAACGTTTTGGTAGAATCGCTGAAATACTAGCTCTTGATCAGCCTTGGAGATACCCTTCCCTGTATCACTGACTGATACCGCGATTTGATTTTCCTCCAAATGCACCCTAAGGATGACTTTTCCGCCTATCGAGGTAAACTTAAATGCATTAGACAGCAGATTATTCAAGATCTTCTGCACTTTATCTTCGTCATAGTATGCACTTGCAGGTGCATGATCTACCTCTGAAGTAAATTGTACTTTCTGAGCATCAGCCAATGATTCATAAGAGGCACAAAGTACTCTGATAAAAGACTTAAAATCTCCTTTTGTTACTTGAAGGTCCAGCTTTCCAGCTTCCAACTTGGAGAGGTCGAGCAGCTGATTGGTAAGCTGTGCAAGAACCGTGGCATTTCGGTGAATCACCTTCAAGTCCTCTCTTGTACTTTGGTTATCACTGGATTGTAAGAGACGCTGGATGGGGCTGAGGATTAACGTGAGTGGAGTACGGAACTCATGTGAGATATTTGTGAAAAAATTAGTTTTAATAGCGTCTAGTTCTTTGAGTTTAGCATTGGACCGGGCTTTTACCTGATACCTGTTATATACTAGTCCCACCATAGCGAGCAAAAGGCAAGCTCCCACAAGCAGATAGTTTCTGAGATTTTCCTGTTTTTCTAGTTCTAAACTGGCAATTTGATTCTCAGCACTCAGTAGCGCAATCTCTTTTTGCCTTTGCTCACTTTGATACTTTTCCTCTACTTCGGCAAATTGTTTCATTGTTTTTACGTTGAAAATGCTATCGTTCAAAAGCTTGAATTTTAGCAGGTAATCATAGCCATTTTTGTAATCGCCAACCCCAGCATATAGGTCGCTCAGTCGTTTTGCCACATAAATGTTCATATTAGGAATATTCAATTCTTCGAAAAGAGGTTTGGCTTTCAAGTAGTACTCCTCAGCATTTTTAAAATCCCCCATTTTATGATAAGTAAGCCCTAGGCGGTAAGTAATGTGTGCCTTTCCTAAAGGAGCGTTGGTTTGCTCGTTGATCTTCAAAGCATTCTTAAATTCTCTGATACCCTGACCAAATTCTTTGAGCTCAACATGAATCTCGGCAAGATTGTAATGAATATGTGAAATGTTGTCCAGATCATCAATTTGCTGAAAGTGCACCAGGGCAAGTCGGTAGTACTCCTTTGCAGATTGATATTCCTTCTGAAAGTACTTGACCTTGCCCAGTTGATTGTGAATCTGGGCAATACTGTATGCGTCGTTAGCGCGTTGAGCAAGTTCCAGCGCTTCTAGCGAATAGTCTGTTGCCTTGTTGTAATCTCGCATCGCTGTGTGCGTTACGCCAATATTCATTATTGCCTTTGCTCTACTGTTTAGGTCAGTTTGGTTGAATTTGAGGCTGTTTTGGTCATATTCTATCGACTTGGCATATTGGGTTTTGTAATAGGCAATCCCTGAGAGAATTCTATAATATTCAGCGATAGATAGTGAATCGATCGGGTCGGATTTTGCTATATCAAATGCTACTGCTGCGAGTGAATCAGCCGCTGCTAAGTTTTGTAAATTGATTGAAGCAAACCCTTGTCCCAGTAAAGCTTCAGTGGTTGCTTGTTTATCACTTAACTCATCTGCCAAGCTTTGTGCTTTTTGGTATACCAGCAGCGCACTGTCATCCTTACTTCTCGTTTTTAAAAATTCACCTTGCACCAAAAGCGCCCTAAGCATGCCTTTCCTATAGTTGATTTGATCGGAAAGCAATAGTGCGTTCGTGAGGTGAACAGTAGCCTGAGAAGGGTTTTTGTACTTTATAGCTTGATGCAACGCTAGCAAAATGTTGACTTTGCTGGTATCCTCTTGCGTCCGGTTCAGTATTACTTCAAGGGAATCAATCTGGTTTTTTTGAGAAAAGGCACCCGTACCCGCATAAAATAATATAATAATACATAAGGCTATTCTGCTCTGGCACATGGCTTTACAATTTTCATTGTTAAGATATGAAGGATTGCTGCATGTCGCTAGGTATGGGGTAACAATTTCGAGATTTTCATTGGTGCACCAAAGGTGACGTACAGGGCATAAGCTTACTTACCTTCACTCACTCCGCAGGGCGTATACCGGATTAAGTCTTGTTGCCCTCACAATATGAAAGCTTACTACGCCAAGTGCTAGTAGCAAAGCAAGAACCCCAGTAAAGACATAAACCGGCCAGTCTATTTGGGTCCGATATGGATAGCTTTCCAGCCATTTTTCCAGGGTATAATTTGCAATTGGCATTGCGACAATGCATGCCATGAGTACCAAGACAGAGATATCTTTGGAGAGCAGACTCCATAGCTGCTCTCTTGAGGATCCTAAGACTTTTCGTATTCCTATCTCTTTGGTTCTTTGTTCTATCAGAAAGGCCGAGAGGCCAAATAGCCCCATCGATGAGATGATAATTGCAAAAGCACTAAATATCATTGAAAGACTTCCGATCTGTTCTTCTTTTCTAAATTTCTGTTGGTAAGAGTCGTCGAGAAATTCGTAATTAAAGGGGTATCCCGAAAGCAACGATGCAATCTTCTCTTCTACCGATACCAAGGAGCTTTGATAGGGGAGGGAAGGATTAAGTCGAATAAAGACATGCTCCATAGGATAGGTAGTGCAAAAAACCATCAATGGCTTTATTTCCTCGAAAGGAGAACGCTTGATCATATCCTCCACTACACCGATAATTTTGAAGTTGAAACCCCGACCGAAAACATTATAAGGCGCTTTGATGACCTTGCCGATAGGGTCTTCTAAACCCATCTGCGTTACTGCAGAGGCACTCACGATAATGTTTGTTCTTTCGTCCTCAAGATCTCTTGTGAAATCTCTTCCCTCAAGCAATTGCCAACCTGTGGTTTTGCCGTACTCGGGATTTACCCAAATCGTATTGAATGTAATCTGATATTCTTTATTGCTTTCCGGATCAGCAAATCCGTCATTATTACCCAAGTCATTGGTTAAAGGATAGTTGGCAGATGCCATTTCTATAATACTTCCGGATTGCTTGAGCTCTTCCCGAAGAATATCGTACTTTTTGCCCCATTCTTCCGATCTACCCCGCATTGAGATCAGATGTGATTGGTTGTATCCAACAGGCCTTTTTTGTGCAAATGCCAACTGATTGTAGACGGTGATGGTACCAATAATTAGGGCAATAGAAATCGTAAACTGAAATATCACCAGTATTTCTCTTAAGCGTTTGTTGGCGCTACCTTGTCGTACCGATCCTGCCAACGCCTGTATTGGATTGAATGAGGATAGAAAAAATGCGGGGTAGCTTCCTGCAACCAGCGCAACCAGTAATGTGAATCCAACGCCAGCGATCCAGAAAAAGGGTTGTGACCAGGGCACTGAGATGTCTTTACCGGAAAGGGTATTGAATGCGTTGAGAGATAATGCAACAATTATCAAAGAAAGTAAGAAGGCAGTGAAAGCGTACAGGAAGCTTTCAGCTAGAAATTGTTTTACCAGCGATAGTCTTTGCGATCCCATGGATTTTCTTACACCGATCTCCTTGATTCTGTTACCACTTTTTGCAGTAGTGAGATTGATAAAGTTTATGAAAGCTACTAGGAGTACAAAAGCTCCGATAATGCTAAAAAGTCGCACAGCTTGAAGCCTTGGGCTGGTGGCTAAAACACCATCTTCAAAATTTGAATTTAAGTACCAATCTTTCATAGGGTGAAGAAGAAGATCAGTGATACGATTTTCATTGGAGGTGTTTTCTGAAAGTGCTTTCCTGATGATCTCATTTGCAGCTTCCAATTCCACACCTCTATTCATGATTCCGTAGACCTTTGTGTTTTGATTACTCCAAGTAGGAGGGTTTTCTTCGTTGTAAACCAAGTCTAATGGAACCATATATTCCATCTCGCTCCAGGTTGAGTTTTGCGGTAGATCTTTGTAGATCCCTGAGATAATTAGGTCATGTGCATCGTTAAGGCGGACAATCTCACCGATAGGATTATCATCTGGAAATAAGGTTTTTGCAAGTGTCTGTGACAGTAGTATTTCGTCTACTACTTCTGGGCTAAATGTCTTTCCTGCAAGGATCTCCAGGGAAAGAACCTCTGCTACATCCTGTGAAAAGTAATAGCCCATACGCTCAATCGTGCGTTTTTTTACTTTCAAAAACTGCTTTTCATTTCGATAAAAAGTGATGGCTATGTGACTGAAAATTGTGGGGTAAGTTTCTTTAAGGTGAATGCCTAATTTACTTACCAAGGAGCTATTTACAGAAATTTTCCCTTCATAGCGATCGCTTCTCAATACCTGTACGGTGCGATCGTAATTTTCGTGGTACTTATTGAAGGAAAGTTCGTTGAGCACCCAAAGGGATATGAGAATAAATAGGGACAGCCCCAAAGAAAGCCCTGCAATGTTTATGATTGAAAACAGCTTGTTTTTGATCAACACCCGGTAACTGATGAGAAAATTATGTTTGAACATAGGAAATAATATGAGTTGAAAGATTGAGCGTTTTAAGGCGAATGGTCTTGCATAGTTGAGCACCTGATACCAGTAATTCAGTCTTGCCCTATAGAGCGATTTGTCCTTTAATTTTCTAGAGAACTTCTCTTTCAGATCCCCAAGCACCTCCTCAGCTAGCTCACTTTTCAAAAAGAATTCCAATAGCCACTCGGCCAGCTTGGGTGGATGATGGTTTTTCACTACTGTTTAAAGTTGGGTTGACTTAATCGCCGTTTTTTAAAGCAACTACTGGATTTTGACGCGATATTTTGACCAAGAAATAGCTAATGGCAATAAGTCCAATAATCGAAATAATTGAGAAGTGAACGGAGAAGAACCAAAGACCCAGGTCGATGCGCTCGGCAAAATTGCTCAGCCATTCATCAGCGAAATAGAAGCTGACTGGAATAGAAAGTAAAAAGGCGATACCCACCAGTTTGCCAAAATAACGAAGAAAAAGTAGGTAGATGTCACCTGCTTGAGCGCCATTTACCTTTCTTATGGCTACTTCTTTTCTTCTCTTCACGGTTTCATTAGAAGCAAGTCCAAGCAACCCCACTCCGGCCATCAGCATAGCTAATATCGCCAGCGCCTTGATAAGATCAGCTACCTCGAAATAAGAGTTGAAAAATCCTGTGTAGTTGTCCTCAACGTATTGCAAGTTGAAGGCGTGAGGAAATATCGTCTTGAAAATTTTTTCTATTTCCGCAACTGTCTCCTTTTGATTAATGGCTGCTAAACGAATGGAAGCATTGCTGCCATTTCCAAAGAATCTATTGGGTATAAAAGCGATTGGTTTGATCCTGTTTTTGAGTGTCTCATGATAGTAGTCTTTGGCTATACCGACTATTTCAAAGGTGGGATACTCAGTACCCATTGCCATTACCACTTTCCTCCCGATCAGCTTTCGGTAATTTGTTACCCCCATCTTCTTCGCTGTAGTTTCGTTTATGAGGATCGCAGCTGAGTCTGCTTGATTTAACTCATCAAAGACCCGACCTGCTAAGATCTCGATTTCGTAGGTAGCAAAGTAATCAGCAGAGGCAGAGATCAGGTAATTCAGTATAGCATTTTCAATGGCTTCTCCTTTTAATTTTATAGAACTGTCCCAGCTGTGTACAGTACCAGGAACTGACTCAGTATAGGAGACTTTTGCAACTCCAGCAAGGCCCTCAACCTCGCTTTTAAAGCGCTGTAGATTTTTTCTTTTTTCAGGATAAAAATCGGGTATGTCCACTGACACTACATCTGAGATTGTTACTCCAGGATTTTTGTTTGTGACAAAAGAAAGTTGCTTGGTTACGGTGAGAGCACCTGCCAGGAGTAAAAAAGACACAACAAACTGAACTATAATGAGAGACTTGCCCAGCCTTTTAATGATGGGATTTGCAATAAATTCCCCCACGGTAAATTTTAAAGGATTTACAAAAGCAAAGGCAGATGAGGGGAGTACTACAGAAAGCAAGATGACTGCAATCAAAGCGCCAGCCACTCCCTTGTAAAACAGGCTGTTTTGATTGAGAAAGCTCACGGAGTAGTCGCTTAGTTGTGGCATCAGTAAAAGTGCAGCAATGGCGAATCCTATGCCAAAGAGAAGTAATAGGAAAGATTCAAAAGCATATTGCTTAAGCATCTCTATTGCATTCGCTCCGTGCACTTTTCTCACAAAAAATTCGGTCAATCTTTTGCCATGCATTGAAGCTGTTAGGTTGATATAGTTAAAGCATGAGATAATCAGGATCAGAACGGCCATCACTATCAGCATGTACATGCTTTCAAGATCGCCATTTACTTCATGTTCCAACTCCATGTCTGAGGTAAGATGAATATCCGCGATCGGTTGTAGATCAATTTCCCAGCGATACTCAACTTCGCTTTGCTGGTCAGAAAGCTCAGAAAACTCATTATTGAAATCCCGTAGCTTACGCTCCATATCAGCCTCCTTTACTCCTTGGCTCACCCGGATGTAGGTATGGACACCATAGTTCTGCCAGTTATCCATGCGATCTTCATTGTGAAGCACTGTAAGCAACATATCGTAGTGTAGGTGGGAATTTGCGGGGACATCTTTAAAAACGCCCTTCACTTTAAAAACGCTACCATTCCAGATGTCAATAGAGGAACCTACTGCATCAGCTTTTCCGAAAAGTTTTCTGGCCAATGACTCGGAGAGAAAAATGTCGTATGCGCCAATATCTATTGTATCTCCGTAAAGAATCTTTACAGAGAATACTTCAAAAAATGAGGGATTTACTATGTGAAAGTTATTTTCCTGAAAGGATTGATTTCCCACCCTGATCGTGGTGTTATTACGTTTCTGGCTTACCCGGGTAAATTTTTCTATCTCCGGGTACTTATCTACCAGTGCATTACCAATAGGATAAAACGAGACTGCTGTAGAGTTTTGATAGGTATTATGTGGATAGTAGTGATCCATGCCCACTCGGTAGATGTGTTCATGATTATCGTAAAATTGGTCGTAGCTAAATTCATAGCTCACTTTTTTCAAAATGAGTATACAAGCAGCCAGCGCTATCCCAAATACAACTACATTGATAGTAGTCAGTGCCCAATTCTTTCTAAAGAATCTTTTTGCCGCTTTCCAATAATTCAAGAGCATGCCAATGTTCATAAGCAGGTATTTGCTTTTAGTGCTTCTTTTCAAGGCGAAAGGTCTTATGTAGTTAAAAATCTGGTACCAATAATTTGCCTTGGCCCTCCTCGACGATTTTTCTACAGTCTGGTAGAATTTTTCATCTAGATCTCCTAGGACCTCCTCCTCCAACTCCTCTTTTAGAAGAAGGAGCAGTAGTTGTTTGGCAAATCTTGGTGGGTGCTGCTTAGCCACCGAAAATGAAGTTGAGTTTCCCTTGAGCAAACGCAGGAAATTGATTCCACAAGGACATTTTCAGCTCTCTTGATTTTTCCAATGCCCGCTGACCTTCGGCAGTTATTGTATAGATCCTCTTGCGTCTGCCTCCACGCTCTGCGGATGATGCACCCATCGCAGAGGTTAAAAATCCTTTTTCTTCAATTCGGCTCAGCGTTGAATGCACTGCACCAATGGAAACTGCTCTATTGGTCTGTACTTCAAATTCTTCGGCAATCTTAAAAGCATATGCTTCCTTGTCTAGGATGCCTACGATCAATAGGATGGTCTCTTCGAAATCCCCCAGTTTACTTTCTTTCATTAGATACTAAATTGTAGAGCAAATAAACGCAGGATTTTTCTATTTGTTCTACCTTTTAGTAACAAATCTTCAGTTTAATTGGATTGATTTTAAAACTTACCAGTCATGTCATACAATCTCAGACTAAGTTTCGAAATGTTCCACTCATCAAAAATTTTCAAAAAGAGCAACCTTGTGGTCCATTTTCCTTTTAATCTCATACTAACCTACACTATGCGTATTCACAAAATAGTTGCGTCAAGCTTTTATAAAGCGATAATAAGTCGAGGCATCAGGTCTACCTTTGCTAAAAATTCTTTGGTCTTACAATGTTGAAGAGGCAGGTAATCATTTTAGCAGTTGCGCTGGGCATTATTGTGACTGCCTTTGCACTGAATCAACTTTTTGCAAGTCTCAAAGAGGAGCCAGAAAAAAAGAAGCCCAAGCTTGTAAGGAAGTCCGTTCTCACCAGGAAAGTGAATTACGGCCCCCAGAAAACCAGCGTAGTAAGCTACGGAAGGGTGCAAACCGCTCAGTCTCTTGATCTATTGTCGGAGGTTGCAGGTCGTATGTTTCAAGGTAAGGTACCGTTGAAAGAGGGTGAGAATTTCAAAAAAGGAACCTTACTTTTTTTTATAGACGATGAGGAGGTAGCTCTTTCTTTAAAATCTCAAAAAAGTAACTTTCTGCGTGACTTAGCAGGCATATTGCCAGATCTTAAGGTTGACTTTTCCTCAAGTTTTGAGCCATGGCAGGATTATTTTGAAAGTTTAGATGTAGATAAGGTGTTTCCTGATTTACCAGCATCTTCTTCCGGCAAGGAAAAGACTTTTTTAGCTACCAAAGGAATTTATTCATCTTTCTATGCCATTCAAGGTGCTGAAGTTCGGCTGCAAAAGCACAGATACTACGCACCATTTGATGGCAGCATTACTGCTGTAGATCTTCAGTCTGGATCATTTGTCAATCCCGGTTCACGAATAGGGCGGATCATTCGCTCAGGACTGTATGAACTTAAAGTGGCGGTAGAAACCAATGAAATTCCCTGGATTGTTCCCGACGCTGAGGTGAAGATCTACTCTGAGGAAACGCAACAATACCTGGACGGCAGAGTGATTAGGATCAGTGACTTTGTGAATCAAAATACACAATCAGTTGATGTTTTTATCAGCTTGTTTTCAAATGGTAATCGTATCTACGACGGGCAATTTTTTCAAGCCGCAATTCCAGGTAAAACCATTACCGATGGGATGATCATACCTCGTAGCGCGATTTACGACAACAACGAAGTTTTCTTGGTAGAAGATACGGTATTAAAGGTCCGAAATGTGGATATATTAAAGCTCACGGAAGAAGAAGCAATTATTGCAGGATTACCAGAGGGCAGCGACTTGGTAGTGGAGCCTCTCATAGGGGCGTACAATAATATGCCAGTAGAAAAAAGGGAGCAGAAAGACATTGACTTAGAGCTAGGATCCAATTCTTCCAAAGGATCAGCCGGTACACCCGAAAACCAAGGTAGTTACTAAAGCACAAGAGATGTCTTTTATAAAAAACCTGGTCGCCTACTTTGTAAAGTATCCCATACTCGCAAATATTTTGATTGCGCTTACGCTAATCTGGGGTGTTGTCTCGATTGTAAATACAAAAAAATCTTTCTTCCCCACTCGGGCAGATAAGAATATTAATGTGGCAACTAGTTACTTAGGAGCCTCGCCAACTGAGATTGAAGAAGGAATTACCATCAAAATTGAGGAAGCTATCAATGCAATCTCAGGAATTGATGAGATCATTTCTACAAGCTCCGAGAATACTTCATATGTTACGATTGTCACGCTGGATAATTATGATATTGATGAGGTTTATACCGAAATAAAGAACGCTGTAGACGGGATCAGTTCCTTCCCTGTAAGCGCGGAGAAGCCAGTCATTTACAAATCAAAACAGCAGTCCACAGCACAGTGGCTGGCGATTACCGGAGATGTGGACCTCAAAACGTTGAAAAAATTTGCGGAAGAAATTGAAGACGAGTTGATTCGTTTTGAGTCGATTTCTCAAGTAAATCCTACAGGCTTTCCTCCACGAGAGATCTCAGTCGAGGTTTCAGAAGCTGATCTTTTGCGGTATAATCTCACTTTCGATGATGTATCTAATGCGGTAAGGCTGAATAACCGTGATATATCTACAGGTACCATCAAGTCACCTAATGAAGAAATTCTGATCCGAGCTCGTGCCAAAGAGACGGATGCTGCCAAGATTGGAAATATTGTCCTTCGCAGTAATTCTGAAGGTTCAGATCTGCTGCTTTCGGATGTTGCGTCTGTGAAAGAGCAGTTTGCTGATGTGCCCAGCAAAGGTTATATGAACGGTGAACAGGCTGTTTTTCTGCAGGTGATGAAGTTGGAGTCCGAAGACCTACAAGAAATATCCAACACAGTCAAGCAATATGTTTCTGACTTTAACGAACGTAACACTGCGGTAGAATTACACTTGTCATGGGATTTTATGTCCGTACTGAATCAGCGATTGGACCTTCTTACTAGCAATGGCATTGTAGGGCTTATCCTTGTTTTAGTTTCTCTGGGTCTGTTCTTAAGTCTGCGTTTATCCTTTTGGGTGGCTTGGGGCATTCCATCATCGTTTTTAGGTATGTTTATTCTCGGTTCTTTTGTCGGGCTGACCATAAATATGATCTCTCTTTTCGGGATGATTCTGGTGATCGGCATTCTGGTAGATGATGGAATTGTCATTGCCGAAAACATATATGCTCACTTTGAGAAGCATGGCAACCCGATCAAAGCTGCGGTACAAGGTACGATCGAAGTGCTTCCAGCTGTTTTTACTTCCGTCACCACCACCATCGTGGCTTTTACTCCACTACTACTGCTCACAGGCGGCTTTGAATTCCTGAAAGACATGGCCTATGTGGTCTGCTTTAGTTTAGGGTTTTCATTGCTGGAGGCCTTCTTTGTGTTGCCGGCTCATCTTGCCAGCAAGCATGTATTAAAAGTCAAGAAGGAAGATACTCGTAGCTACAAGATTCGTAAGAAGCTAAATGGAGTGATCGAGTACCTTAAAATTCGAATCTACGGACGTGCACTTGCATTTACGATGAAGTACAGGGTCATATCTCTTGCCTCTGTCTTTGCTTTTTTGATCATCATCTCAGGGCTCTTAAAAGGGGGACAAATCAAGTCTACCTTCTTTCCGCAGATTCCCTTCAATAGTTTCAATGTAGATCTAGCTTTCAAGCCCGGAGAAAGAGAAGACAAGGTAGATCAATACCTTAAAGGATTTGATAATGCAATTTGGACGGTGAATACCAAGCTGAAAGACGAGTTGCAAACAGATGAGGACATTATCACTAATACTTTTACCTCAGTAGGGTCTTCCCGATGGGAATCAGGGTCGCATACTGGCTCTATTGATGTTTTCTATCGTGAGCTTGATGAATACGGTCTCAACCAGTTCGATTTGGTTGCCAAAGTAGAGGAGGAAATTGGTCGGGTGCCGGAGGCTGAGAAATTTAGTATTGGAGGTGGCAATCGTTTTGGAAAGCCGGTATCTATACGGCTGTTAGGTAAAAATTATGATGAGTTGGGGCGAGCAAAAGAGTTCCTCAAAGATGAGCTTGCCGGCATCTCAGACCTAAAAGAAATAGAAGACAATGTACCAGAGGGTAGGAGAGAGTTACTTTTTGACTTACGTCCAGAGGCATACTTCTTGGGTTTAAACCTGAACGACATAACCAAGCAAATGCGACAAGGCTTTTTTGGGGATGAAGTGCAAAGAATCAATAAGGGGAATGAAGAATTGAAGATCTGGGTCAGGTATCCAGACTCCGGAAAGCAGAGTGTAAGCCAGCTAGAAAATTTGAAAGTTAAAACTGCGGCTGGTGAGCAATTTCCCCTCTCACAGCTGGCCAGTTATAAAATCGAAAGAGGAGTGGCTGGCATACGGCACTACGATGCTTCCCGAGCCATCACTGTAGAAGCTGATATGGTGAATCCTTTCGGGGAAGTTCCACCGATTTTGGACAAAGTAAAAAGTGAGATAGTTCCTCAGTTGAAATCAAGGTATCCATCAGTCTCCATTGATTTTGGCGGACAATCCCAAGAAAGTGACAGAGCAAGTAAAGAGATCGGCTTGTATTTCGGAGGTGCATTTTTACTGATTTTCTTCATCATCATGATCACCTTCCGCTCTTTTTACCAAGCGCTACTGATCATCATTATGATCCCGCTGGGCTGGTTTGGAGCTATTTTGGGTCATGGAATTGAGGACTGGATATCGCCAGGAAAAGAGCTTCCGGTTTCACTCCTCAGCGTCTGGGGCATGGTAGCCCTTTCGGGTGTAATTATTAATGATGCAGTGGTTTTTCTAGCAAAGTTTAATGGGCTGATCAAAGAGGAAGGAATGTCAGTTTACCAAGCGGCCTACAATGCAGGCCTATCAAGGTTTCGACCGATCGTTTTGACCTCTCTCACCACAGTTCTCGGCCTCTATCCCTTGATTAAGGAGACCAGCTTCCAGGCGCAATTCTTGATACCTATGGCTATATCAGTTGCATATGGTGTATTGCTTGGGACTTTGATTATCCTATTATTCTTCCCTGTATTTATTGTTATTTTCAATGATCTGAGAAGATATGCCAAATGGTTCTGGACAGGGAGTAAGCCTGAGCGCGAAGAGGTGGAACGAGTGCTGATCGACCAAAAGCGTATCGATGAATACAAAGAATCAGCTTGATAAAACCCAATTTCCAAATAAGCGCTTGCGTATTCTGAATGATTAGGCACCTATTTACTTTCATTTTCACCTTAGCTATTGGGACTTGCCTGTGTCAGGAGCCACTTTCCCTTTCGGATGCAATCCAGCTGGGGCTCAAAAGAAATTACAATATTCTTATTGAGGAGGGAAACGTAGATATAGCATCTAATAATAACACTTGGGGTGAGTCTGGACGATGGCCTTCGATCACTCTTAATGTAGATCAGAATAATAACCTCACCGATAATGTTAGGGTAGCCTTTCCAACAGCAACGCAAGGTCAAATTTTTTCAAATTCCCTTACTCCAGCCATCAACCTGAACTGGGTCATGTTTGATGGCTTTCGCGTAAACATTAGTAAGAAAAGACTGGACTTGTTGCAGTCTGAAAGCGAAGGAAATGCCTCTATCGTAATCGCCAACACCATACAGAGCGTAATCCTTGGCTACTATCTTGCTGTGCTGGAAATAAAGCGCTTGGAGGAGTTTAAGAAGCAGCTTGAGCTTTCTCGAGATCGGTACCAGTACGTAAAGGTAAAGTTCGAATTGGGTAGTGCAGTGACCACTGATCTGCTGCTTGAAGAAGGAAATTACCTGACTGATTCTATCAATTACATTAACCAGGAGCTTCTGAGCAAAAACGCAGTGAGAAATCTGAATGTGCTGCTAGCAGAGTCCGACATCACCACACAATATCAATTTACTGATTCACTGTCTCTCTACAACGATAGTTTTGAACTGGAAGATTTGCGCGGCAAAATGCTAGGTGAAAACGTAGACTTGCGGAGGCAGTACCTGACCCAGTCTTTACTTGGCGAGAGTACTTCACTTGCGAGAGCAGATAAGTATCCTACGCTTTCTCTTCAGGCTGGTTTTTCGGAAAATCGTAACAGCTTGGATCTTTCAGAGGCCGTTTTTTTTACGGGTGAAGGTTTTGCAAGTGGACCTGATCAAAGGCTGAATAGTGTCACTGATGTGTATGCTGCAAATTTTTCACTTTCATTCAACTTATTCAATGGAGGAAGAATCAATCGTGCAATCAAAAATGCGATGGTTAATGAGCAGATAGGACAACTGCGCATAGAACAGCTCAAAACATCGCTTGATAGGGACCTTCAAGAGGCATTTGATCGCTACAATCTGCGTAGAAGGCTCTACGCCATCAATAATAGACGAGCTGAGGCGGCACAAGTGAACCTCGATTTATCCAAGGACAAATTCAGGAACGGAAGTATTAACTCTTTTGATTATAGAGATGTGCAGAATAGCTACTTATCTGCGTCCATCTTAAAGTTGCAATCGATTTATGATCTAATTGACTCAAAAGTAGAGTTGATGCGACTCACCGGAGGTCTGCTAAGAACCTATGTGGAGTAGCATGCATTCTGATGTGCTAGTGTGGGCTAACCTATTCTCTCCTTAAGCGCTAAAATTACTTTTTAAACTGTCATAAACAGGTTGGGTTGGTAGACCCACCACATTATAATAGGAACCTCGGATCCATTCTATTCCTACTAAGCCAATCCATTCTTGAATCGCGTAGCTCCCAGCCTTATCAAATGGTGTCCATTTGTTGACGTAGTGTTGGATTTCCTCTATGTCAAGTACTCGGAATTTGACCTCCGTAGTGCATGAAAACGAAACGGCTTTCTGAGGGTCGCTTATACAAACACCGGTAGTAACCTGATGTATTTGATCCGAAAGACCCTCCAAAACTTTAATCGCTTCATCTTTGGATTCAGGTTTACCAAGAATTTTGTCTTTGACTATTACCACCGTGTCAGCAGTAAGCACTATCTCCTTCTTTAATGCAGCTCTATTTGCTTCATTTTTTCTTTTTGCTAAGTATCCTGCTACTTCAGTGGCTGCCATTGAGCTGGGAAAATTTTCTTCAAAAGGCACTGTCTGTATACGGAATTCCAGGCCCATTTCCTGAAGCAAGCTCTTGCGCCTGGGGGAACCTGAAGCCAGTACTAGATCACTTGAAAGCCTCATCGAAGAAGGAGTGAAATTCATTTTCTTTTATTGAGCTGAAAAGAAATCCGCAAATCACCTTTGGGTAGAAGTAGGTGCTCTTCTGTGGAAGCGTATACCCACTGTAGCAGACCTCTTTTACTGTATCTATGGAAATCTCTTGCGTGATAATTGCGCACTGTGCAGCTTCGGAGCGAACTGAGCTAAGGCAATTTGTAAAATTCCGCTCGAAAGCGATGTTTCTATTTCCGCGCTGATCCTTACCCGCGATTCCTAGACATTTTTCAATGATAAAATAGTGCAGCACTGTAAGATCAAGCTCTTTAATTGCCTTAGGAAAATTCCATTCCATTTTCTCAATCATGCCTGATCTCAACTGGATTTGATAAGCTTGGTCTTGACACAGTAACCCAAATGTCCATTTTTTTCCAAGGATCACCTCATCGGTCTGGCTTGCTTCATCAATTGGTTTTATCTGGAAGAACTCTTCGAGCCCTGTAAAGAGGGAGTCATGGTTGAATGAAGGTAAGTTAGAAATGACTCTGTGTGTCGGTAAGATGCGCAAATCATCAGATTCTGTATTGGTAAAATACATCATGTGAAAATTGTAGCCTTCACGTCCTTTGTGCTTTGGATTGGTGCGTTCACGCTCTTTTTGATACAGCAAAGATCCTTCGTACCGATGATGGCCATCAGCCAGAATGATCTGTTTCTCTTTTAGCACATCCACGATTCGATTGATAATCCTGGCATCATGGATTACTGCAAATACATCTCGTACCCCTTGATAATCCTCCGTTTCATAAAGCGGATAGAGCATTGCATCGTCCAGGTACTTTTCTATTTCATGTGTAGTATCAGTATATAGTCCATGTGTAGGACTCACGTTCATCTGCGTTTTGTCTAAAACGTCAATTCTGTCTTGGACCGAATAGGGCATTGTGTTTTCATGCCTTAAAAGCACCTTTTCATCCCAGTCATAGACGCGCATATTGGCAACAAAGCCTTTGCGAATCCTAGGCTTATTTGATCCTGGTAAGCTAAAATGCTGATAGTAGACGTAGATAGCTGGCAGCTTATCCTGAACGATGACTCCATTATTCTTCCACTCGACTACCCTTCGTGAAGCTGCACTGCTAGCATCCTTACTG
>JBCCLV010000030.1:0-35858 GCA_039026695.1 Bacteroidota bacterium
AGTAACTATTCCCGAACAGTAAAAAGGTAGCTAGTGCTGGATTCAAATTTCTCACCGGGGGCTAATTCACGGCTAGGGAATGTGGGTTCATTAGGGCTATTTGGGAAATGTTGTGTTTCAAGACAGAGACCGGTTCTAGCGTGATATTGCCCCCGGTGAGAAATTTGAATCCAGCACTAGCTACCTTTTTACTGTTCGGGAATAGTTACTCTGCTTAAATAGAGTTTGTGATATTTTGGTTTTAATGTAAATTCAAGAATCTTTTTTGAACCTAACCTGAATTTTTATGTCTGATTCATCTATGAGCGTTAAGGATTGGTTAATCACAATTCTCATAAGCGTAATACCTATCGTTGGTTTCGTTATGCTTTTTGTCTGGGCTTTCGGAAGTGGAACACCTGTAGTTAAAGCGAACTGGGCTAAGGCTACGTTAATATTTTTCGCAATTGTAATGGTACTATATTTCATCTTTGGAATTGCACTATTTGGAGGAATTATGGCTGCTGGGAGTCTATAATATAGAAGAGAAAGGCTTGCATGATATGATTGCAGGGACACTCGTTGTAAAAAAGTAGGTTTTCTTTCGTTCCGAACCCCTGTTTACTTCCTGAAGTAGGGGTTTTAAATCCTGCATAAGGATCTAGTATATCAATTCAGCAGTGAATATTCTATAAGTAAGTTTTGGCCATCGTTCCATGCAGTCCAGCCTACTGCTACTTCTCGGAAGTTCTCATCTACAAGCTTCACTTTCACCCATTCGCTTTCAACAAAAAGCGGCTTCAGAAAACTGTAGTCCATATCCAAAGTTGCAGTATTGACGGAAGGCTTCTGATATATTTTCTGTTTGAATTTATCTTTTAATTCGAGGGCATGTGAAGAAATAAGGAACTCGGACCAGGGAATAAATCGTCCGGCAGTTTTTGAGACATAGTTGTATCTTCCTGAATTTCCATTGGTTTCAATTTGCAGAAAGTCATGGCCATATCCCAATACCTTAAAGAACATGATACCATAATCTAGTTTCATGTGTTCTGGGAGTACCCAAGGAGGCACGTACTTGACCTGTAAGCCCTGCTCTGATCTTCGAAATACGATACTGTCTTGTGGGAAATGCTCATCTAGTGACTTCTCAAGATTGACCTGACCATAGAAATTCAATCTGGCGTGCCCAAAAAAATCTGGTTGAAAAAATCCTAAACCCATTACGGAAGTCGCACGCTGATCTTCATCTACTGCTATAGAAGTCCGATGGATCATTGCTGGTTTTTCAAAGTTTAGACTGGACTTCACTTTTTGCCTTTGCATGTATCGATATTGCATGATTGCTACAAAAGACAATAGCAAGAAAAGGAGCATCCAGTTCACTTTCACGAGGAGCTTCGGCGCTATTTTCGAGGCTAGCAATATGGCCAATAGCAGCGCAAAAATGGAAGTGAGAAACCCCCAGCCTAACACAATAGCTGCAGCCGCCAGCATTTGTCCTTTACCCGCGCCTAAACTTCCAGCGATGTATATCCCTGAAATAAAAGCAACTAATGTGGACAACACGAAAAACAAAATTCGGGCTGGTTTCAAAAAACGTTTCACGGCTAAAACTGTGATTGGTATTCTAAATTTTCCAGTACAAGATCATCAAAAAAAAGCTTATCAGGGAAGCAAGTCCCTGCCACACCTGATCAATTTTGATCAAAAAGCAAATAACAAACCAATAAGGGCAAAACTTAGGATCCGCTTTCTAAGCTCCTTCTTTTCACCGTGCTTCTTTTTGCTACTCAAGCGCTTTTGCTTTGCTGCTTTGGAAGGAGTAGTTGGCTTTCGTACCTTTTTCTTTCTAAATGCACGTGCCAGAATTTTATCAAGCTTCTTAAACGCAAGCTCTTTGTTTCTTAGTTGAGAACGCTTACTATCGGCAGATACGATCAATTCGTCATCTTTTGTGACCTTACTAACGTTGGCAGCCCTGATCATTTGCTTTTGCAGCTCACTGATTTTCTCAGATTTACCAATACTCCACCTTAAGATCACCTTGGTTTCAACCTTATTCATATGTTGACCGCCGGGACCACCGCTTCTGGCTGTAGTCACCTCCACTTCTTTCGCTATACTTGATACATTTATTCTCATGATCGCAGATAAGTATATGCCGGAAACTGAAGCCTAACGCTCATTTAAAGCCCAATCATAATCGCTGTAAGAGATGCTGTAATTGGATGGTATAGGACTTGAACGATATTGATTCAAAAAATCAAAAATTGATTCATATTCTTCAATAAATTGATCTTCATACCAATCAAAAATTTTACAAAGAAGGACTCGTTCGGTCTTTTCATCTACGAAAACATAAGTGGCGAGACCGCTTATCTGTCGGGTCCTGAAGTCCAATTGTTGATCAAGTGATTCTGGCGTATAGGCCTTTTCGTAAAGATAAGGGCATCCTTTCGCTGCACATGCAAGTGCGAAATGTATACGGGGATCTTGGTCTTCACCCAGGACCTTATCAAACTCAATTTGATCCAGCGTTAATAGCTCACCAGCAACAGTAAATTGGTTTTGATCAAAAAAACCACTCACATCTTTTGGACTGGAAATGGGGTATCGCTGTACCACTTGATAGATCACCAAGATATTATAAGCATTCAGGTAGAATGCTTTCTGGTATTCGTTTGAGGTATTTATAAGTGAGTGTGCGGCAATCAACTCGACCAGTTGATAAAGCTCAGCGGGGTTCTTTTGGATATCGCTATAGTCTACAGCTCCAAAAACTGCATGATTGCCTAAAAACCGATCAAATTGATCAAAAACAGGCTGGCTAAAGGCTAGAAGTGGACCAAGATAGCAGAGTATTAAAATGGACTTCATACTTGGAAGATACGCAAAGCAGAAGGAAATATTTCCCCTTTGGCGCAGCAAAGGAAATTGAAATATCTGATCGGAGGAGGCCTGGAGGCCTCCTCCGATCAGATACTAATTAACAAAACTCCTCGTAAACCTGCTCCAGGTGATCAGCGATCATTTCTGCAGATCTTCCTTCAATGTGATGTCTTTCAACCATATGTACCAGTTCTCCATCTTTAAAAAGAGCAATCGACGGTGAAGAAGGAGGAAATGGTAAAGTATATTCTCTTGCCTTTTGCGTTGCCTCGATATCAAAGCCTGCGAACACCGTAGTTAGGTGATCGGGCTTCTTCGATGACTGATTCAGAGACATAATTACCCCTGGACGGCACGTGCCGGCTGCACAACCACAAACGGAATTCACAACTAACAGGGAAGTTCCATTATGTTCTTTTAAGTGATCCTCCACTGCATTAGAAGAGGTAAGTTCTTCGAAACCAATTTCAGTTAATTGCGCTTTCATGGGCGCTACAAGTTCTGCTGGATACATTATTTACTTTTTTTATTAAAAATTCTTACATAAAACCAAGTTCCAACTTTGCCTCTTCGGACATCATCTCTGTGGCATAAGGTGGATCAAAGGTCAATTCTATGCTTACATCATTCACGCCATCTACAGAGCGAACATAAGACTCTACTTCACTGGGGATACTCTCTGCCGCTGGACAGGAAGGTGATGTTAGTGTCATCACTATTTCCACATTATTTACGGGTAATATATTGATCTCATAGATGAGACCTAGCTCATACACATCAACCGGAATCTCCGGATCAAAAACATTTTTAATCGCTGCAACAATACGCTCTTTTAATGCAGCAGTGGCATTCTCCTGGTTATTCATGACTACTCTCTTTTGCGGCTAAAGCAACGCCATACATTTTCATCTGCTTGATCATCGCGGCAAAGCCATTGGATCTCTGTGTACCAATAAATCTATCCATCCCAATCTGAGAAGGAAAATAGATCTCTGCATTCATGATGTCTTCAGGGCTGGATTGGCTCAAAACACGCACGAGTAAGCTTACCAAACCTTTTGTAATTGCGGTATTAGAATCAGCCTTAAAGTTCACCCTGCCATCGTCAAGAGACGCAACCAGCCATACCTTGGATTGGCAGCCTTTTACAATATTGTCCTCTATTCTGCTTTCCTCTGGAAGACTCACTAGTTCCTGGCCAAGATCCATGATATAATCAAGGGTCATCTCCATATCACCATCTAAGACAGCAAATTCTTCAATTATTTCTTCTTGTCTCCTTTTTATCTGATCCATTATCGGAAACGCTTCACGATCTTCTTTAGAGCATCGCAGAAAATATCTATTTCTTCTTTAGTGTTGTACACAGCAAAAGATGCACGAACGGTTCCATCTATCCCAAAATGGTCCATCAGAGGTTGCGTACAGTGATGACCTGTCCGCACAGCTATTCCTTTCACATCAAGAAGCTGGCCCAGATCATATTGATGAACCCCATCAATAAGGAAAGAAATAACGCTGGCCTTCGATACCGCTGTGCCATAAGGTCTAAAACCATCTACTTCTTTCAACTTATTAGTGGCATACTGCAACAAGTTTTGTTCGTGCTGCTGTATCTGATCATGACCCAATTCTTCAATAAAGTCGAGCGCCTTATCTAAAGCGATTACATCACCAATATTAGGGGTCCCAGCTTCAAACTTGTAGGGTATATCGTTATACGATGTATGTTCAAATGATACATTTTTGATCATTTCCCCCCCACCTTGATAAGGTGGCATGGCTTCCAATACCTCACGCCGACCGTACAAGACCCCTACTCCCGTGGGTCCGTACATTTTATGGCTTGAAAACGCAAGAAAATCACAGTTTAGCTCCTGCACATTCATCTTTAAATGAGGTGCCGCTTGCGCTGCATCTACCAGGGTGGCTGCACCTGCATTTACAGCCATATCTACAATTTCGTGGATTGGATTTACGGTACCAAATGAATTAGATATATAGTTGACTGACACCATTTTGGTGCGCTCATTAAGCATCTCCTTGTATACTTCGATATCCAGCTCACCATTATCATTTACAGGGATTACCTTTATTTTCGCCCCCTTTTCAGAGGCAATCATCTGCCAGGGAACAATATTCGAGTGGTGCTCCAATCCCGATAGTATGATCTCATCGCCCTCTTTAAGATTAATCGAGCCCCACGCTCTTGCTACCAAGTTAATACCGTCTGTAGTGCCTTTTGTAAAGATGATCTCATCAACCTCGGCGCTGGAAATAAACCTATGAATATGCTCTCTTGTGGCTTCATATGCTTTGGTTGAGCGTTCTGCCAGCGTATGAATACCCCTGTGAATATTGGCGTGATCTTTTTGGTAAAAATCATTTAAGACGTCTAGTACAGTATCTACAGTCTGAGACGAAGCTGCATTATCGAAATAAATTAAAGGATTCCCCTGAACCTCTTGCTGCAAAACAGGAAATCGTAATCGGATCTGCTCTATATCTAAACTAGTAGCAACTTGCATATTACGACAGCTTCTGTTGAATGTACGACTTCACTTCTTCCTCTACCGTTTTAGCTCCAATGTGTTGCATTGTCTCTACCGCAAACGCATTGAGTATCATGGCTTTTGCACTTTTTTCATTGATTCCGCGCGCTCTTAGATAAAAAATAGCATCTTCATCCAACTGACCGGAAGTACATCCATGCGAACATTTTACATCATCGGCCCATATTTCTAGCTGTGGCTTAGTATGTATGGTCGCTTCGTCTGATAATAGAATGTTATTATTGGACTGAAAGGCATTGGTCTTCTGAGCATCCTGGCGCACATAGATCTTACCGTTAAAAACTCCGGTAGATTTTTCATCTAAAATGCCTTTGTATAGCTCATTGCTATAGGAGTGAGGCTTCAAATGATCGACAGAAGTGTTGTTGTCCACGTGTACGTTTTTATCAAGGATAAACACACCATACATGTGTCCCTCGCAATTTTCTCCGTCGAGGTTTATAACCAAGTTATTTCTAATCAAGGCCGCATCAAAAGAGTACGTGTTGTTATAGAAATGGCTATCAGATTGTACATCAGCCACTACGGTTTCGTGACTATATACATTCTCGTGGTAGTTTTGAACTTTGGTGTGATAGGCAAAAGCATTGCGTCCCACTTCATACTCTACATATGAGTTGGTAAAAGTATTTACCTGCCGACTCGAAATGAGCTTCTCATATAGCCGAATAGAAGCACCATCTTCTACTTTCACTTTTATGCGCGGATTGGCAATACCCGCTGAGTTGAAATGGTAAACAAACACTGGAAACTTTGTTCCGGCGGTGATTACTAATTCACCAGGAGCCAAGGATTGATTCAAAAGGCTAAAAGGATCATGTTTTCCCTCACTGACCTCCCCAAACTGAATTGATAAATCTGATTTGATTTTAGATGACTCCTTCTGGAAAACCCCATTGCTGAATACCAAATGGCTACCTTCTTCTTTGTAGAAAAATTCGTGTTCTACGGAGAAGTCGTGCTCCAATTCCCAATTAATATTTTTCTGAAGAATAGCAGTAATCGGAGTGTATTTATAGGACTCAGACTTCTTCTGAGGCAACCCAATCTCGGAGAGTAACTCCCAAGACTTTTGTTGAACAGCACTAGCACCAACCTTATTGGCCAACGAATCGAGTAAAGAAGTTTGCATGATCATGCCTCTGCTAATTCTGACTTTATCCAGTCGTATCCCTTTTCTTCTAACTCCAGCGCTAGTGATTTGTCGCCGGACTTTACAATTCGGCCTTTATAAAGCACGTGAACATAGTCAGGCACGATGTAATCCAGTAGCCGCTGATAATGCGTTACCACAATGGTTGCCGTCTTTTCGGATTTTAGCTTGTTTACTCCATCTGCCACAATTTTCAAAGCATCAATATCCAAACCTGAATCAGTCTCATCCAGAATAGACAAAGTGGGCTCAAGCATAGCCATCTGAAATATTTCGTTTCTCTTCTTTTCTCCACCAGAAAAGCCCTCGTTCAGCGACCTGCTCAATAGCGACTGGTCAATTTCCACAAGCTTCATTTTTTCCTTCATTAGCTTAAGAAAATTTACCGCATCCAGAGGTTTTTCGCCTCTTGCCTCACGTACCTGATTAAGAGCCGTCTTCAAAAAATTGGTCGTTGAAACTCCTGGGATTTCAACCGGATATTGAAAAGCGAGAAAAATTCCTTTTTGCGCACGCTCTTCAGGGGCGAGTTCAAGTAGGTCTTCTCCTTGATACACTATTGAACCATCGGAAACTTCATATTCTTCCCTACCGGCCAAAACAGATGCAAGTGTGCTCTTACCCGATCCGTTTGGTCCCATGATGGCATGTACTTCCCCAGCATTGACATTCAGGTCAAGCCCTTTTAGTATTGCTTTATCCTCTATGGAGGCGTGGAGATTTTTTACTTCAAGCATTGGATTCAAATTATGATTGCTTTGATAAAATTTTGAGAGGTTAACCAAAGAGCAGGAACATAAGTTTCGCCTTCTGATTGTCAATCAGAAAAGAATTATAATTTTTCAGAATCAACGCTCGTTGATTCTTCCTGCTCCGTAAATTGTAATTAAAAAAATTACCCTACGCTTCCTTCAAGTGTGAGGGCTAGAAGTTTTTGGGCTTCCACTGCAAACTCCATTGGAAGCTTATTCATCACCTCTTTAGCAAAGCCATTTACAATGAGTGCTACTGCGCTTTCTTCATCTATTCCTCGCTGCTGACAATAGAAAATCTGATCTTCACCAATTTTGGAGGTTGTAGCCTCGTGCTCAACCTGAGCAGATTTATTTTTAATATCTATGTATGGAAAAGTATGAGCACCGCACTTCGATCCCATGAGTAGGGAATCACATTGAGAGAAATTTCTGGCGTTTTCAGCGCGCTTCATGACTTGCACTTGCCCGCGATAACTATTTTGTGACTTACCAGCTGAAATACCTTTCGAAACGATTCTGGATCGGGTGTTTTTACCGATGTGAATCATTTTAGTTCCTGTGTCTGCCTGCTGATAATTATTTGTGACCGCTACTGAGTAGAACTCACCTATAGAATGATCACCTTTCAAAATACAGGAAGGATATTTCCAAGTTACGGCAGAACCTGTTTCTACTTGCGTCCAAGAAATTTTAGCGTGATCACCCGCACATATACCGCGCTTCGTTACAAAGTTGTAAATGCCACCTTTGCCTGACTTATCCCCAGGATACCAATTTTGGACAGTGGAATATTTTACTTCTGCATTTTTAGCGGCATAAATTTCTACCACTGCTGCATGCAGTTGGTTTTCATCTCTCATTGGAGCGGTACATCCTTCCAGATAGCTTACATAACTATCATCTTCCGCGACGATGAGCGTACGTTCAAACTGGCCTGTATTCGCGGCATTAATTCGAAAATAGGTTGAAAGTTCCATGGGACATCTCACTCCCTTTGGAATGTAGCAAAACGATCCATCTGAAAACACCGCTGAATTGAGAGCTGCATAATAGTTATCATGAGCAGGTACCACTGAGCCCAGGTATTTTTTTACCAGCTCGGGATGATCCTGAACCGCTTCACTAAAGGAGCAAAAAATTACTCCAAGTTCTGATAGTTTCTCTTTAAAGGTGGTTGCAACTGACACAGAGTCGATCACTGCGTCTACTGCTACGCCTGTAAGTCTTTTCTGCTCTTGTAGGGAGATTCCCAACCGCTCAAATGTTTTTAAAAGCTCCGGATCAACTTCATCAAGGTTTTTTGGCTTTTTATCCTGCTTGGGGGCAGAATAATAACGAATAGCCTGAAAGTCAATTTCAGGATATTGAACGTTTGGCCAGGTAGGTTCTTCCATTTGTTGCCACTTTTCAAATGCCTTCAAACGCCACTGTAATAACCACTCAGGCTCACCCTTTTTTGCAGAGATAAACCGAACAATGTCTTCGTTGATTCCTAGCGGAGCTTCATCAGCTTCAAAATCAACCGACCAACCGTGTTCATATTCTTTGGAGGTGAATTCTTCTAAAATTTGATCATCGTAGCTCATAGCAGTGGTTTTATACAAAAGTATTACATTTTACCATGGACTCGATAAGAACAAATTACGGTTAATAAAGTTTCGCAATTTCAAACTGGCAAAGGGTGAAAACAAGCCGGAAAAATTACCCATTACTGTAGCCTTTAGGATGGGTAGAATCGTTTTTAATCAACAGATGAGAGAAAAACAGTAGGACTTTCCTCGCATAGAACTATATGATCATTGAAAAATCAGGTGCTTATTTACACTCTCCTCTAACGAAATAAAAGTCTCAGTACTTTCGATTCCATCTACTTTTTGGATTTTATCGTGCAATACATCTCTCAAATGCTGTGTGTCTTTGCAGTAGATTTTACAAAAGATGTTGTAATTTCCAGTGGTATATCTAATGGTGGCGATTTCGCTGATCTCCTTCAGCTTTGAGACTACCTCATCATATAATGAACTCTTCTCCAAATAGATTCCTAAGAAGCAAGTAATGTCATACCCAAGCTTTCCGTAATCAATCTTAAGGGTGGTTCCCTTTACTACTCCCATCTCTTCCAACTTCTTCATTCGTACGTGCACAGTACCGCCAGAAACAAAGACTTTTTTTGCAACTTCTGTATAAGGCATCTTGGCATCTTCTGAAAGAATGTTCAAAATCTTCAGGTCGATGTTGTCAATTTCATAATTCTTACTCATGTTCCTAAGCGGTATTTAGTTAGCGTGCAATATTAATCAATACTTATTATGAATAATATAAAAATTCAAAGTTAAAATTACATATTTTATAATAAATCAGCTATTTAATTACTTTTACAATATCAAAGTATTCAAATGCTTGCTGTCCTTAGTACAGAAGAAAAAGTAAGCGAAAAGTTTTGGGTTAATGTTGTTTATTTTAAGGTCTTGGTAGGGGTGCCAAGGCCTTTTTTATGCCTTTTTCAGCCCCTGAATTTCTCAACCTTATCAAAACATGAAAGAGCACCCCTGGCACGCGTCGTATCCTCAAGGAGTAAAAACAGAAATTAATCCCGATACCTACCAATCGCTCAGCGAGATGGTTGATGAAAAAGTTGAACTCTACGGAGAACTTGTCGCCTTTGAAAGTATGGGCAAGCAGATCACCTTCTCTGAACTTGGAGACCTGATCAACGATTTTGCTTCTTTTCTTCAAAACCATACTAAGCTTAAGCCAGGTGACCGCATTGCAATACAAATGCCAAACATTCTACAGTATCCTATTGCTTTATACGGCGCGCTTAAAGCGGGCTTAGTGGTGGTGAACACCAATCCGCTCTATACTCCCAGTGAAATGCTGCATCAATTCAATGATTCGGGAGCAAAAGCGATCGTCATCGTAGAAAACTTTGCTTCCAACCTCCAGGAAATTTTGGCAGAAAGCCAGATAGAGTATGTTATCCTTACCAAAATTGGCGACATGATGGGCGGTCTTAAAGGGAGTGTAATCAACTTCGTCTTGAAGAACATCAAAAAGATGATCCCTCCTTATCAGCTTCCAAGTGCCATTTTTTTTAAGGATGCCTTAAAGCTAGGAAATGGAAAAACTCCTGATGAGGTAAAAGTGGTCAATAGTGATTTGGCTTTTCTGCAATACACCGGAGGTACCACAGGGGTTTCAAAAGGAGCGATGCTGACGCACAGGAACGTAATCGCCAATATGGAGCAGGTATGTGAATGGATGCTCCACGGTGGTTTAGAGGAACGAAAAGAGATCTTCATCACCGCATTACCTATGTACCACATTTTCGCATTGACGTGTAATGCTTTAATGACAGTAAGGATCGGTGCGAAAAATGTACTCATTATCAATCCGCGAGATATGAAAGCGTTTCTGAAAGAGTTGGGTAAGCACCAGTGGACAATCCTTACAGGTGTAAACACGCTTTTTAATGGATTGCTAAACCAGCCGAAATTTAAAACGCTGGACTTTTCTAAGGTCAAATTTTCTTTCGCTGGTGGCATGGCCCTTCAAAAGTATGTTGCAGACAAATGGATGGAAGTGACTAAAACGCCTGTCTCAGAGGGTTACGGTCTTACTGAAACCTCCCCTGTACTTACAGCTAATCCCCTTCTCAAGCATGCCGAAACAGGATTTATTGGAATGCCTTTACCAAGTACCAATATCCAGATTCTAGATGACGATGGAAAAGAAATCAAAGAAGGAGAAAGAGGGGAACTGTGTGCTAAAGGACCTCAGATATTCAAAGGATATTGGAATCGGGAGGAAGAAACAGCGGATTGCTTTCATGAAGGATGGTTCAAGACCGGCGACATTGCGGTGATGAATGAAGATGGACTTTTCCAGATTGTAGACCGAAAAAAGGAAATGATTCTGGTCTCAGGATTTAATGTCTATCCAAACGAAGTGGAAGACTGTATCGCAATGCATGACAAAGTACTTGAAGTAGGAGCGATTGGTGTACCAGACAAAAAATCAACGGAGGCGGTCAAAGTGTACATTGTAAAAGGAGATGAAAGCCTTAACGAGGAGGAAGTATTAGCTCACTGTAAGGAAAAATTGACTGGATACAAACGACCAAAATACGTTGAGTTCATAGACGAATTGCCAAAATCGAATGTTGGGAAAATCCTGCGTCGGATTCTAAAAGAGAACGACCTGGAAAATCATCAATATGACTAGGCACTTTTTAAATTAAGTTTCCGAAGTATGAAAAAAGCCCCCTGCATCTGTGGATACGGGGGGCTTTTAATTTCTGACCAGGCTTATTTTCTAGAATGAGTAGCTTATCCCAAAAATCCAGAATGATTGAAGCTCATTGTCTACTGTATCAAATGTTTCGTCAATATTACCTAGGGTATTTATAGAGTAATCAAGTGCCTCTTGTTTGTTGCTACGCAGTGCAAAATCAAAACCAATTCCAAATGACTTCCAGAGGGTGTAGCTGAAGCCATTGGTCCAAGTCAAGTTATTCAAATCCGAATTTTCGTAGCTTAAGAAAGTTGATAGATTGGTTTTAAAACCAATTGCACCAATTTTTCTGGTATAATCAGCTACAATCTTAGCACCCAGTGATGATTCATAAATGTTGTCCTCATCGCTGAATACTATGTTGTAGTTAAGCGGATGAATAACAACTACAAGATCAGTTACAGGTGTCCAAGTGGCTCCCAAACCAATATCCAGGTATCCAGGATTATTGAAGTTGTCAATTAGGGTAGTTCTGTACTCAGCTAGAGTTGAAGCGGCCAACTTTGGAGTGAGATTGTATCCGAATAAAGAGGTAACCTGAAACACATCTGTGGTTGCTTCGAATTTATCCGAGTCCATATCGTCATCACGATCATCTAGCCGTACCCAACCCAAATTAATATTGGCAGTATTTCTCCAAAAATACTTTTCTTGTCTCAGGTTGGCAGTGGTATTGAATGTAAATCCAATATTTCCAGCTGTATTATTGGGCCTACCCTGTGCAAACCAATTGTTGAATCTTGAAAGGGTAGCTCCGACAGTTCCGAAAGCGTTGACCTTCCAGCCTGGCAAAGCATTTATTTGAGCTTGCAGAGCGTTCACTTTGGCTTGTAGAGCAGCAATAGAGTCCTTTTTGGGCTTCATCTCAGCCCTCAGCTCTTCTGCGGTTTGCGCATAGCTATAGGTGCACAACGCAATCATGATTATGGCGATTATGGTTTTATTCATTTGTGTACTGTTTTATTGCGAAAATAATACAAGCACATACAATGCTTTCCGCATTTTGTTTGCTCAGATTGTTAGTAACATTGAAAGTGATCCTTAAAAAGTCTATTCTAGAAGGCTATTCAAATCAGCTTGAGATTGCTCGCTGCGGGCAGTGTCTTGCTACCATTGTTTTTCTTTTCCTAGCTTTTGATGGTAAAACTCAGCAGCGCACAGATACCACCTATTGGCGGTCCGGAGGCAGCTCGGCACTTACACTATCACAAGTATCATTAACCAACTGGGCCGCTGGAGGGCAAAACTCAGTTGCCATCAATGCCAACTTCAGCGGATTTGCCAATCGAACCAAAAACCGAGGTAAGTGGGAGAATTCGCTGGACCTTGCCTATGGGTTGATAAATCAAGAGGAATCGTCAGGATTCAGTAAATCCGATGACTTGATCAACTTCGTCACCAAATACAGCTACAAGATCAATAAGAGCAATCGCAAATGGTTTTTTACCTCGCTACTCGACTTCCGTACTCAATTTGATGCCGGATTCGCCACCACTGCAGAAATAGAACAGATTTCTGATTTTATGGCACCTGGCTACCTTACGCTTGGCACTGGAGTGTCCTACGACCCTACTGATCAACTTAGTTTCTCCTATCAGCCCCTGACAGGAAAATTCACCTTTGTGCTGAATCAAATGCTGGCTGACGAAGGTGCATACGGAGTTGATCCTGTAATATTGGCCGAGGATGATTCCACCATCCTGATTCCCGGAAAACGCTCAAGGGCTGAATTCGGGTCTTTCTTTAGAGCAAAGTACAAAAATGATATTTTCGAGAGCCGCCTGGAATTATTTACCGGCTACACTGAAAACCGAGGCGAAATTGACGTGAATTGGCAAAACTCACTAATCATGAAAGTGACAAAAGTGATATCGATCAATGTCTTTGCACACCTTATTTATGACAATGACATTTTGATAGGAAGGGACAATGATAATGACGGGGAAATAGATGAAGGTACGGAGAAGGCTAGGGTTCAGTTTAAAAGCGTACTGGGAGTAGGCTTGGCTTATAAGTTTGGCGCACAAAAACCAAAATGATGGAGCGGTTTATCTATTGAACACCAGGATAAGCAGTACTCCAATTTTCTCTATCTTGATCACCTTAAAATGTAACTTAGCAATTCATGCATGAATTTAATGTAGGAGATAAAATGATCTACATATTCCCAATTCTTTTGGGATTTATGGTGGTCGAGTTTTTAGTAGCAAAGCATGACTATGAATTGAAAGATTCTCTTGCAGGATTTGGTATTGCACTTGGAGCAGCTTTCATTTCTTTTTTCACAAAGGCTTTTACTGTTGCCGTGGTATTCACTGGAATATTCAATTTATTTGAACCCCTACGGCAAGAATATCTTGGCTACAGCACGATTGGATGGACCTGGTGGGCCTGGCTGCTGGCGATTGTCGCAGATGATTTTAATTTCTACTGGCACCATCGGTGGAGCCATACAGTGAGGTTACTATGGGCTGCTCATGTCCCTCACCATTCTTCAAAAAATTTCAATTTGGCGGTAAGTATTCGAAATGGTTGGTTCATCACCTTCTATAAACCTATTTTCTGGCTTTGGATGGCTGCCGTGGGTTTCGAGCCGATCATGATCGGCTCTGCGTTGATCATCAATGCTACGTACCAATACTTCCTTCACACCAAGTTGATCGGGTCTTTGGGCTTGTTTGGTAAAATTTTCAATAACCCGCACGTACATGCGGTGCATCACTCCAGCAATATCGAATACCTCGACAAAAATCATGGTGGCATCCTCTTGATCTGGGATCACCTATTCGGGACCTGGCAGAATACTATCAAGGGTATAGACCCGCACTACGGCATTTTGAAGGATCCCGAAACTTACAATCCTGTAAAACTCAACACGCATATTTTTCTAGATATTTATAAAGACGTAAAGCGAGCCAAATCCATTCGACAAGCATTTATGTACATTTTCGGCCCACCGGGCTGGAGCCCAGACAATAGCTCCCTTACCGCCAAACAGATCCAGGAGAAATTTTATTCTGGTAAAATGAAAGCTGGGGCACAGTTTGAAGGTGTAACCCTTATTGAGAATCGCTCAGAGAAGGCTGCTTAGCGGCAGGCTGCGACTTGATATGGAGATCTCTTTGAGGAAATGGAATCTCAATACCTTCTTTTTGAAATTGAGCAAAAATCTCAAAATAGAGTTCCGTTTTGAGTCTACGCGGTTTATCCGTGTAGGTGGAAGTCCAAACACCAAGGGTGAAGTTTAAAGAACTATCTCCAAATTCATCAAAAAACACAAGCGGGGCTGGATGCGAAAGCACGTGCTCATTTTCTTCAGCAACCGCCAATAAAATCTCTTTGACTTGCACCGGATCCTCGCTATAGCTTACTCCTACAGGTAGATCAAAACGAATATTTCGGTCATTGTGGCTCCAATTGATGACCCTTGAGGAGATAAACTCTGAATTTGGGACAATGATGGATACATTTTCATTGGTGAGGATGGTGGTAGCACGCACTGAGATATTGATCACGTCTCCCTCGGTATCACCAACCACAATACGGTCGCCTACCTTGATCGGCTTTTCAAAAAGAATAATGATCCCTGAAATAAAATTATCCGTGATATTTTGTAGACCAAATCCAATACCAACACCCAATGCACCTGCTAGTAAACTGAGCGAACTCATGTCGATACCGGCAGTTTGTATGATGAAAATAGATCCTATAAACATCAAGAGAACGCGGGTAATCAGGCCAATGGAGTTTCTAGCCCCCCTATCCACATTGGCTTTTACTAAAATCTTGTTGACTAAAACGTCCCTGAATCTTTTTGCCAAAAAGGAGAGGACAATAAAGCCAAAAATGAAGTAGAAGATGGTGCCTAGGGTGATCTTACTTTTCCCCAGCTCAAAAAGATTGGTCGTGAATATTTCTCCTACCTGATTAAGAAAATCAATTATGGCATTCCAGATCTCTTGAAGGGTGTCCATTTCGTCAATTTAGTAAATAAAGTTCGAAGGGAATTGCCTTCCGAATTCAGTTCTGCAAGTGTTTTAAGTCCTGGTGAATTTTACGCGGAGCTCGAGCGCCCGACCCGCCAGGGCAGGTCTGGGCGCAAGGGTTGTGCGGAGGGGCGTTCCAAAAAATCTTGAAAAGCATTTCAAACGCTAGAATTTAAACCGAATCATGGCTTTGATTTCCGAGGAAACGTTTCCCGCAGCATTTTCCAGCGAAGATCCAACCTCTCCAAAATTGGGATCAATTCCGGGAAAAGTAGTTCGAGCATACCTAATCCAGCAGGACAGGTTTCCAGAGATGTTATACCTCACCATGATGTAATTACGAATGCCTGAGCCATTGTATGCGGGGATGGAAAAAGCATATAGCACATCATTTTCAAAAGCATATTGAGCGTTGGCAAAGTCGTCCGTCTCGAAGAGTGCGGTACGGGTATGGAATCTAAGCTTCCAGAGTTGAAAATTTACATCCTGTATGATCGCAAAACCATTGGTCCTCTGGTCACCTTGGGCTTGCCTGCTACCCTGCACCCTGGTTTTAAGTTGTAGCCCGGCCAATAGTGAATAGTCAATATTGAATAGGTAATTGTATCGCTGCTGATCAGTAAGTACTGAAAGATTCTCTGCGGGAAGCGTAACCTGTCTGGTCTGCTGCCGAACCTGGGCATACATCGTGATTTTTCGTGAGGGATAATGGCTGTAGCGGATCAGCCATTCATTACCCACAGAAGGCGCCTCTGTTCGAAATCTGAGCCAGGGGAATCGAAATCTATCGTAATAGAAATTGAGTCTTTGCTTTCTATTGGGTTTGATAGATACTCCCCAGTAGGTGCCTCGCTCGTTGATATTCCTAGTATTTTCAGAGAATGCATTTCCGTAAAAGCTGTGGAAATCTTTGTCATAATTGCGGAAAATCAGGGCAAGGTCAACAATTGCTGATAGGCTGGACATAAAACCACCGATCGCTCCAATACCTCCTGAGCTACTTCTCGCCGCCTCTCCAAAAAATGCGAAATTCTGCCAGGTGTAGTTGGCAAAGACAGAAGCTACACGGTTGAAATCTCCTCTGAATTCAAATTGGTTGTAGTTATTTGGAGAGCGACCCAGTGGAACGCTGAACTTCGACTGCAGTGCTGAGACTCCCAGTAAAAGTCTACGGTCCGGTTGAAATGTCGCAACGCCACCCAAAGAAACTTCTCTAATTGAATTTCGCCTTTCTAGCTCACTCTGCGTCCTGTGCAAGCCACTATTAATGATTGAATTAGCAAATTCCTGTTCAAATAGTTGGCTTGGATCTGAAGTAAGCGTAGAAAGGGATTGCGAACCCTCACTAAAAATCAAGGAGAAATCAGATGAGTCTATGCGCACATTCGCTGTGCGAGGAGTGGCAGAAAAGAAACCTGTAAACTCAAAATTCCTAACCTTTTTGGTGAGCCCAATACCTCGAAAAAAGCCTGATTCCAAAATGGATGTATACGGCCTCAAACCAACGGTTGCACGCTTGCTGGTATTCACTGTTTCCGCACCTTTACCGGGATTAAAGCCGGCACCAAAAATAATCCCCTGCCCCACTTGCAACTGGTAATCACCCAGAATAATCTTCTCAAAGCCTAGCTTATTTTCAAAAAGTAAATGCCATGAATAAAAATCAAACCCTAGCTGGTCCTCGTCAAAGGAAAAACGCTCTCCTGCATCTTTTTCGAAGGTAAAGCCTAGGCTGAAATCATCCCTTCTACTGGTACGGAATCTGCCATATATTTTAGAAGGCGATCCCAGGTACCTTGAAGGAGCATTGGTAGTCGTGTCGATCACTGTACCTTCTGTATCTCTAATAAGCAAAGTATCGAGTGGCAGGGCGGCTGTGTAACCTTTCTGTCTTTCCAGCCTTTGTGTGTACCTGAGTAGGAAATAGTTGTTTTCTTCTTCTAGTATCCTCCTGAAAAGTGTTCGGTCATCGATCTCGCTTTCCTGCACTGATACAAATGGAAGGAGCATTCTTACTGTATTCAAATCAAAGCCTGGAATCGACTGAAGCTCATGGATGGAAAGAAGCTTTCCAAAAGTCTCGATATGTGCAAAAAAGTTCTGTATCTGAGCTGGATTAAGTACGTAAAAATTTTCAAGATCCTGTTGTGTGGCCTTGTTCAAATTGAGCTTACTGGTGTAGAGCAGAAGCAGCGACTCGTATATATCTTCATAGTCGATATTTTCATCTTGCAACTGGAAAAGTCGCTCTGCAAACTGCTCAAGATCTATTTCTTCATTCTGAGCGCAAATGTTCCTCGTAAAAAGTATTGTCAAGATCAAAAGCCATCTTTTCATTTCGCAAATGAATAGGTGACCGAAAGATCGTGCGTGCCTCCTAATTGCGCATCTGAGGAAAATGCATAATCCAGTAGAAACCTCTTTGTGTAAAAGCCGAGCCCAAAAGCACCTTGAAATGGTTGGGTGCGAATTCCTGTGCGCACAAACACCTTTTCTATTATTCTGTATTCAATTCCAGCCTTGAAAATTTCAGTAAAACCCAGGTCTTTTTCTATTTCGATATTTAGCATCAATTCTTCATTTGGGCGATAAGAAAAACCTCCCTTCATTACCGTAGGAATCTTTTCTCCTAAATCTGATTTTAAATCGGCTTGATTGAGATTAAAAATGTGTGCGCCAAAGACAAACTGACGAGAAATGTGAGCAATACCTCCGAACTGCAGAGCGACCGCCCTCTGTGATCCTAGAAATTCAAAATTGTATTGGATCAGGTCCACCCCCAATCCAAGGCTTACCATCTGTATCTGATTTCCAAATGCTACATGGGCTTTCTGCTCACTAAATGCAGCATCGCCAAACTTATAATATCCAAGACCGGCATTTCCTAAATCATGGTGGAAAATACCACCTCCGCCCACGGAAGTGAACTCATTGATGTTGAAGCGATTCTGATACCCTGCGAAAATGGTATGCTGCTGTAGCCTTCCCAGCCCTCCCACATTGTTGAACAAGCTATAAGCATCTCCCAAGGTGACCGCAGCTCCAGCTAGTCCGGCTTGGCGCGCACCAAAACTAAATTCTCCATTTTGAGCAAACCCGTAAATAGCGGTGATATAAATCAGGCAAAAAACCAGAAGCCTTAACATACATGAAAGCTACCTCATTTGCCTTGCACTTTTAGCAACAAGATGGACTTTTAGCGGATTAAGGCCAGATGAACAGGCATCTGAATTCAGGTGATATTCTATTTGAAGTGCATAAAAAATTTGGCACTTCAATGAGATTCATTTCAGGATTCCTCGAAGTAGTCTCCAAGCATCTTGATATTGTCATCACTTACTTCTACATCGTATTTAATACAACCTGACTCTATCAGAATAACTCGGTCACAAGATTCTGCAATGTTTTGCAAATTATGACTTGAGACGATCATACACCTTCCTTCCTGCTGTTTTGATCGTATCAGTTTTCTGAGTTTTGCTTGAGAGGTAGGATCGATATGAGCAAAAGGTTCATCCAGGATACAATATTGGGGAGTCCCAATCATGGTTGAAAGTATGCCAATCCTGACCTTAGTTCCAGTAGAGAGGTCACGAATTAATTTGGTGCTTGTATTAATATCATCGTTAGAAAAATCTGCGTAGATCTGGAGTAAATCATCCACGCTTTCTTTTGCATCCCTTACTTTCAAAACGAATGAAAGATATTCTTTAGGCTTTAAAAACTCGATGAGAAAAGACTCATCAATAAATGCATTGAGTACTTGCTGCCATTCGGCATTGATATTTACATGAAAATCGTTGATAGAAACATAACCAGAATCAGGTTTCAACAAATCCAAAATCGTTTTGAACAAAGTGGTCTTACCTGCTCCGTTGTTTCCTACTATACCCAATGCCTCCCCTGGCGCAATTTGCAGTTTTGGAATATCTAAAGCCAATTTATTGTCGAATGACTTTTTCAGATTTTCGATTTTAATCATGCCTTAAAACTTTGAGATAGGTGAAGTTTCCGCTTACTGAATTTCCTGGATAAGATGAGTATGATTTGCTTCCTTGCAAGAACTCCCACTAAACCAAAAGCACCGAGGGCAAGACCGCCGGCACCATCTGAAACTGCATTTCCGACCATGTAGATGGCTAGGGGTAGTAAAATTGTGGCGAAAGAGGAGACCAGGATAGGGCCTGTGAGCACTCCATTGTAATTGAAAAGCGCATTTTCTGAAAGATCAATTTTAGCGTCATGGTAGTGATTGCGGAAAAGTACTAGTGGAATATTTACCCCTACACTATAAATAAAGATCAGTAAAAGAAGGAACAAATTCGTTTCAAGGAATAATGAAGAGATAAAGCACAATAGGCCACCCAAGGCGCAAGAAAATAGCATCACATTCCACTTGGCAATAAAAAACTGCTGAGGAGATATGGTAGTGACGAGGAAATCAAAATAAGAACTCTCCCAGCCGAATGAATACAGGCTGTGCTGAATAGCCACCAGATTAATTATAATGAAATAGACCATGGGTAATAGATCAGGACTATCTCGGTATACAGGATTAAAAAGGAAAATCGGGATTAAAAGAAGGCCCATCAATAGGTTGCTTCTGGTACGCTTATTTCTGGCAATTAGGGTCCATTCAAGTTGGTACAAAGGATTCTTGAAATTCAATTGTCCTAAAAACAACGGGTCCTTGGCTTGCACGGGATTAATCACCTTTTGCTTCAAAACTTTTCTTACTGAGCTGTAAGCACAATAAATCACAATTGGCAGTACCAGCGCTACAACCAATGGATGAAACAGGACTCGCCAAATCTCAAAAGAAGACAGGAAATACTGCAATAAAATAAAAGTAGTCGCAAGCGTCAGAAAAACAAGATTTAGACGCTTGTGCCCAAACTGCGACCAGATGCCTAGGGAATGATTGATTAGCCACCAAAAAATAAGCAAGGCTGCATCTGTCCAATCAAACCATGTAGCTGCTTTATAGGCCACCACACAACATGGCATGAAGAAAACAAATGGCAATATCCCAAATAGCGAGGTAATCAAATATTGCCACGAAATACTATGGGAAAAATCGCCCAGCAGATTGTAGTACTTGATCTTGGGTGTAGGCCTTCGGAAAATTTGCTTTAAAATAAGATCTACAGAAATGTAAAGTGACAGGAAAAGCCCATAAGCGCCATTCGTCGCAGCAAAGAGCTCCGCAGTATTCACGACATAATTCTCTAGTTCGCTGTAGATGAGGGGAGACAGACTCAGCAGAAAAAGAAAAAGTAGGATAATGGCAAAAACCTCTCCCCCAAAACTTGGATTCCTTACGATCGATAAATAATGGTGTTTCAGATAGAATCGATTCATTTAGGTTTCTGGTGGTTTTATGTAAAAGGAACGCAACAGTGAAATTCAAAAGTAGGTAGGATTGGAGATTCTGATCGCAACAGATTACAGCATGTATCGCATTATATGATGAAGACCCCTCCTTAAATGGTGGCATTCCTATTTTCCCACACCTGTACCCCAAGAGGTGACTGCACTTCCTATCTTTGCTGTGTACTTATGATCACTTCGCTTTCAATAAAAAACTACGCCCTCATCGAAGAGTTGGAGATGGCGCCCAACCAACGACTAAATGTGATTACAGGCGAAACAGGTGCCGGCAAATCCATCATGCTAGGGGCTGTGGGCCTGCTACTGGGAAATAGAGCCGATGTGAAAGTGCTGCTCAATGAATCTGAAAAATGTGTTGTAGAGGGAACCTTTAGCGTTGCTGATTATAAGTTGCAAAAACTGTTTGATGCAAATGAACTTGAATACGAGGAAGAGTGCATCATCAGGAGAGAGATCAATCCAAACGGAAAATCGCGCGCTTTTGTGAATGACAGCCCTACCACTCTTGCTGTGCTAAAGGCACTGGGAAGCAAATTAATGGATGTACATTCTCAGCACGAGTCCTTAAATCTTGGTGACAACACCTACCAATTACAAATTCTTGATGCGTTTGCTGCTCATGAAGACTTGCTGCGCAACTATCAGCGTCTTTTCGAGATATATGACCAGAAGAGAAAAGACCTCCAAAAACTTCAAAAGCAAGCAGCAGAAGGAAAAGAAGATATAGACTACAAGCAGTTTCTCTTTACTGAGCTTTCTGAAGCAAACCTGGATCAAATAGACAAAGAATCCCTAGAAAAGGAACTTGAAGTGCTAGAAAATGCCGAAAACATCAAACTCAAGCTTTCTCAAACTTTAGGGATTCTTGATGAGTCCGAGGTAGCTGTGCTTCAGCAACTTTCAGAAGTAAGGGCTCAAATTCAAACCATCGCCTCTTTTTCAGATGATTTAAATAATGCCAATGGACGGCTGCAGAGTACAATAATTGAGCTGCAGGATCTTCTTGGCGATCTCAACAAAATCCAAGAAAAAGTAGAACATGATCCCGAAAGAGCCAATACACTTAAAAGTCTATTAGATACAATCAATCGATTGGAAAAGAAGCATCAGGTGCTCTCAGTAGCAGAGTTGATTACCATTAGGGATGAGCTCGATGATGCGCTCCAAAGCACGATGAATCTGGATGGTGCGATTCAAGAAGCAAAGGCAGCATTAGAAAAAGCTGAGGAAGACATGCTTAAAGCCGGAAAGAAGCTGTCTGAGTCGCGAAAGCTGTCTGCCCTCAATTTTGCGGATGAGATCGAAAAGATCATTAAAAAGATAGGCATAGAAAATGGATCCATTGAGATTGCAATCAAAACCCAAGATCCTGCAAAAACAGGAGTTGATCTGGTAGAAATGCTATTTAGTGCCAATAAAGGCATCCCACCGCAAGAGCTGAAAGAAGTAGCCTCAGGTGGGGAGTTTTCCCGGCTCATTTTCGCCATCAAGTTTCTTATCGCTGATAAAACTGCTTTACCTACCATCATTTTTGATGAGATAGATACTGGGGTTTCCGGTGAAGTTGCTATACAAATGGTACAGATGATGCAGCGAATGGCTAAGAATCACCAGGTCATCAGTATTAGCCATCTTCCACAGTTTGCAGCAGGTGGAGATGCGCACTACTTTGTCTATAAAGACCACAGCGCACCACGTAGCATCAGCAGGGTCAAAAAACTAGCTCCACAGGATCGAATAGAAGAAATTGCAAAGATGATTGGAGGGCAAAATCCTGGTACTTCAGCCTTGGATAGTGCCAAAGAACTCCTGAAGGCAACCCTAAACTAGATAGCATTATTCGTCAAACTGAACATACGCTACCTCAAAGGAAAATTTACCTGCCTTCTTCTCGTTGGTGATAAATCCCATCCTAAGAATATCCTTAAGATTATCCGTATTCAGTGAGCCTCCCATCTTCCTCCCCATCCGGTATTGACCAAAATCCTCAAAATCAAACTTTAGGGTCGTCCACTCAGAAGAGACCGGCAAATTGATTTTGAAGTAAGGAAGATAAAACTGTTGGTTATTTTCCAATTGAAAACCTATGTCATGACCCGAACTCCTGTAGCGTATACTCATGCTTTTGTATTTGCTCAAATCGTATCGCGCAAACTCGCTTTTGTAGGAAGTAAAGCCACCATTGTTCTCCAGGGAAACCTCTCCTGCAAATCGAACCCCATTATCCGTTTGGGAAATACTACCCACAGACAGTCCACCCATGACACCATCGTTTATTATTGTCCAAGAGTCAATGTCCTTACCATCATTAAATGATATTCTGAGTGTTTTACCATCAGAGACCAGAAGAAAGGAAATTAGCATGAGAGATAGAGCCTTCATAATAGATTATTTACGAATAGCACAACCCCTCATAAGTATTTCTGTTCGGTCATCAGGAGCTTGTCTCGGATTTACACTTGTATAGATTTTCATTGAATTATGAGGCAAGATATTACCAGGTCGGAAAGAAAGTGCTGCTTAGCAAATTGCCAAATCAGCAAAAAAGCGGATTGGAGTAAAGCCACTAGACAACAAAAAAACTCCGGAGCTGAACATAAAAAATTATGATTAATGGTATTTCAAATTGGATCTATCTGCTCCTTTGGAACAATATCAATTTCTACAGAAAAGCGGCGGCTTCTGCAAAATCTTTCACTTAATTAGCGATAGGATGAAGTACAGGTCACTTTCCACTGCGGATGTTAAGCCACTCTATCAAACATTTAAAGCTGCTTTCTCGGATAATTTCGTGAAGCTGCAGCCTTCCGAGCGTGAGTTTATTTATAGGATAAGTAAAAAGATCAAAGTTGAAAACGATATTTCAGCCGGCGCATTTGACGGAGAGGAAATGATCGGATTTATCCTACACTCTTCCAATGTATATCAGGGAATACCCACTGCATATAATGGCGGTACAGGCGTACTGCCTGGCTTCAGAAATCAAAGTATAGCAGAAGAGATATACGCGCACCTAATACCCAAAATTCAATCCCGATTTCTAGCCAGAATCCTGCTAGAGGTGGTAGAACAAAACGATTATGCTGTGAAGCTCTACGAGAAGATTGGCTTTCAATTCAAAAGACGGATGCTATGCTTCAAGCAATTGCACAAAATTGACTTTTTAAAAGATAGCTCTAATACGGAGGAGGCCACCATCGAAGAACTTGACTTTTCATTTGCTGATTTCGAACCTTCCTTTATTGATCATGAAGCACACTTGAAGGGCTCGGATGAGCGCACTTTGGTCTGCAAAATTGATGGGGCGATAGCAGGCTTCATCATCTTCCAACCACATCTAGGTCGAATCTCCCAACTTGCTGTAAATACTCCTTGCAGGGGAAATAATGTAGGTAGGTCGCTTATCTATGGTGCTCAGAAATACACCGACAAAAAAATGACCATCATGAACATTCCAGAAGACCAGCATCATTTTCACAAGTTTTTGAAAAGGTGTGGTTTCGAAAATCAGGTCAATCAATTTGAGATGGAGCTCATTACTTGATTGAGAACTGCTCTGAACGAAATTTTCTCTTCTGTTAGGCTATCTTTCGTATAGTGTGTGAAACTCTATTTGTTGAAATTCTCAAAACTAATTTTCCCAATCATCAATGCTTTTCTCTGATCTTCAGGATGTTCTAGGAGGAAACGCCAGAATCAAAAAGGATGGCAAAATAACTCGATTTTGCACGGATACGCGATCATTAGGAGCTACGTCTCAACAAGTATTTGTAGCAATAAAAGCAAAGCGAGATGGTCATCTGTTCATATCTGAGGCGATTGCTCGGGGAGTAAGATATTTTCTAATACAAGACGGAGCACTGCTGGAAAATCGAAAAAATGTAAACTACATAGTAGTACCAGATACTATTCGGGCACTGCAAAAGGTAGCTCAAAATCACAGAGAAAAATTCGATATACCAATAGTTGGCATTACCGGAAGCAACGGGAAAACTACTGTTAAAGAATGGCTTTCGGTGCTTCTCTCAGAAGAACGTTTTGTGATCAAAAACCCCAAAAGCTACAATTCACAAATTGGTGTACCTATATCGATATTAGAAATGCGCGATTTACACCAAGTAGGAGTATTCGAAGCAGGAATTTCTCAGCGCAATGAGATGGAATATCTCAAAAAAATAATCAATCCTTCATTTGGAATTTTCACAACGCTAGGAAATGCTCACAGCGATGGGTTCCGGAGCGAAAATGAAAAACTCAAAGAGAAACTTGTACTGTTTACAGACTGTAAGAAAGTGATCTGTAGGAAAGACACATCTTATTTCGATCAGGTCAAAAAAAACCTGGGAGAGAAGGTCTTTTCTTGGTCTTTAATGCCTGGAGCAGATCATTATGTAAGCTGGGAGAATGGAGTGATTACCGTCGGGCCGTGGAGCTTTAAAACGCAAGTTCTGCATGCGCCCAACTTAGAAAACCTCACGCACGCCATTGTCGCAGCACTTAAGTTGGGTATTTCTGAAGGAGCAATTCAGACCGCATTACAGTCGATCCGAGCCATCCCCATGAGGCTGGAAATGAAAAAGGGCATAAACGGAAGCTCCATTCTAGATGATAGCTACAATAATGACCTACAAGGACTGAGGGTGGCTATCGACTACATGTCCACAAACCAACAGTACCGTAAAAAAACGCTGATTCTGTCGGATATCTTACACAGCGGTAAGGATGATGAGTTGCTTTACAGAGAAATCAATGATTTACTTCTTGAACACAAGATTGATCGCCTCATTGGCGTAGGACCTAGAATTACCCAGCAACAGAGAGCATTTTCGCTCAGTGCAGTTTTTTTTCCGACCTCCGAAAGCCTTCTCGAAAACCTACCTTCTTTCGATAGCGAAATGATCATGGTAAAAGGCGCCAGGGATTTTACCCTGGAAAGGGTCGTGAAGCGCCTGGAGCAGCGTAAACACGGAACCATTCTGGAAGTAAATCTGGAGGCGATCCAGCACAATCTTAGCCAATATCGTAGCCTTCTATCCCACAAGACGAAGATGATGGTCATGGTGAAAGCCAATGCTTATGGTAGCGGCATTCTGGAGGTATCTAACTTTTTACAACACCAGCGTGTAGATCAGCTGGGCGTTGCCTATGTAGATGAAGCTATTTTGCTCAGAAAAAACGGCATCCATCTTCCAATCATGATCATGAATCCCGATGTAGAAAGCTTTCACTCGTTTGAAAAATACAAACTACAGGCTGAGATATACAGCGTAAGTCATCTACAGCATTTTCTCTCTAGCAGTACCAGGAAATCGGCTATTCACTTGAAAATTGATACCGGAATGCATCGGCTTGGATTTGATGAAGAGGAGATCCCACGCCTACTTGAGATACTAAGCCTCCATCCGGAATTGAAAGTAGCTGGAATATTCACGCATTTTGCTGCATCTGAAGATGTAAGTCATGATGAATTTACCAATGATCAAGCTGCAAAATTTGAGCGGATCTATGATCAAATCTCAGGAGTCTTAGGGTACCAACCAGACAGGCACGCATGTAATTCTGCAGGTATCATTCGCTGGCCAGAATACCATTATGAAATGGTCCGCTTAGGTATAGGCCTACATGCATATGATGCCACAGGAAATTTGCATCTTCAAAATACAACGGTCCTAAAATCGACCGTCTCGCAAGTAAGAAAAGTAAAGAAGGGTGGAACCATAGGATACTCCAGAAGCGGGGTTGTGAGTAGGGACAGCTTGGTCGCCATTCTTCCCATCGGCTATGAGGATGGATTTCAAAGGGCCTTTGGCAATGGAAAAGCCTCGGTGATGATTAATGGATCATTGTATCCTACAATCGGAAATGTGTGCATGGACATGGTAATGATCGACGTGACGGATCCAGAGGTCAAAGAAGGAAGTGAAGTAATCATCTTTGGAGAAACTCCTGCTTTGAAAGACTTAGCAAAAACAGCAAATACGATTCCTTACGAAATATTGACAAATATTAGCAGCAGGGTAAAACGTGTGTTTGTGTGGGAATAGAATACTGAAAGCTGCGAGCAAAAAGGACTACCAAAAGCTGTCTTCAGCAGGTTAATGCCGCCTGTGCTTTTGCCAAACCTTTTGCACCAATACCGTCTAACTTTAGACAATAGCCTGCATAGGTGTTTAGCCCAAGCGACTTTAGCCCTACCTCAAATGATGGAGAGCGGTCAATAAGGTGACTTTTGTTGCCTACCAAGGTATCAATACCTTTTTCGCCATCTAATTCCAAAATTACACGCTCGTAATGTTTTTCTTTCGTACTGGCGTAGAGAAAGGTTCTATCGGTAACGTCGATCACAAAAATAAAAGCTTGAGGAAGAGACCGGGATAGACGGGTTACTATTTCATGGATTCGCTGGACCATAAGTGTAGGATTGTTGGTGAGACAATACGAAGATAGCAACGGTCTCTAAACGTTTTCTGCGTGAAAAACCATAAGTCCAACTAAGTGTTTCACCTAGAATCGCTAGGGAAATCCAGGAAAGTTGATGAAAATGTTTGCCTGGAAAGCGGCTTTATCTTAAGATTCGAAGTGAGTCAGCAAAATCCTAAAATCTCAAACTAGGATGACAAAAGCCCAGCGTTCATCGCCTTTTTTATCAGCTCCGCCATGTTTTTTGCCTTAAGCTTCTTCATAATGTTTCCTCGGTGGGCCTCTACTGTGCGCTCGCTGATGAACAATTTATCTGCAATTTCTTGGCTCTTTAGTCCATCCGAAATATCGTTTAGAACCTCCATTTCCCTCTTGGTAAGCTGAACTTCCTCTTTCTTTTTTTGGTCTGCTTTGATCTCCTTGTAAGAATTGAGTGCCGTATCGATTACTTCTCTACTAAAGTACTTGCCGCCACTCAAAACCTTATTGATCGCAATTATGATCTCATCTGCGACACTATCCTTAACCACATACCCACTTACATTAAAGTTGAGACCTTCCATCACGTACTCCTCATCCTTGTGCATGCTAAGGATAATAATCTGTATCTCGGGATACTTATCTCCTATAATTTTGGCTGCCTCCAATCCTGTCATCTCAGGCATGGAAATATCCATCAAAATTAAGTTCGGGATTTTACCAGCATCAAGGGCTTCTATTGCCAGGTGGGCACGATCAAATTCCGCGATGATCTCCAGCGAAGGTTCTTGCGCAATTATGCTCCGCACGCCCTTTCTCACTAGCTCATGGTCCTCTACCAAAAACAACTTACTCTTTGCCATTCGTCGGTATCTTTATCCTGATAAAAGTGCCATTTCCCTCGGAGGATTCCATCTCGCACTCAGCATTTAGGACTTCAGCCCTAAACAATATGTTCTGAAGCCCATGATGCGAATTGTCATCCCCATATTCTCCTACCTTAAAACCAATCCCATCATCCTCTATGGTCATTTGAAGATAGTCGTCAAATCCATAAAGCTGGACTGTAGCATTTTTTGCTTTTGAGTGCTTGATGATATTGGAAATATTTTCTTGTACAATTCTATACAAATTCACCTTGTATTTTAAATCGAGCGCAGGAATGTCTTGAGATTGAAATTTGAAGCTGATTTTAGAAGCATCATTTGCCTGATCTACGATTTTTTTAATACTGGCATCAATCGGGAAATCGACTATTCGCGAAGGAAGCAATCCATCAGTCACTTTTCTCATTTCATCAAGAAATTGCTCAATCATATCCACAAGACCTTCCCCCGTTTCTCCCTGCTTTACTGCCAACTTAATCATATTGGCAATCTGACCTACGCCATCATGCAAATCACGAGCAATCCTCTCTCTTTCCTTCTCTTGACCTTCAATAAAAAAAGAAAGCCTTTTGGTTTTTAGTGTTTCATTCACCTCACGCACCCTCACCCTCTCGGAAATATCCTTAAAGATGAAAAGATGCTGGGTACCCTCATGATCAACTTGCTGCGATGAAAAGTCGCCAAATACCTCACTTCTTCCTAGCAAAGTCAACTCTTGGTTTTCCATGTCTTCCTTAAGGTGGATCTCTTCGATTGGGGTACCGCTTTCGTCAACAAAAGCTAGAAAATCCCCCAGCGGTGCATCCATCAAAATATCAAAAGACTTCTGAGTGATTTTCTCACCCACAGCATTTGTATACTTGATCTTTCCTTGACTGTCCAACAAAAAGATTGCCTTGTCTATGGAATTTATAATAAGCTGAAAAAGCTCACTATTCTCCTTGATCTTCTTTTCTGCCGCAGCTTTATAAAGGGCAACGTCAAGATTTGATAGTAGTTCTGCTTCATTAAAAGGCTTTACAACATATCCATAGGGAAGACTGATTTTTGCTTTTTGGATCGTAGGCTCATCGGTAAGTGCCGTAAGAAAGATGATTGGAATATCAAGGTTATCCTTAATCTCAAAAGCTGCATCTATACCATCCGATTGGGTCTCCATCATAATGTCCATCAGGATTAGATCAGGACGGTCTTTTTTAGCGGCATCTACAGCCTCTTTACCAGAATACACAGATACCACCTCGTGTCCTCCCGATTTTAAGGCATGCACAATATGCTGATTTACAATAAGCGAGTCTTCTGCGACCAGTACTTTACCCATTATGGCGAAGAGTTTCTATCAAGATAAAAAAAAAATTAGGATATTAGATGAGAGATATAGTATGAAAAGCCTGCTTTTTACATCCACGCACCCTAACGCAACAGACCAAATAAACACACTCCTCAAAGATGTATGGAAAAAAGAAGAATGGATACTAGAAGACAAAATGTCGAAAAAGGTAGACTTGGTCATCTTCGATACTGAGACCACCTCTATTGAGGATTTCAGTAAATTTCAGAAAGATGCACCGGTGCTCCTATTCTGTTACCGAATAATGCCCTCCCTCTTGCAGTTCACCAAGCGCTTCTACATTAGTGGTGTGCTGTCATTTGAAATGAGGCAGCTTGACATAAAAAAAACCCTAGAGGCTGCTTTCACCAAAGACATTTTCTACTCTGACCGTATGGTCTCCATGCTGTTTTCAAACACCGCAAATGAAACTGCAGAAAAAGTGGCCTCTCTTACAGAACGTGAAAATGAAATCATGGTGATGATGGTGCAAGATCTGACCAACGAAGAAATCGCAAAAAAGCTGGCAGTAAGCGTAAGGACTGTAAACGCTCACAAAGGAAATATCATGCGAAAAATCGGCGCTAAGACGATCAGCGGATTGGTCAAAGTAACTCTAGATTATTCAGCAGCACTTAAAACGTTACTTTAAAACCATTCTTATCATCCAGCGTAAGTTCTGCTTTAAGCTGCCTCACAAAAGTTTTGATCATTGACATGCCGATACCCTGGGAGGACGACAGTACATCTCCTGGAATCCTTTTACCACTATTGGTAACGGACAAACAATACTTTTCGTCAAGGTATTTCTTAAAACTGATATTAATAGTTCCGGTATCGGTATTAGTGAAGCTGTGCTTTATTGCATTTGAGACCATCTCACTCACGATGAGACCTAGAACTAAAGCCTTATCTATATCCAGCAGCTTAGACTCCACATCGATTTCAAGAGTTATTGTTTTTATGCCGAGTAGAATACCCAGTTCCTTGATCACTTGATTTAGGAAGTCCTGAATCTCAATCTCAGAAACATTGTAAAACCTGTGCAGCTTGTCATATATCACCGACATGGCCTTGATACGGGTGTTGATATCCTCAAAAATTAATTTGGCTTGATCATCGTTCAAGTCGTACGCCTTAAGCGCCATAATTGACGATATCAACTGCATATTGTTCTTTACTCGGTGGTGCACCTCCCTGATCAGGACATTCTTTTCCTCTAGAGAAGATTCCAATTGCGTTTGGAATTCCTTATCCTCCGTGATGTCATAAACCACACCAACCATACGTATTGGCATTCCATCTCGAACACCCAGAACTCTTGTAAAGGACTTTAGATAAGTGAGCTTGCCCTGAATCATGAGTGCAAGCTCGGATTCCACAAAACTTGCTCCTCCTTTAATGCTTTTGATAATTTCCTTCAACTGGGGATAAGACCCCTCTGGAACCATACCCTTAAGTTGCTCAAAATTGTATGGTGCCTCCGCGTCTGGAAAAATCTTGTACATCTGATCCTCCCAAAAAATTTGACGCAGCTCTGCATCGTATTCCCAAACACCCAGTGACGCAATCTCCGTAGAAAGGAGTATACGATCAGATAGTCTTTTGATCTTATCCTCGGCCTCCTGCTGTCCTGTAATGTCTTGTATGGTTCCAATGACCTTCTCTGCTACGCCCTCTAGACTAAGTTCAAACTTACCCCTTACAGACACCCACTTTAAATTTTGAGTCTGATAATGCAAAATCCTACAGACAAAAAGGAAGTCCTCCTTCTTTTGAAAATGTTCTGCAAATTGTTTTGACACCTGTGGGAAATCAGCTGGATGAATGACCTCTTTAGCCAGCGCTAAATCCTGAAGCAAAATATCACCAATCCCAAGCATAAGTCGAGACTCGTTTGATGCATTACAAATTCCGCTGTGTAAGTCAATTTCAAAATTGCCAATCTTAGAGATACGCTGTGCTTCTATCAGTTTTGCAGAGTTCTCACTCAATCGTTCCTCTACCTTCTTTTGTTCAGATATGTCAATCATACCGGCGATGGAAGCATCAAATTCACCATCTTCATCATATTCAGCTGCGGCGCTTAACACAACATCTATCAGCTCGCCATCCTTTTTTACAAACTTGTATAAAACGTTTTTTACCTCACCTTTGTCAAAAAGCTCAGAAATACTTTGATCAAAAACTTTATGGTGACTGTTTGCAATAAAGTACTTTGGTGATTTCCCGATGATTTCATTCCGATCATAACCCATCTTTTCAAGCCAGAAATCGCTCACACTCACAATCTTCTTATCTCTCCCTACAGAGTGCATCATCACAGGCGCGTGATTGTAGATATTCCTGTACTTTCTAAGTGATTTTTCTAAGGCTAATTCTATTTGTTTTCGGGTATTTACATCTTGAAAGGACAGCACCACTCCTTGATCGCCATTTAGCCTATTCATTTTTAGACTGTACCATTTTTCATCAGAAAACTTAAAGTGGTGTTCTGCGGAATTAGATTTTTCCTCAAGAACATCAGCCAAAGACTTCTGGAGCGAATCGGCTATTTGTAGCTCATCTAGTGCCTGGAAAATATTGGTACCAGGACTGATCTTTGCAAGATTTTCTCTTTCGATGTACGCGGTAAGACTTTCATTTAAATATTTGATCTCCGAATCAAGATCCACAACCATGATACCATCGTCTATGGCATCAAGAATTGTATGGTTGTAGTCATTATCAGCAAAATGATTTTGAGCCGGAGCGTTTTTGTTTTCGGGCTCAAGAACCAAAATCACTTCAGATAGTGTTCCGTTTTCAGAGCGATTTAGGTAAATCGAAGCAAAAAAAGTAGCTTTTTCAGGCTCTATACCGAACTGACAAAGTACCCCAAGCCTCGACCTGGAACCTAAAAATCCCATCGATACTGGCAAGTACTGACCATCATCAAATACCTGAAGTGGAAAGTCCACTATATTTCCACCTATGATTTTATCTGATAGTCCAAGAAACATACTCTTTGTGGTCTCATTCGCGTAAACTATCTGACCTTCCCTATCTAGCGCGATGTACCCGAATGGTACTAGACCAGAGGTAAATTTTTGTTGTGATTTGTTACTTTTTCCCACAGATTGCTTTCGGTTTTGACCAGCGCAATAATTTTTGCTTTGTAGTCAAAATAACTAAATTAACATCGTGTATCCCCTCAATGAGGTGGATAAATTAATTTCTGTTTTTTTACATCTAGCTGAAAAATCAACCCAACCTAAATGAAGGATCTCTCTTTTATGATCAAGCCCACCAAGGTCACACCCGCTTGCAGATTCGATCTGTCACGACAAAGGCTTGATTTCAAAGGTAGATCTTCACCTGAATCATCTTTGAAGTTTTACAACCCGATCATGAGGCGTCTGGAACGATCTTTCATGAATGGTAATGACACTCTCACTGCCAATTTTCGTTTCGAATACTTTAATACTAGCTCGTCAAAGTGCATTTATGATCTCCTAAAGCAGCTAGCTAAATATAAAAGTAAAGGGGCAGATATAACCATTAATTGGTACTATGAAGAGGATGACTTTGACATGAAAGAGGCTGGTGAGGACTATGAGGATATCCTTGGTGTGGAATTTAATTACATCGCCGTCTGACGTGGGATAACTGCATCATTTTTCAGGTCTAGAAAAGATCTCTCAAAAACTCAAGATATTAGAGTAGTATCTCCATTAGGAATGGCTTAATAAAAAATAGATCGTTCGAAATCTAATTGTAATCGTTCGATTTTGAACAGAGCTCTAATTTTCTCTGATATAAATTCCTTTAAATCAGAGGTTTATGATTTCTGGCATATCTATTGTCAACTATAATGATATGTCTGTTAGCAAATCACAATCTAAAATTGGAAAGGTAGTGCTCATTATTTTGGGCATCATCATTGCCTGTTTGCTTACACTTAACACAAGATTCTTTTCATTTGATAAGGGTACTGTTCAGTTTCTAGAGGTTCGCAATAACGAACTAGTACAGCAGTTCCCGATTAAAAGGTTTGGTGAATCACTACTTCATAATTTTGTGAGTAAAATCTCACACCTTAAATAAATTTTTACGAAATGGCTAAGAAATTGTATAGGTCCTCCATAGATAGGATGCTAGGAGGGGTATGTGCCGGTTTGGCAGAACATTTTGATCTAGACCCGACGCTGGTACGCATTGGTTATGTAGTATTATCAGTTCTCAGCGCCGCTTTCCCTGGGTTGCTGGTTTACATCATTCTGTGGATACTAATTCCTTCCAGGATCTAAACTTGTAAAGTATTGAAGAGCTAAGTCTTACTAAAGTAGTTGACCCATCTTTCTGGTAGTTCCCCACTTACAGCAAGCTCATAGTCTCTGTGACTGCAAGGTAAAACACGCGTGCGATCAAATAGCTGGGTGGAAGAATTTGGTATTTCGATCCACCAGCGATCAGATTTTTTGCTTTTGTAAAATCGTATTGTTTCGGGATCTCCCCCAAAGTGCACTTCATACAGTAAATATTGATCAGACTGGAACCCTTTATCATCTTTTCGATTGTAAAAGCCTTCTATGAAATACCAGATCATAGTAGCTAAAACAAAAGATGTCTTTTGATCAAACGTGTCGTCCCTCGCGAAGTAGTTGTATAATCCTATGGAACTAAGCTTCTCATTTTGTCCTGCATACCATGCAATTTGGCAAGCTTCCTCGCCTGTCAACCCAAATACTGTTGACCCTGCTGCCCCGGGCGCGTAACTGGATTGCAAAGCGCTCATATCTATGGTAAGCATATCAGCATCCCTTATTGTTGGCTCCACTTCTTTGATGTTTTCCTTTAGCAATCCCAGACGATAAGATTCGAAAGAAAGACTTTCAAGCAACTCTAAGTCCTTTTGACCAGTGAGATAGCTCTGGTAGCCAACATGGTAATAATTAAAAAGAAAATTAGGGCTATGTCTGAAAATTTGTGATAGGTATCTCTGTGATTCTTGTGTCCCCTCAAGATCAATTCTTGAGTCGATATTTAGATAAGATATCAGTTTCTCCGAGTCTTCATATCCGTAAAACTGACCTATGCTAAGATCATCTGTTCCTCCAAACAGAATTGGGAGAATACCTTTTCTTAGCAAAAACGAACAAACTTCTTTGATGCGTAGATACGTATCTTCTAGCGTAGGGCCATTTCGCAAATTGCCAAGATCAAGCACATTGTACCTTCCCAATCCTTTCTGAAGCTTGTAGAGCTGACCCCTTACATTCTTGGCTGCATCATCTACCTGAATTAAACCGCTACCTCTGAATTCACATAGACCCACAAGCGCCAAATCCATCCCTTCAAGGTCTGGCATTTTATGCTGATTTAGATAAATCGTGTTTTGAAAAGAGCTTGCAGTTGCCTCATCTATTTCATCGACCGGGTCAAAAAAAAGCTTTAAGTCCACTGTAGCTAAATTACTAAGAGTACAATATTATCGATCCAGCACACCTGGTGAGATCTTGACAATTCTGAAGGACAAAGTATCACACCGACCTTAAAATAAGTACTTTCTAGCCGGCATATTCCACCGAAAAGAAAATCCAAGAATCGCATTCTTGCTAGTCAGAAAACCGTTCTCATCAGATTCACTTCGATAAGTCGCTTCCAGATCGATAAAAACATTGTGCCGCAGCATGTAGGTAACTCTCGAAAAAACCATGAGTAAGGAAACTTCATTTCCTTGAAGGTGATCATTACCAAAGTCTGGATCAGGCACATTTCTTCTGATTGTGTAGTCCTTTAAAATATCCCTACCAAAATTTTCATCCCCAATGTCATTTCCATAGCGCGACGCTAGCAGAACTCCCTCAAAGATCCACCGGTCACCAAGATTATAAAGAGCCCTGGCCAGGTATTCGCTAAAATTAGCTCCCAGAGGATGGGCTAATGCTAAATTGTAATGACTATAATTGGTAAACCCATCTTCATGAGCATAGGTATACGGGCGCACTCTATTTACTTCGCTTTGCAACATAAGACCATCTAGCCCAAAGGCATCGATATATTTTAGTCCCAATTGCACTCCTTGCTTGTTGCCCCACCAGCCATTTCTGGCAAAAACTTCATCTACGATCAGTTCATCAATGATTAGTTGACCATAAAGTGAGAATCTATTTTTGATATGCCACTTGAAATCCAGACCCACGAAAGCATTGTCTGCGCTACCATTTTGCTGCTCTAC
>JBCCLV010000031.1:0-35558 GCA_039026695.1 Bacteroidota bacterium
CCCAAATCGGAATATGTAACTTATCGACGGTGATGAGCTCTACATTGCGGTAGATGCCACTTCCTGTATACCAGCGACTGTCTGAATATCTTGTCCTATCCACATGTACAGTAATAATGTTCTCACTGCCATCCTTTTTGAGTAAATCTGTTAACTCAAAATATACAGGTGAGTAACCGTATGGATTTTGGCCCAGTGGCTCTCCGTTAAGCCAGAAGGTGGCATTATTGTAAACACCATCAAACAATACATAAGTACTTTTCTGTGAGGGATCACTATCCACTTTGAAATGCTTTTGGTAAATACCTATACCTCCTGGCAGATAGCCAGTATTCCCATCCAATGTAGAATCGAATGGAAACTCAACGCTCCAATCATGAGGCAGTCGCACATCCCGCCAATCCTCGTCAGGTACGGGAAGCCTACTGGGTGGCAGAGTGTCTTCTACCAAAGCAAACTTCCAATCAAAATTGAAATCACTTGACCTTTGGATAGAAGTGCCACTTGTATACGTGTCCTGATTACAAGAGATTAGTACCAGCACGAAAATCAAAGAAAAAAATTGGGTTAGGTTGAGTGTGGGTTTATTCATTTTGTGAAGTTGATTAATTCAAAACAGTCGGAAAATTACCAAGCCTTACTTTTTTGTACCGCTTCAGCATGCGTTTTATCCGGGAACGATTGCCTGGCTCAAGAGCAAGATTGTCAGCTTCCTCTTCTTGGATTGACTGATTGAAATTGTACAATCCTATGACTTCCAGGTTCTCAAAATCTTCTCTTCGCTTCGTGCTCATCACCAGTTTCCAGTTTGCCTCACGGTAGGCATAGTATGGACCTCCTTTGGATTGGGACTTATGTAAAAGTGATTTGTGAATTCTTTTTTCGGAATTATTCAAAAATACAGGCAGCAGGTCAGCACTATCAAAAACTTGTGAGCGATTGGTTTTCATCTTAAGTATAGACTGAAGTGTGGCCACCATGTCTTGACCCACCACTGTCACGGCAGACTCACTATCAGGAGCGATTTTATTTGGCCAAACTGCGACAAACGGAACCCTGTGTCCACCTTCATAAATCGATCCTTTGCTACCGGTCAAGCCATTGCTGGAGTCGTGCGTTTCAACATTTTGGTGCGTAAGGCCACCATTATCTGAAGTAAATACCAACAAGGTATTTTCGTACAGTCCATTTTCTTTCAGTGCCTGCACAATTGTGCCGACCTGAAGATCCAATTCCTTGATCATATCGCCGTGCTTGCTAGGTGTAGTTCCAGCTACTTCTTCGCCTTTAAGCTGGTCTACTGGAGTATGCGGTACATGCACTGCCTGGCTGCAGTAATAAAGTAAAAAGGGCTTTTCAGTAGTTTGGGTTGAGATAAAATCAGTTGCTTTACTCGATAGAAGCGAACCAGCTAATGTCGGATCCCAATTGGAGTCTCCCCTACCTTCTCGTTTCTTTTTTCGTTGATTGCTTTCGTATTTGGTCTGCTCAAATGAAAGTTGTACCATCTTGGAATCGGGAGCTATTTTCAACAGTTTCCCATTTTCATAAAATGCATACGGTTCGTTTTGAATCCCTTGCGGCAATTCCAGAGCATAGTCAAAACCGTATGTTAGTGCGCCTGCATCCATTACCTCGTATGCTTGATCAGTTTCCTGCTTTCCGTCCCAAACTCCTCCCAACCCCCATTTGCCTAAAAATGCAGTATTATACCCTCCTTCCTTAGCGATTCGCGCTATCGTAGTGTACTTGGGATCAATTCCAGCATCCCGATCGGGGCTCCAAACTCCCCAGGGGCTATCTGCATTTCTAAACGGAAAATTTCCCGTCAACATGGAAAAACGAGTTGGAGCGCAAAGCGAAGCGGGCGAATGGGCATCTGAAAAGCGCATTCCTTCACTGATCAGCTGATCTATATGAGGTGTAGGAATGATAGGCTCCTGACCTGTTCTTTCCTGATGATAAAAGCCGATATCTCCAAGTCCAATGTCGTCTGCCATGATAAGCACCACATTGGGAAGATTTTGGGCTTGTGTGCCGCCACTAATCAAGAAGCAGAGCACCAAAGCCAGCAAACCTGATAATCTGCGTTTTTTCATTACGAAAACCACCAATTGTGCAACTTCAAAATGCAGGAAGCGCCGCATTTATTGAATCAACAATTTTCTGGACTCCACGACACTCCCTGCCTGAACTTGTAAATAATAGAAGCCTTGTCGCAGGTCTTTCGTCTCCAATTCATCTCCTTCAATTACTTGTATAAGTCTTCCAGACGCATCAAAAATTGAGATACTGTTCACTTGAGAGCTTGAAGTAATAGTCACTTTTTCTCCTCTGACCACAGGGTTTGGATAGACCACCAAGTCGGATTGGATAACTGCTCCTAGTGGCAGCTCTGGTTCCTCTACTTCATTTTCTGCGACCTCAACCTCCATGATTGCAGAGGTGATAAAACCGCCATTGTCATCAAAGCTTAGTTCTATGGTATTGGTCCCTTCTTGCAAAAGCGAGATATCAAAAGGAATCTCCAGGGTTCCGAAAAAGCTTGACCGATTTAATTGATCATATCCGCGGATTAAATCTGTCGGAAGCGAAAGAGTAGACCCGTTTAAAGAGACGGTGGGTCTCAAAGACAGTCCATGTGATCTGCCAATTCCAAACCTCAGGCTGGCATCTCCTTCACCCACCTCTACATCTGTGAATGTAAAGGACAATGTGCTTCCAGCTGCTATCGGTTTTAGGTATTCCGTGCCGTAGTACTTGGTTCTGGTAATCGTATTTTCAAAAGAGATATCACTATCAAATTTGTAGGTGAGTACAACAGTTTCGCCATATTCGAGCGTCAACGCTGCAGGAGCTGTACTTTCTATCGTTGTAGACAGCTCAGGGGTTTTGTCAAGGAAAACCTTGAGCCTTTTTACTTCAACCTCAGTCAAACCTTCAAGATCCAACATCTGAAGCGCTATATTCTGTGAGTCATCATTCAGGTTGTTTAGCATCACATAAAGCTCCGATCCTTCTACAAATGCCAAGATTTGTACATCTACATTGGTAGACAGTATTCTCACCCTTTCACCTTTCAGATCGCTGAGCATTTCATAGAAGAATCTCCTTGGCGTTAAAACCACATTACCTGAATCGTCAGTCGTAAAGAGCGTCGCTTTTGAGAACTGTGTGGTTGGCTCTCGCTGGTTGGTATTAAAAGGCAATGCCAGCTCGAAATTGTCTTCCCGCTCAATAAAATCCATCACCATATGTAGCTGCGATCTGGTGGCCTGTGAGTTTTCTACTGGTTCATAGTTTTTGACACCATTGCCATTGGCCCAGCCGGGCTGATTAGCCACCAGCCTTCCAAACTCTGTAACTGCTACAGGTTTCGCAACGCCTAGCTTGATGAAACTGTATGCCTCAATCAAATCCAGAATGGCTACAGCATTTGAGCCTGACCGTCTTCCTCCGGTATTGTTAATCCCACTCCCATCGTACAAGTGGACTGAGAAAATATCCATGTCCTCACCTGCGATATCAATAAATTTCTTATAACGCTTATTCCAAAGGTCGAAATCATTGCTTTCAAACTCTGGAAAGGCAGAGGCGTATCCCATCATTTTCAAATTCACCAACTCTGGCATGGTACGAATGGCTTGCCCCAAGTCACGGTGGAATTCGCACATTTTCGTAATGATCAGATCATTTTTTGCAGAATTAAAACCACCTGGGTAGTAGTCTTTGGCATGCACCATGGGTTCGTTGAAAGGTTCAATAAACTCGTGCATTGGGTCCCATTCATCACGATAAGATCTGGCGATGTAATCAGCAAGGTCAAGGCTGAATTGAGACACATCTTCCTGTGAATAGTCCAGCGTCTCATCAAAAAACAATCGCGATTCTCTTCCTGTACCTACTCTGCCTTTCAGCACTTCCCGCACACCATCGTAGTTGTCCGGAACCGAAGGAATAACTCCATCATTCACCTTGTTCATGGGATTCCAAAATTGTCTGGAACCCGAATAATCTGGGGATATATTATAGGTTTCCTTGAATGCCTCAAACTCGGGATCAACATCATTGTAAACGTTGTGAACATTGGTAAACTTGTCCCTATCTAGCGCGCTGACCTCACCTAAAAACCGCTTGGTTTTATGGTCTATGAGGATGCTGCCCTGGGCAAAAACGGAACAAGAGAATACAACGAATGGTATCGATAGCAAGAAACGTTTGCCGCATCTACTATCTAAAAATGAGATGGAAATATGCATGGGGTATTTGCATTGATTTGGTTTAGCAAAAAAACAAAATTGCATTTTCTTAAAAAGGAAAAATCTGACGCAATTTGCAGGGCTGTTCTTTCAAACGCAGGGATAGTGATAGATTTCGTGTTCGTATTAAATCTAGCATTTGCGGCTTGAAACCAAATGACTCATTAGGCGGAAACCTCACGGCTTCACAAAAGCTGGATCAGAGATTATCCGATTTTTGTCCAGTTGTACAGTGTCATTCAACCTCCAAGAACGGCTAAGCAAAGGATTTAGCGAGCATTAGAAATGTAAAATCTCTTAATTACTGCAATATGTAAATAGTACAACCATGAACAGGGTCCTTTTTCTATCTACTATCCTCGTTTTTTTAATGGTCTTTGGTTGCGACCAAAGTAATCAAATAGCACCGACATTTTCCGAAGGCCAAGATCCTTCATCGGCAGACCAAACCTGGAAATTGGTGCCATCATTGTCTGATGAGTTCAATGATCCAGATTTAGACACTTCAAAGTGGTACAATACAGTTCCCGGTGGATGGATCGGAAGACCTCCAGGGCTTTTCAAAGCAAATACAGTATCAATGGCGGATGGCAAGCTTCTGGTGACTACAGATCAATTGCCTGAACCAGAAATCATTGATGAAAAAGAATTCACCCATGCCGGGGCACATATTCAATCAAAGCTGACTGCCAATGTTGGATTATATTTCGAGTGCAGCATGAAGGCGAATAAGACATTTATGTCTTCCACTTTCTGGCTGATCAATGACTGGAAAAGTTTTGAAGGCTGCGATAACAGGGTTACTGAACTGGACATTCAGGAAGCGGTAGGTTACATAAACACCGAAAAGGAGTTCGCACAAACGTTCAACGAAAAAATGAACTCCAATACACACAGTAGATTGGTCACATGTGAGGATTCTGTTGGTATTGTGGGTAATAAGGCGAAAATGGAAGGAAAAGTCTACGATGATTTCCATGTATTTGGAGCGTGGTGGAAAAGCCCTAGAGAAATCTTATTTTTCCTCGATGGGAATCATGTCGGCACAGTAGAGCCCGTTGCTGATTTTGATCTTCCCATGCACATCAAACTTGTGATAGAAACTTACAATTGGAATCCCACACCGGAAGACGGTGGAATGAACATGAGTGCTGAAGATCGTACGACTTACTATGACTGGGTACGCGTCTGGGAGCTGGAATAGTTTTATAAGTTTCAGCGTGAAGGTGGTATTTTGAATCAGTCCAAACTAAGCTATGCCAGTTAAAAATCCTTGCTTGTGCTTAGTTTGCAGCGCAGAAAGGTAAGTGTAGAAATGAAGGTTGTTCTCTATTTTTTCAGTGCCGCTTTGGTGGCCATTTTTGTAGCGCTTATATCTTGTCAAGATCAGAGACAAGAGCACCCCGCAGCAGACGAAGGAAGATTACTCGCACAGCAGTATTGCAGTGGCTGTCATATCCTGCCTGAACCGGACGAACTCAACAAGCAAATCTGGAGAGAAGAGATCATGCCTAAGATGGGATATATGTTAGGGCTAAGGGGGCTTTCGCCAGACGAACTCAAATCTTTTAATGACGACCCTAGAGGAAAAATTGAACAGAAAAATTCTCCCTATCTAATTGCAAAAGAGCCTGTTATTTCCCGAGAGCAATACGATCTCATTTCAGCCTACTACATTGAAAATGCTCCTGAAGAATTAGATTTTGAGAATCCATTTGATGATTTGCCTGTGGCTGATTTATTCAAACCGGAGGTAATTTCTCTCGGTCTGGCACACCCAGCTACTACGATGACTTCATTCCTATCACCCGGAAAACTCATGGTCGGAGATTACCTCACGGGGCAATTAATGCAGCTAAATGATGATTTTGAAATTACTATCAGGCAAAACATGCAAAAAGCAGTACTTCAATTTCAGGAGATAGATGATGGATTCTGGGTTACTGTATTTGGAGATTTAATGGAAGGAACGGATGCACCACAGGGCGCAATGGTTAAATATTTCAAAGATCGCAGCAAGGCGGTCGAGGTTCCAATCCGTGAGCTCAAAAGACCTTGCGATGCTGACTTTGCAGACCTTGATGGGGATGGCATAGACGATTTGATCATTTCCGAATTTGGGAAATATACGGGAGGTCTTTCCTGGTGGAAAAAGAACGGAAATGAGTATGAAGAAAACATCTTGCTAAATCTTCCCGGGGCAATCAATACGGAAATACTAGATTGGGACAATGATGGCGACTTAGACATTATTTCGCTATTTGGGCAGTCCAAAGAAGCTATCTACTTATTCGTAAATGATGGTAAAGGAAATTTCTCAACAGAGATCCTACAGGCTTTTCCTGCAACTTATGGTTCTACTCACCTTTTGGTAGCTGACTACAACGAGGATGGTCTGGTAGATATCCTGTATTGCCATGGAGACAATGGAGATTATGTCCCTCTGCACAAGCCTTATCATGGAATTCGCGTTTTTTTGAATCAAGGAGATAAAACTATTTCTGAATCGCAGTTTATCCCTGTTCCAGGCATTTACAAAGCGCTTTATCTCGATATTGATCAGGATCAGGATCAGGATTTACTTACCATTTCTTTCTTTCCGGCCGAGAATCAACCCTCATTTGTTATCCATGAAAATATTGGTTCTGGAGAATACAAAGCTTCCAGAATCAGCCCCGATTTTGCAAGCCGTTGGATGACCTTGGATCACATGGATTACGACCAGGATGGTGATGAAGACCTGGTACTGGGCGGCTTTCATTGGCAGGAGGATACATACAATGAAAAGATCGGCGTGCTATATCTCGAGAACCTAACCCGATAAATAACACTCCCCATATATTGCGAAAATGTCCCGATGTACAAGTTCCAAAAGAGCTACATTACGCTTAAAATAAATCAACATTATGCGCCCACTCTACCACTTGTTGTTACTTGTATTAATCTGTGTCCCGACGCTTTCTACAAATGCGCAAAGCAACATTCGCTACGGAGAATATTTTGTTGTTTTTGAGGCTGAAGATACCGACTCAGATATGAGCAAATGGACAATCCGCAAACCAGGAGATGCTGCCTATTATTTAGGAAACGACTTGGAGGCCATAAATCAGGGCTACCTCGAATATACAGGTCCATGGGCTGCCGGCAAAGAACACGGAAGCGATGTGGAGCTTATGTACAAATTCACTGCTCCTTCTACCGGTGAATACAGAATGGTGATGCGTATGTATCAACCACTGGGACCCGATGGAAAAGGAGATCAAAAAAATGATGTCTTTGTACGTTTGGAAGGCAACTTTACTACTGCCACTTCTAAACCGACAAGTGAGCTTTCTACCAACCATAAGTTCTGGGGCCGAGGGGTTCGAAAATGGGGTTCGGCGCATAAGCTGGAAATCGGTGGTGGCCATCTAGATGCACGATATGCCCTGACTGAAGGTGAGGAATATACTTTTTATATGTCAGGAAGATCAAACGGATGCAGCATCGATTACATTCTCTTTTTTGATGATACACAGCGAAAAAATGTGGCAATTCATGACGATATCGCTGTAACAATGCCTGACTTCTTACCTAATGGTCCCGATCAGATAGGACCTGTTTTTACCAGTGTAGCACAAGCAGATTTTGAGGAAAATAGTACTGAGGTTGCTTACATTGCTGTAGCCACAGATCAATCTGACCCCATAAGCTACGCTATTACTGGTGGTCTAGACAATGAGAATTTCACGATCGATGCAAGTTCCGGTGAAGTGAGGTTTAAGTCTGCTCCCAATTTTGGAAGCCCAACGGATGCAAACCAAGACAACATCTATGAAATACAAATCACTGCCACTGATGCTTTAGAATTTAGTACGGTCCAGGATATAACCATCACCGTGATCGAGTCAAGCAGTGTGGTTCTGGGGAATTTTGATACAGAGGAATTGCAGATCTACCCAAACCCAGCTCGCAGCACAATAAATATTTTGCATGGTGAAAGTGATTTTTTTGAATACGTTGCGATCTACAATACAGGAGGGCTTTTGGTAAAGGAGGTATTCAGACTTGATCAAAAAGCCTTGGATATTTCAGACCTCAATCCGGGGACCTATTTCCTGAAAATAGATAAGATCGGCGCTGATTCTGGTTCTACCTTACGATTTGTCGTGAAATAAATAAGATAGCTCTGGTAGAGGTCTTTGGTGTGAGGTTGATTTATTAAATCAATTGATTCAGATAGAAGCAATCACAGAAGTCAAATTGGCTTCCCTTTCCAAATTCATTTTAGTCCTCAACCGATAGCGTGCCATATTCACACTGCTTTGTGAAATACCTAGAAGTTGGCTCATTTCTTTGTTAGAGAAATTGAGTTTAATCAAGGCGCATATTTTTAAGTCATTGCTCGTCAGGTTAGGAAATTCTTTAGTCAACCGATGGTAAAAGTCTGGATTTACCGAAACAAAGCGTTGGTTAAATTCCTCCCAGTTATTGACCGAACTACCTCTTAGCGAATTCAAAATATCTTTTGACTGATTCTGTGGATTTGCCTCGAGAACTTCAGCCGCTCTCGATATTATCTCGTCTTTCTCAATGAGTTTGAGGGTAAAGGACGTTAGCTCCCTGTTTTTCTGATCGATTAATGTTTGAGCTTCTATTTGCTTTCTTTCAGATTCTCTTTCGAGCATTTTTTTCTCAGCCCTTGCTCTTGTCTTCTGGTTGTTGTTCATCATTACAAGTACTCCCACGACCAAAAGAAGGACTGCAATCGCCGCAATAGATCGTGTCCATAGTACTTCGTTGTTTTGTTGGGCAATGACCAATTCTTGCTTAATAAGCTGCTTCTCATTGGCTTCCAAACGATCCAGATAATCGGTTTTAATGTCCAGTAATTTTTTACCGGTCAACCCCTTTGCGCTAAAATACTTGTTTTGAAAACTCAAGGACTTATTCAAATTCTGATAGGCTTCAGTTTCAAACCCATTTCTGAATTGCAAAGAGGCCATGAACTGGTACAGGTAAGCCTGATGCCCGAAGTGTAGATTAATCGAGTCAGCAATTTTGATTCCCTTTTGATAGTAGGCCAAAGCCATTTCATAGTCATCAAGTTCATCATATGCACCTGCTAGTTTAGCGTAGATGGACATCAATGGACTCAAATCTGTAGGTTTCGAAAAAGGCCGAGTATTTTGGAAAACACCCTCAATCTTTCTCAATGAGTCAATTGCCATTTCAATTGATCCTAAGCTGTACAAAAGAAAGGCCTCTTCTATCTTCAAGTCCAGTACATCCTTACTACTTAGCGCCATCCTACTATTTATGACAAAAGCAGAATCCAGATAACTCTGAAAAGTATCGTTGTTGCCGAAGTTGCGGTGTAGTGAAGCCATTTTTTTGTACGATCTCAATAGTATCAATGAATCAAGCTCACCTCTGAGCACCAATATTTTGGTCATGTTAAGGGCATTCTCAAAGTATGAAAGAGAAGTATCGTCTCTCCGGAAGGTCCTGTAAATGGAGCCGATTGATTCATAATTCCGAATGAGGTTAGAGGTATCAGCTCTCAATTCCGAAAGCTTCAACGACTGACTGAAGTAGTCAATCGATTCAGCAAAATTCAAAACCCTGTTATTTAATCTACCTAATTCGTGGAGAGCATTAATCATACTTGAGGAGTCATCTCGATTCACAGCTTCCTCATATGATCCCTTCCGTTCTATGATCAAGGCTTGCATTTCTTCGAAAAATCCTTTTCGCTGAGCTGCAATGAAATTGCTTAATACCAAAAGCAACAGTAGAATTAAGTATCGTAAATGACTTAACATCGCTTTTCAATTTAAAAGCTGTCCTACTGCTGTAAGATAAAATCATCACAAAATTTAGGGGCCATTTGTCTTGTAGATATTTTGTAACACATGAAAGATCGAAAGAAATTGGAAGTTTCTTTTATTTGATTGCTTAAATGCTTTAGAGCGAGATTAGTTGAATCACTCAAAAGAGTTGAATAGCTTGAAATACATCTATTCTAAAGTAGCGACATCTTGGTGGATGAATTTTTCAGGCCTAGTTGCCCTTAATCTCTATCATGGTCATCGCACAATTCACAAAAGGTACTTGAAAACGTACGAATAACTTTAATTCGGAGGTCATAGGGAAATTTTAAATAACCTAAAATCAGATTGGAGAAATGGATCAAGGCTGCTGTAGAAATAAACAAAATTACTTCTTGACCTATCCAACGCTGCTAGTGGCGCTTCTAAGTTGGCAACTACTCTGCAGTCAGCAAACGGAAAAACATTATTTATCAGGATTAGACAAAGACACTACTGTGGAATGGGACTTTTTCTGTTCTTCGGGAATGAAAAGTGGTGAATGGTCTAAAATCCCCGTTCCTTCTTGTTGGGAGTTGCAAGGCTTTGGCCATTACAATTACGGACACGATGAATTTGAAAATAGGGTAAACGAACATGGGCTCTATAAGCATGAATTTTCTGTACCAAGTGATTGGAAAGGCAAGGAAATCAAACTTGTCTTTGAAGGTGTGATGACAGACGCAGAAGCCAAAATCAATGGCAAATCCGTTGGTCCGATTCATCAAGGAGCATTTTATGAATTCAAGTATTCCATCACCAACCTGATCAACTTCAAAAAACCAAACCTACTTGAAGTAAAAGTCAACAAAGCCTCTGCAAACGAATCAATTAACCACGCAGAACGAAAAGCTGACTTCTGGATTTTCGGAGGGATTTTTCGACCCGTTTACCTTGAAGCATTTCCTCAAAATCACATCGAACGTGTTGCTATTGATGCAAAAGCGGACGGATCGATTGAAGCAGATGTATTCGTCTCCTCGAAAAAAGCTCGAAAACTAAACCTAAATCTATATGACCGCAATGGTCCGCTGAGTCAAGAATTAGCCGTACTTTCTCTGACTAAAGAGGAAGGAAAATGGAATATCATCTCCAATGCCTCTTCAATCAAACCTTGGAATCCCGAAAAACCTCAACTCTACGTATTGAGATTTGATTTACTTGATCAAAATGACAAATTGCTCCACTCGGTAGAGCAAAGAATAGGTTTTCGAACAGTAGAAGTGAGAGAAGCAGACGGAATTTACGTCAATGGTCAAAAAATAAAATTCAAAGGAGTAAACAGACATTCCTTTTATCCTTCATCGGGGCGTACCACATCGAAAGAACTAAGTATCGAACATGTGAAAATGATGAAGGACATGAACATGAACGCTGTCCGAATGTCACATTATCCACCAGATGTCCATTTTTTGGAGGTATGCGACTCCTTAGGCCTATTTGTAATCGATGAAGTCTGCACCTGGCACTCTCCGGTACTCGATACAAAAGTTGGTGAGAAAATCGTAATGGAAACCGTAACCCGTGATGTCAATCATCCCTCCATCTTACTTTGGGCCAATGGAAATGAAACGGGCTGGAACACCGACCTGGATGACGACTATGCAATTTGGGATATTCAAAAGCGAGAAGTAATTCATCCGTGGAATGTATTTGACAAAACAAACACGCTCCATTATTTCCGCTATCATGCGCTGGCAACAGACGGACCCAATCGCGATAAAATCTTGTTTCCCACAGAATTTCTGCATGGGCTATATGATGGTGGGCATGGTGCAGGACTAGAAGACTATTGGAACAAAATGTGGAACATGCCGCTCTCTGCAGGAGGTTTTTTGTGGGACTTTGCGGATGAGGCGGTCGTTAGAACTGACAAAAATGGTATACTGGATACGGATGGAAATCATGCAGCAGATGGGATTGTCGGACCTTATGGAGAAAAAGAAGGAAGCTATTATACCATCAGGAAAATATGGTCCCCGATTCAAATTCAGGATCGATTCATTAGAGAGGGTTTTGATGGAGTCTTTCGGATCGAAAATCGATTCCATTATACCAACCTCAACGAATGTAGCATTACCGCAAAGTGGATTCAGTTTAGTGGCCCGAAAGAAGCAACCGAAAACCGAGTCATTGCAGAAGAGCAAATCAGCTTACCGGAAGTTGCTCCCGGTTTTTATGGGAGTATTCAGGTAGAATTACCTAATAACTGGAAATCAGCAAACGCACTTCAGCTTATTGCAACAAATCCGGAAGGATTAGAAATAGCCTCCTGGACATTCAATGCTCAGCACCCTGAAAAGCTTAATGCTTCACTCCTATCCTATTCGAACGAAGCTGAACTCAGTTTAAGTGAAAATCAAGAATCCATTACGGTGAAGGCAAAAGACCTGACCTATACCTTCTCAGCCTCCACGGGAATTTTGAAAGAAGTTAAAAAAGGCGAGCAACTCATCCCACTCTCAAATGGGCCAATTATTCTTGATCAAAACGACAAAATCATTGATTTTAAGACCATCGCCTTTGAGGATAGCATCCAAATTAAGGTCACATTTGAGATGAAGGATAAATCCCCTGCCTGGGCCAGTTACAAAGAGCTGAGTTCAGACCAAATCCTGTGGACGATCCACAAAAATGGGCTATTGGACTTAGAGGTACAGTTCAAAGGGAAGAGAATCGTCAAAGGCTTTAAAGGCATCACTTTTTCCTATCCGGAATCTGAAGTTGCTGGGAAAAAATGGCTGGGAAATGGGCCATACCGAGTCTGGAGAAATCGAATGAAAGGCCCAGAACTAGGAGTTTGGGAAAATGATTATAATAATACCATCACTGGTGAATCAGGTTTTGAATACCCAGAATTCAAAGGCTATTTCTCCAACTTATTTTGGATGAAAGTGAAGGGCCGAAATGAAAATGGATTTACCGTTTATTGTCATTCCAAAGATATTTTTATGAGAATGCTTACCCCAGATTCACCAAAAGATGATCGTAAACAATTGAAAATCAATCACCCCGAGGGAGATATTTCATTTGTTCTGAATATTCCACCGATTGGTACCAAATTTCAGTATCCTGAAACCATGGGCCCACAGGGAAACCCGGAAAACTATTTCGGCAACATTGATGATCCGTTGGTGATTAGCTTATCCTTTCGCTTTTGAAGTTTTGGAATCCTGAATTTACTGCTAGAGATTAAACCCGTAGTAAATCCCAAAAAAAAGGGAGAAGAATTCACTTTTTCTTGAAATCACTAAACATTCAAGAACATTTGCATGAATCATTACAGTCTAGTTACTAAAAGATGTGATAAAATCAGCTTGGTTTGTAGATTATGGATTCAACAACTCGGAGGCTGAGGCTGTGGATTTTCCGTTGCTAAAATCGTAGAGCATATTTCGAAAACCTGATAATAAAATACCTTCTCTTCATTTAGCTAGGCCTCTTGTATTTCGCGCAGAAAGTCCTGAATTGATCACCTAGACGAGGTGATAAGAAAAGCCTCAAGATAACCTCCATCAAGATTCAAGTTAGAAAAACTGTAATCGCTAAACGGGTAGATACCTACACTATAAGTGGGGCAATTTGAATTGTAGATATTTTGTAATACCTGATATCTACATGAAAATCCTAAAATTTCTTACCATTACTGTAATTCTTTAAAAAGTAAGCGTCTTATGAGCCGTAAAATATCGAATAACCTAAATGCAATTTTGATTGGGTGCTTAGGTCTATTGCTATTTTCATGTAACACTGAAGCCAAAGAGGAAGAAAAGAAACCCAACATTCTCTGGCTCCTCACAGACGATCAGCGCTATGATGCCATCCCGGCTTTTAATCGGATCCTGCACAACCGAGATTCAAGTGCGTTGGGTTACGTAGAGTCGCCAAACGTTGATCGTTTGAGCGAGGTGGGCACCACCTTTATCAACACCTATTGTCAGGCTGCTGGCTGTGCGCCTTCACGTGCAAGTATGCATTTAGGTCGATATCCTTTCCGGTCGGGAATTTATGAATTTGAATATCACAACAACAAAGCCAAACATACACGTCCAACGCTACCAGAGCAAATGGCTGACTTGGGTTACCAGACGGTACATATTGGGAAGCGAGGGGTGCGCTTAAAATCTGTTGACGACAGTGGAAAAACAGGCGATGCTAAAATCTACCAGCAAAGCTTTTACTTCAAGGACCTGAGAAAAGACGGACTTACTGACTGGGACAATGGTTGGGCATCAGAAATTGACGGGGTGAAATTGGACGAGCCGCTTCGAAAACTGGAGCGATTTGTGTCACCTGATGGAGAATTTCAATATATCTCAACATGGGTGGAAGAGAATTTTCCTAAGCATAAAGGCACTGCAGTAAAGGTGATGAAAGAATATGATTTGTTGAGAAAATACAACGATCGGAATCCAAAGTCAGATTTTAAAGGAATGGTACTGGCAGGAGTCAGTCCGCAACCTGCAGGTAAAACGCGAGATGGTTACTACTCTTCTATTTTCGTTGATTTCTTAAACCAACCGGATACCTCATTTAATGTGGGTTCCAAGACTTACACTGGTGTTGATACCTCAAAACCGCTATTTTGTCACATCGGATACGATTTTCCACACACCCCAGTCCTGCCTCCCGCTGATTATCGGGAGCGTTTCCAAAAGTACAATTATCAAATACCAGAATTCAACGAAGAAGAACTGCAAAGCATGGCGGCACAACAGCGTAATCAAGTGCTAAATGGCTACACCGATCATTTCTCCGACGAAGAAAAACTGAAGATGATACAAGACTATTATGCTTTCTGTGCGTACGGAGATCGCTTAATCGGACAAGCGGTGGATGCGTTCATTGATTATAGTACAAGTCAAAACCAACCCTGGATGATTGTCTATGTATGCGGCGATCACGGCTGGAAATTGAATGATCATGGTTCTGTCTCGAAATTCTCTAGCTGGGACGTGGACACACACAATCCCATCGTGGTAGTTTCTTCCGATAAGGAAGCATTCCCTGCCGGAAAAGTGGTGCGAAACTACACAGAATTTGTTGACATTGCCCCCACCATAATCGATGCTGGCGGAGGTGATTTAGCTCAAGAAAAATTTGATTTCCTCGACGGCCAAAACCTTGAAGCCGTAGCTGAAGGTTCTGCCCCATTAAGAGATTACATCGTCGGAGAATGTCACGCAGTTACAGGCCCCAGGGCCTGGATTCGTACCGAGGATTATGTGTTTTCCGTGCAAACCCGGCCCAATAAAAACCGTGGCGAAAACATGGATTGGGCATTGAATGCCACCTACCAAGAACTTGATCCCGCGCTCTACCACACCTCAATTGATCCAAATGAAACTAACAACGTGGCATTTGATAATACCTATGAAGAGGTGGCAATGAAAATGAAAGAGAAGCTACTGAACATAGTCTTAGGTGACAACCGGGTAGAAGTAGGTTGGGGAAAGCAAGCAGACGGTACCGAAATCTACCGTAGCAACTTTGCTCCGGGAGCACATGATTATAAACTGAGCTTAAAATAATGAGAGAGTTGAAAAAAGGAGTATTGGTAGCTGCGCTTTTAAATGCCGCAATTTTCAAGCTGCTCGCACAACAGCCAAACATACTTTGGATTGTCACCGACGACCAACGAGCTGACGCATTAGCGGTTTACAATGAGGCCGTTTCCGGTCAAAAAGCGAGTCCGCTCGGATATGTGGAGTCGCCCAATATTGACGTATTTGCCAAAGAAGGGGTTTTATTCACAAACGCCTATTGCAACTCCCCTGGATGCGCACCTTCCAGAGCCTCCATGATTACTGGAAAATACCCACATAGATCGGGTATATATGGCTTTGAATATCCGCATACCGGCCCAGATTTTGTCGACCTGACTACACCAGAAGTATTGACTTCTAGAGGTTATAAGACTTCTCGATTTGGAAAACTCGGAGTTCGGATCTTCAAGTGGCAAGGAGAAGGTGGGGGACGTGGAGCCACTGGATACTACAAAACAGAGGTAGATATGAAAGGACTACAACAAGCCGGAAAAACCGATTTCTTTGGCAATTCCCCTTGGCAAAATGGTGGTGTCATTGGAACAGAAGAGCAGTGGCACTATCCCGATGGCTCAGTCCGAAGTTTCTGGCGAGAACGGGTAGATGGCAATATCACTGAAACAGATTCATTAACCAGAATCAGCATTGAGGAGGATCAGGATGTCCTGAGGTCTTACACCAGAAGTAATACCACCTTGATTCTGGGGGGAGTCAGCCCGCAACCAGCTGGAAAAACCCTCGATGGATATATCACCGAATCCTTCAAAAACTATCTTAATAATCCAAATCAAGCTTACACAGGCTTGGATGGTAATGAGAAAATGGGACCAAGTACCTCCCAACCGCAGTTCATTCATTTGGGCTATCACTTTCCCCATACACCTGTACTGCCACCTGAATCTTTTCGTGAGCGGTTCAAAGACAAAGCGTATGCCATTCCTGATTTTTCTTCTGCAGAAGTAGACAAGTTGCCAGCACAGCTAAAATCTCTTTACAATGGGATGAAAGTAGATGCCTTTTCTTACGAGGAAAAACAGCAAATGATCCGAGACTACTACGCCTTCTGCGCCTACGGTGATGAGCTTATTGGTCAGTCGATTGCTGCATTTAAGGAGTATTGCCAACAAAATGGACAAGAGTATTTGATACTCTTAGCTACCGGAGATCACGGCTGGCATTTGGGAGAACAAGGCTACAGCGCCAAATTTGGACCCTACAAGCAATCCAATCATACTGCTGTAATCGTAGCATCTTCCAATAAAAGCAAATTCCCGCCTAATACGGTTGTCGACCAGTTCATTGAATTTGTAGACTTTGCACCTACCTTCTTGGCCACTGCAGGGCTCAATGTCAACACTGAGCAATATGATTATCTAGATGGATACGATCTTGCTGAGATCGTCAGTGGGGCGAAGGAAGAACGCGAATATGTGTTGGGGGAAATGAACCAGGTGATCAGCGATCGTGCATACATCAGAGGCAAAGAGTTTGCTTTTTCCATGCGAGCAAGAAAAGGTTGGGGGAAGCCCTCAGAAGGTAATATTCTTGCCGACGTAAAATGGCCACTGACCACAAGTCGTCAAAATGCTGAGCTTGCCTTGTTTGACCTACGCGTCGATCCAAATGAGCAAAACAACGTTGCGAATGATCCTGAATACATTGGATTAGCAGATTGGTTTAGAACCAAACTTGGAAACATCGTGCTAGGCGATGGCAGAATAGAATGTGATTGGGCAAAGGAAAATCTCTGGGACATCAGCAATTTCGCTGAAGGTGCTGACGACAAGAAACTGGATATCCCTTCTGATTTGATACCTTCTTTGGAAAATGCGCACATCCCGCTTATTGCCATCTCCCTTGATACGACTAAAATTAACCTGTTGGAGAGAACACAGATTTACGTAGTTCCACAATTTGAACCATTCAATGCCACCAACAAAAACTTGATTTGGGAAACTTCAGACGCTAATGTACTGAGCATTAATAATGGTGTACTTCAGGGAGATGCAGTCGGAACAGTCACGGTAACAGTCAAGTCAGAAGAAGACACCACCATCCGTGCATCTTTTAAGGTTGAAGTGTTATTCAATCCAGAACCTGAACCTGAAATACTTTCTGTGGACGACATATCGGATAAAATGGTCGCGATCTACCCCAACCCCACCTCTGGAATTATAAACCTGGACTTTAACACCAAATCAATCAATTACGTGATCACAGATGCAAATGGAAAACTCATACAAAGAGAAGAGAAGCTCCAAAGTAAGCAGCTTGATCTTTCTGCTTTAAAAGCTGGGTTTTATTTAATCAAATTTTACCAAGAAGACAGACAAGAAGTGCTTAGCGTTTTGAAGAAGTAAATGTTGAAGTTATCATTAAGATATTTCAGAATTGATTCAATCGGCAAAGTGGGATTGATTTTCATCTTGGCAAACTGTCAACCAAAATCTCAACCTCACAACTTTGGTATCAATCCTGATGCCATCAAAATCGATGTGATTGTGCCAGAGCACGGCATGGCGGACCCTCACGCCTGGGTGCTAAATGATACGCTTTGGGTGATTTGTGGGCATGATGCCTCCTGGGACCCCAAAAGCTCTTTTCCCATGGACAGATGGGAAGTATGGTCTTCAGTCAATCTAAAAGATTGGAATTATCACCGCAGCATTTTACCTACAGACACTTACATCGGCGACCAGCCTAATTGCTGGGCAGGAGACATCACCGAAAGAGATGGCAAGTACTATTGGTTTTTCTCCAATCGACATACTGACACGGGTGTGATGATTGCTGATCAAATTGACGGTGAATACAAAGACCTTTTAGGAAAACCACTCCTTCCAAAAGGGATCGTGCCAGTATCTCCTTATGATCCCGAGATCTACCTAGAAGATGGTATATATACCATTTGTTTTGGTGCCGGCACCTACTACATGGCTACACTGTCGGAGGACATGAAGTCATTGGCCACTGAGCCTAAGGCTGTATTAGTTAAAGACAAATCAGGAAAAAAAATGGGTACAGGTGATAAGTCTACCCTGTTCAAACGAAACGATTGGTATTACCTGGTGTGGGGCGACAACTATGCCATGTCCAACAACCTTTATGGACCCTATGACTTCAAGGGAGCTTTCTTATCCGGTGGACATACCAGCTTTTTTGAATGGTCTGATGGACAGCTTTACGTCTTGCAGGAAAATCACGACATCAGTGCCTTCTATCGGGGAGCAAGCTTGAAGCCTGTCTTTTTTAATGAAGACCAAACGATTTTAGTCCCAGAAGACGACCGCTGGTATCCTGCTCCGGGACGACCATTTGCATTTAAAAACAGTACCATGGGGTGGCGATCCCCAGACAGTACAGCAACCGTCAATTTTTCTGACGGGAAATTGAAAGGTGTCGTAAGTAGTACAAATGCGATCATCCAAAGCGCACCCTGGTTGTACACAGATTCAAGGCTTTGCTCCGAAGTGATTTTTAAGGTAAAAAACAGCTCAGATGCCACCGAGATGAAATTTGCCATGCACACCAGAAACCAGGAAAGAGGATTTTGGCGGATCGGAACTGCCCCCATTAATTGGGATGAAAAAGAGTGGATCACGATTCCGATAGAACCGAATCAGGAAAACTTCATCACCTATTCATTGCCAATATCAGCTTTTGAGCAAGTAAATGAACGCATCATGCAAATAGCCCTTCAGCCACTTGCAGATGTAGCGACTGGGGAATGGGAACTGGAAGAAATCATCATAAAATGAGCTACCGAAATCATTCATGAGAAAACTAAAACTTAAGAAATTCATACATTCAACCGTCAGACTTCTCTCGCTGACTGTTAATTCTTTACTATGTACTGAGGTTAGTGCGCAAACCTGGAAAGATCCTAATGCATCCTTCGATGATCGGGTTGAGGATTTACTTTCTCAAATGACACTAGAGGAAAAGATAAGCTATTGCGGATCGAAAATTCCTGAAATTGAAAGGCTGGGCATTCGGGAGTTTGAATGGTACGGGGAAGCACTTCATGGAATTATTGCCTGGAATTGTACCCAATTTCCTCAAAACATTGCCATGGGCGCCACCTGGAATCCAGACCTCATGTTTGATGTTGCTACTGCCATTTCCAATGAGGCAAGAGCCCTTCAGAACATGGAAAAGAAAGAAGTCATGATGTTCTCCCCTACCGTAAATATGGCGCGCGATCCTCGCTGGGGCAGGAATGGGGAATGCTACAGTGAAGACCCTCATCTGATGTCAGAGATGGCCAGAATGTACGTTCGGGGCATGCAGGGTAATGATCCGAACTACGTGAAAACGGTCACGACAGTCAAGCACTACGTGGCGAACAATGTCGATAAAGGAAGAGAGTACATACATTCCAACATTAATAAAAAAGACCTGTTCGAATACTATTTCCCTGCGTACAAGACCTGCATCATCGACGAGGAAGCGACCGGAATCATGACTGCACTCAATGGCTTAAATGGCATTCCCTGCTCCGCACATGATTGGGCAGTTAATGGCGTGCTTAGAGACGAGTGGGGTTTTGAGGGATATGTCATCGCTGACTGGGCTGCCGTGAAGGGCCTGGAGACCAACATGAAATACGCAACCTCGCAAGCGGAAGCTGCTGCAATGGCCATTAAGGCTGGAGTGGATCAGGAGTGTTTTCGAAATAAATTTAAAAACGCTCCCATGGTAGATGCCCTAGGAGATGCCATTAAACAAGGGTTACTGACTGAAGCTGAACTAGATGTCTCAGTTAGAAGACTACTCAAACTACGCTTCCGAACTGGAGACTTTGATGATCCGGAGCTAAATCCATATTCCGAAATCCCTTCTACTGTTCTAGAATCAGATGTGCATAAAAAGCTGGCACTAAGAGCTGCAGAGGAGGCCATAGTTTTATTGAAAAACGACGATATACTCCCACTCGAAAAGGATACTGAAAGCCTGGCCGTAATCGGACCTTTCGCTGACAGATGCTGGATGGGAATCTACTCAGGATTTCCAAAAAGCAAGGTCACACCTCTGGACGGTATCAAGGCGCAATTTGAAGGAGCGGTCGGCTATGCTGAGGGTTGTGCCGTGCTGGCTGATTCCCTCGATGAGCAGAAAATCACAGCAGCAGTAAAGCTTGCTGAAAAGATGGATAAGGTGATTTTGGTAGTTGGCAATGATGCCAGTACCTCCACCGAAAATGTAGACCGACTTTCATTGAAGCTCCCCGGCAACCAACATCGACTGATTCAAGAGGTTCAAAAAGTAAACGAGAATGTAGTGCTGATTTTGGTACCAAGTGGACCCACTGCAGTTGCCTGGGAACAGGAAAATTTACCTGGGATAGTCTGCATGTGGCCCAACGGACAGGAGCAAGGAACAGCTCTAGCCAACGTGCTTTTCGGAAAAGTGAACCCAGGTGGAAAGCTCAACTCAACCTGGTATACATCAGATGAAGACTTGCCAGATATGCATGATTACAGCATTCAAACTGGAAGAACGTATATGTACTTCGACGGAGAACCGCTTTATCCATTCGGCTATGGGTTGAGTTACTCAAATTTCAACATCAATGAAGTTCTTTTGAGCAAGTCGAAACTTAAAGAAGGAGAAAAGCTGACAGTTTCGGCCAGCATCTCCAATGTTGGATTAGTAGATGGGGATGAGATCATTCAGGTTTACATCAAAGATCTAAAGAGTACTCAGACAGTTCCCATGAAAGCACTGAAGGGCTTCAAACGTGTGCCGGTAAAGGCAGGTGAATCTGAAAAGGTGGAAATCACGCTCCCTTACGAAGCATTTTCCCATTATGATACTTTAAGCAATAGCTATGTAGTAGAGCAAGGAAAGTTTGAGATTTTGGTAGGTAATTCCAGTGAAAGCATTGCTTCGGTTCAGACAGTAAATGTTCAGGGCGGAACCTTAGCTCCTATTCAAGTAGGGCAAAAAAGTGGCTATTACAGCTATGATGAAGCAAAACACGGCAAATCGTGGGATTATTTGTACGATGATTTGGAAAGCATGGCGCAAATTGAGGTGGAAGAAGAGGATGATTTACCTTGGGTGGAATACGAAATCACATTCCTCGATCCCGGCTTCTACGTTCCGGTCTGGGATGCAGAGCTAACCTTTGAATCTGTCTCCAAGGATGCGGTCATCGAAACCTGGATGGAAGGCTCCAAATTCAAGACACATGCACTGGAAAACAATCTCGCCATCGCAACCCGGGTCCCTATTCCACCAGAATATGGAAAACCGGTGAGGCTTAAAATCAAAACACTAGTTGGCGAAGTAACGCATAAGGCACTCAAAATTTTTCCGCCTGGGGGATTGGAGCCTTACATAATTAATGGGTTGGTAGAGACCTCTAACTAAATCAATGAAGCATTTATAAAATCAAAATACAGCGCAGATGATACGAGTGAATACAGAAAGAAAGGTGATTTTCAAGAATATGATTTTACTAGGAAACAGATATGCAATACTAGCATTCATGCTGTCATGCACTTTCCATTTGTTCGCTGCGGACATTCACGTTTCGGTCACAGGTGAAAATGCTTTAACCGGAAGGGGTTCAGAAAGTGCGCCTTACCAAACAATAAGCTATTTATTTGACAACAACTTAGTGAACGCCGGTGATGTAATCATTTTGCATGAAGGTACCTATCGAGAAACCGTCATTGTTGACGTTGACAATATTACGCTGAGACCGCTTGAAGGCGACTGTGTGGTCATTTCAGGGGCAAATGTTTACGGAAGCGAAAATTGGCAGGCTGATTCAGAAAGAGATGGAGTTTATAAAATGACGTTAAATAGCAATCAGGTACAGACTGATTTCACACAGCTTTTTGTCAATGGTAAACATCAACAAATTGCCAGGTTTCCAAACAACATCACTCCATTTAAAGAATACCTCGCAGGAACGAACAGAGAAATGACCGATCCATTGAATCAGGAAAGCGGATTTGCTATTCTCTTAAATGCCAGTAAACCTTCGGGAACAGCTGCTACTGGGCAAGTAACCTTCTCTAATCACGAAGGGACACCTATGATCCCCAACGTCACCCTTACAGACGAAGCGATTGTCAGAGGATTTATTGGGAAATTGAGAAACAACATCTTTTCTTATTCTCAAGATGGTGGAGAAGTCACTCGGGCTGGCGATAGATTAGTGACATTTAAATCTTTTCAAACCCAAGGTAACAAGTGGGGGCAGTCAGAAGCTTACTCTCAGCCGGAAGGTTTCGGATACCTGATGGACTTGACCCTGTTGGATCAGGAAGGCGAGTGGTTTTTTAAGCAAAATGCAAATACCCTTTATTACAAGCCAGAGGGCGGAACACTGGATGATAAGCTAATTGAAGTGAAGCTGCGAAAGAATGCAATCATTGTGGAAGCAAATGATGTAAAGCTTGAGAACATTCATGTAACTGCAGCTTCAATGGAGGCGGATGGTGCAGACAATCTTTCTATTACCAACTGTTTCTTCACCTACTTATACCCTTTTCATTACCGAAGAAACTATGGTGTATTTAAAGAAGGCATTATCCTGAACAACTCAGATAACGTCACCTTTGAAAGCAGCTACATCGCACACACATGGGGCAGTGGAATCATCGTCGAAAGTAACTGCTCTAACACCATCATTAATAACTGTGTGATTGAAGATATTGGCTGGATGGGTCAGTTTACCGTTTCTTTATTGAATAGCGGTAATAATACCACCATCACCAATAATACATTCGGCAGGGCTTCTCGCTTCCACATTCGAACCACAGAATCCGTCTATGCGAAAATCACTGATAATGACTTTTACCAAGCCATGGCCATGGGTGAAGATGCAGGGTCCATCATGTTTACCAGTACCGGCAAACCCGGCCCAAAAGGTTTGGACATGAAAGGAACCGAGATCGCATACAACAAAGTACATGACATGAGCGGGATACCTGCTTTTGACACCTCACCCAATTATCGACGACAAACCACCGTCGCTTTCTATTTGGAGGATGTACACAATTACACTGTCCACCACAATCTTGCCTACAACATCAAAGGCGATACTTATGAAAGTAAGAGAGGATCTTCTTCGAATGCCCAAAGTGACGGTAAGATGCTCTATCTCGGACCCAGGGAAAAAGTCATCGATTTAGATATGGGATATTACAACAACACCTTTTGGAACTATGACAAGTTTCTAACTTTCTGGCATAGAGAGTCTACGGCAATGGTGGATAATCTTTTCATGACCAACAACCTCTACATGGAGGGTAAAATCAACACTGTATCGAATATTGACGAGCCAGACTTAGATCTATTTGCTCAGCGAGCAGCTTCCAGCCTAAATTATGATATCACTGTCACTACAAATGCAGCTATTTCAAATGCCGATAATCATTTTGAAGATGCCTCCCAAGGGGACTTTAGACTTAGCCCAAGTTCATCGTACAATTCAGGAGGTACAGTGATCGAAGGAATCACAACCTCTTCAAACCCATCGCTAGGCGCTTGGGAAGGCAGCACCCAAGCTAATCGTGAACGAGTTTTCAATGCCGGCTCGGATCTTATTGTAGCAACCGATACTGAAGAAGAGGAGGAAGAAGAGGAAGATCTACTTAATCTTGAGGATAGCAAGTCGGTATTCGTTTATCCCAATCCTGTTTCTCATACACTGATATTGAGTTCCGTGCCAATCGGTGAAAGCTATACGATTGTCAACCTAAATGGTGAGCTCGTAAAAAGGGGTCAATGGGACGGTAGGGGCATTGACACCAGTATGCTGACGCAAGGTCTTTACTTTCTGCTAGTCAATGAGAATATGGCTAAGTTTGTGAAAAAGTAATTCTCAGCTAAGGCACAAGTTGCTACCTTACGAAGGATATCAACTCACCAAACCGACTTAATCTGCATAGTAATTAGATGCTGTAGGCTAAGTTTTGCAGAGAAAACTTGGGCTGTAAGCTAGCAGGCGTTGAATTTGAACCTCACATTATTGAGTGAGAATTAATTTCAAAGATTCTCCTAGCAGTTCGTTGTGAAATTACAGACTTGGACGTTACAAATCACCACAAATGACTGTATTGCTTCAATTGTGTTTTTTTCTTGGACTACAAGAACCTAAGGTCCTGGAGGATGCTCAGCAGGCCCCTACATTAGATTCGTTGCTCGCAGTAGTCAATAGTGTAGCAGATTCTGACCGTAAAATTGACATTTTCAAAAATGTGAATAGAAACTACTCACAAAAGCTTCAATACCAATTTTATAGTCAGATTGAAAACTTGGATTTCGTCTATGATCGTGCTGAGAATCAGCGAATTGCCGGGGAATATTCCTTAGCCGTTGATAACTTTAGTCTGTACATAGAAATCAATAGCATAGTAAAAAATGATACTGCGGTAGCGGAGGCATTAATCGCCCGTGGAAGCATAAAATATGTACAGGGAAAAATCATCCAAGCACTAGATGATTATCAGCAAGCATACGAGTTGGTAAGGGCTACCAAACTGTCCAAGACTAAAGCCTCGGCTCTCATAGGACTAGGGCTTACTTACGAGTGGCTAGGGGATAACAAAAAAGCTAAGGAAACACATGAGAAAGTGCTTGAAATAGCACTTAGGAATGATTTAAAGCGCATCAAAGCAGTTTGCTACGCTAACTTAGGAAATTTGCAATTCAACCAGTCGCATTTGGTAGCAGCCAGAGACTTTCATGATAAAGCACTTGCAGTTTTTCAAGAGATTGGTGATACCGTAGGGATTGCTGAAATACTATGTGACATTGCTTTAGATGAAGAGCTACAGGCAGATCATAACAGCGCAATACGTCTTTTTCGAGAGTCTCTCAACTTACTAAATCAAAAAGGAGCTTACTCAGAGACTGCTAAAGCTTTGCTGGGACTTGGTAGAAACTTCCTCATTGAAAATGAAGCAGACAGTGCTAGGATTTTCCTATTTAGAGCTAGAGAAGTTGCCGATGAGAATACCCTATTGGAGATTGCAAGAGATGCTGCTGCTCAAATTAGCAAGCTAGAAAAACAGCTTGGCGACTACATCTCTTCACTTAGATTTTATGAAGAGTTCAAGACCTTGTCCGATAGCCTACAAGACAGAGCTTTGATGAACCAGGCACTTAAGCACGAGATGTCATATGTTTATCAACAAAAGCAAGATTCCTTGACCTTTAGCTACGAGCGAGAAAGGACTAGCCTAAATAAAAGCGTTCAAGATGCGAAAAATAGAAGAAATTTTGCGCTAGTACTAGCCATTGCGCTTTTATCGATAGCAGTAGTGATTTATGCATCCATGACCAGAACGAGAAGGTTAAATGAGATGCTCGAGAAGACCAATGAAGAGCTACGCCAAAAAAGCGCAGAGCTAGAGGACGCCAATTTTGATAAAGCGAGGGTATTTGCCATGGTATCCCATGATCTCAAGTCCCCACTCACCGATCTATATTCTCTCTTCTATCTTATGAAGAGAGCATATACTAAAGGGGTAACATCCGATATAAAACCACTATTAGACAAATTTGAATATTCTCACCATCGTACAGTGACACTTTTGAAAAATGTATTGAGTTGGGGCTTGTTGGATTCCGGTAATATCCTAATCGAGTTTTCAGAAGTACCAATCAAGAAAGCTGTTCTTGAAAGCGTAAAACAAATAGAAGGGTATGCAATTCAAAAAAGTATCCAAATTTTAACCGGCGCGGTAAACTCAGAATTGGTAATACGCACTGACCGCAGGTGCTTTGACTTGGGACTGAGGAATGTCCTCATGAATGCAATAAAGTTTACGGATAAACATGGACAGATATTAATCACCACTTCCGAGCGAGGAGATACTTACGTGCTGTCAGTGGCTGATAACGGAGTTGGTATGACGCAGAAGCACTTGAAAACTCTTTTTAGGGTGAGAGAAAAATCACTTCCTGGAACCCAGGGGGAAACGGGTAGTGGAATTGGACTAAAAGTGATTTTCGATTTGTTCAAACGAATAGGCGGAGATATCAAAGCAACAAGTTCTGTGGGTGAAGGCACCAAAATAGATTTGATTTTCCCTAAATCACCAAAGCTAAAATGAGGCCGTTTACTATTTATTCATTCTTTTATCGACACTAACTTTTTTGATCTGTACCAGCAACTTTTGATTGTTTTACAATGAAGATTTAGGTAGACGGAGTTAATAACTAAGTCTGGACCTTTGAAAGGGTATCATTTATATTCCTGAGAACCTGATCCAATTCCTCGGCAGATCTATCTACGTTCTCAACAAAAAAATCTAGGTCTAGCTGGTCCCTGTCTGAATCCTTAAATAAAGAAATCAATCCTAAGATTCTTGCCAATGGAGCCCTTACGATATGGGAGTTCGACTGAAGGTACTCAGTCAGTGCTGCGTTTTTTTGTTGGAGCAAGATGGTTCTCATTTTCACTTTTTCCTCGAGACCAACATTGATCTCTAGAATCTTCTCATTTGCCGTTACTAGATCTGCATTCAACACTGCCAATTGAGCCTTTACCTTCTGATCTTTCTTGTAAGCTCTAAACAGCATCAAAACAATAATTAACGACAAAACAGCAACTAAAACCGATCCATTTCTAATCAAAACGGCATTTTCTAATTGCTCTCTTTTTGCTAAGTTCTGTAATCTCATCTGCTCCTCACGATTTCTTTTCTCCATACGAAACTCTGCATCCTTTTCGGCTATCGCCAGTGCCCGTGCAGTTCGTTGACCTATCAAAGAGTCTTTAAGCAGCGAAAACATCTTAAAGTATCTAAATGACAAGTTTGTGTCTTTTCCTCCCTCATATATTCGATAGAGAAGGTCAAGTGTTTTCATCTCCTCATGAGGAAGGCCAAACTTTCTGGCATCCGTGAGTGATTTTTGTAAGTAGTAATCTGCGGAATCAAGGTTTGAATTTACCCTATGAAAATTTCCCAGCCCGATCCAGTTCGGGATAATTAGCTCCGGATCCTGAATTTTCAAAGTTAATGGTAAAGACTCTCTGTAGTAAGCTAAGGCGGAATCCAATTTCCCCATTGATAAATACGATTCACCAAGATTAGTCAAAATAGAAACCAAGGTTACCACAGAATTACTGCTTCTGGTTATTTTAAGTGCTTTTCTTGAGTTGTTTGCCGAAACGCTAAACTCCCCAATCTTATTCTGCAAATGTCCTATGTTTACCAGGGCAACAGCCTCTCCCATTAAGTCATTATTCTGCAAACATTGCTGCCGGTAGGTGCTAAACAGCTTAATCGCCTTCTCATATTGACCAATTTCTTCATATAAATTGCCCAAGTTCCCTAAAATAGAAACCTCTGCATCTTTATTCTGAAGTCCCTTACTTATGTCAAGGGCACCCATCAGAAACTCAAATCCTCTAAGGTAATTGCCGGTAGTTATAAATAGATCTCCATAGTGCTGATATACCAGCATTTTACCTAACATATTCTCCTCAGCTTCATACTTCAAAAGCGCTTTATCCAGTAGCACCTTGGCAGAATCAAATTTTCCTTGATTGAGGTACGAAATGCCTTGTATTCTAAGGGAGGACGCCACCTGAGATCGATTGTTTACACTTTCAAAAAGTACTTCAGCGTCCTTGGAATACCTAAGGCTAGAATCATAATCACCAAGATCCAAATAGAGATATGCGAAGTTTTTAAAGACACTAGCCATAGCGTCTTTACTTTCGCTCTTTGCCGAATACTTCTTAGCTTCTGAAAGGTAAGGCTTGGCAGAATCTATCGATACGTACACCAAATAATTATAACCAAGTTCATTGTACAAATAGGCTTGAGCCGAGTCACTAGATTCTTCAAGCAAAAGACTTTTTAAGCTGTCGATCTTAGCATTCTGGCCCAGAAGAGCGTTTGCCTGACAAAGTACCGCTAGAATTAGACTTGGAAGATGCAACCTCATTTAAGTAAATATATTATCAAAAGATAATTTTCACTTCTCAGTTCCGCTCGATTTTATAATTTCAAACCAACAAGCCTTAACCGAAGAGTAAATTTTGAATATAACTAGTGATAAAAAAAGTACTAGCCAATCAGTGGCTTTAAGAATATTTTTTAGACAAATTTTACTAACACAAGTACTATTCTTGTTATGTTTTGTTAGCAATCTTTATGCTCAAGAAGAAAGTACTATAGACTCACTACTTCAAGTCATCTCTTCTGGTATCGCCGATGAGGAAAAGGTAGATACATACATTGCCATCTCTAAGGAGTATACCCGATCTGATTCCTCGAATTCGGCTAAATATGCCAACATGGCAATCTCCTTAGCGGAAGAATCATCATATTCAGAAGGCCTCATAGCTGCCAAAATAAGTTTAGCGGAAGTCTTTTCACAAAATGGTCACTTTCTAGATGCAAAAGCACTTTTAACCCAAACAATCGATCAAGCCGAAAAGCTGGAATATGGCCCAGGAAAAAAGTCTGCACAATACGCACTAGGAGTCTTGTATTTTTATAGGAGCAGCTATGATTCAGCAAAAATCTACTTTTCCGACATCTTAGAAAATAATGATCAAGCAGAAGACGAAAGCTTAATCTCGAAAGCTTATAATGGCTTGGGAAATTGCTACAGCAGACAAGGAAACAATCCTGAAGCATTAAACTATTTCTTAAAATCGCTCGAAATCGAAGAGAGGCTCGGAGACAAGAAAGCAGTTGCCAGAAAATACATCAACATAGGACTAGCTTATCAGAGTCTTGGAAATGGAAAGACTGCTTTGGAGTACTATTTCAAAGGCCTTAAAGTCCTTGAAAATTCAGATGACAAAAGGGCTCTTACAGTTTGCTTGAGCAACATTGGTACCTATTATCAAGATCAAGGAGATTCTGATAAAGCGCTTCAGTACTACAAAAGAGCCTTGGAGATCGACGAGGCAATTGACAATAAAAGAGGTATTTATATCAGGTTATACAATATAGGTTCTATCTATGAAGGCCGGGATGAATATGACAAGGCACTAGACTACTACCTAAGGGTGATTGTTATCAGTGAAGAAATAGAGAATCAAGCAGGAGTTGCAAACGGACTTAATGGTAGCGGTAGAATCTACTCAAAAAGGGGTGATCAGGAAGCGGCCCTGGAAAATGTAAAGAGGGCGCTGGCTATTTCCAGAGAACTTGGAACAGAAGGGGTTGAAGCCAGTTCGCTTAATTTAATTGGGGAAATCTACTTCAAGCAGTCAAAATTCTTATTGGCCAAGAAAAATTTTGATGATGCGCTACTAATAACTCAAAGATTAGGCCTAACTGAACAAATACAAAACAGCGCTGCGAACTTAGCCCAAGCCGAAGAACAACTAGGGAACTACCGGCAAGCATATCAAGCCCACATTTTATTCAAAGAAATGTCCGATAGTCTCAGAAACGAAGAGCAAACAGCGAGTGTAACCCGAATGGAAGCTGAATTTGAATTTCAGCAGAAAAGGGACTCGATTAATCTGGTACAAGAGCAGGAAACCATCCGCTATGAATCAGAATTACGGGCAAATAGGAATACAAGCTTTTTTGTTTTAAGTGGCGTTGTTTTGATAGCACTTGTTGTTTTCGTGGTGGTAAGGAATCGATCAAACAAAAGGCAGCGCGCTGAACTGGAACTCAAAGTTCAAGAAGCAACGCAAGCAGTTGAAAAACAAAACGAATCCCTTGTGGCTCAGCAGTCATTACTCCAAGATGCAATTTTGGAAACTAAAGAAGTTGTACGTAGAACCGTAGATACGGGAAAATTTGACACGCGTATTTCGCTAGATGGAAAGGATGGTGAGTGGTTGGATTTAGCGGAAACGATCAATGACTTATTTGAGACGGTAGTAGAGCCCTTAAAAGTTGTAGGTGAGGTGACGGGAGGCATGTCCGAAGGTAGGTTAAATGAAAGGTTTGAAAAAGAGGTAAAGGGAGATATCCTGATCTTAAAAAATCACATCAATAACTCGATGGACAAAATGTCCTCTTTTATTGGCCAGATACAACATACTATTGATGTTGTCACTGGAGCTTCACGTTCCATACAGACTAGCAGCAAGGAATTGGGGCTATCCACTACAGAAATCAATCACAATCTCTCTCAAATGAGCCAGGGAATGAATGACCAAGTAGTGCAAATCGGCACTATTTCCAGCTTTATAGACAGACTACAAGAAGTTTCTAAGAAAATAGATACGCAAGCGAACCTGATTTTTGAAAAAACAACGCAAGACAGTGAAGTGACAGACTTAGGTTTGAGCATCGCTGGTGAATTAGAAGAAAAAGCTTCTAAAGTGCTAGAAAAGGCGAATCAGTCCAAATTAACAATAGGCGAACTCAAGGAAAAGTCGACTGCTATCTCGAACATCACTGCCTTGATCAAAGAAATTGCGGACCAAACAAATCTGCTATCGCTCAATGCAAGTATTCAGGCATCTCATGCTGGAGAACATGGCAAAGGTTTCATCGTGATTGCTGAGGAAATACGCCGACTTGCTGATGTAACCAAAGACTCTCTTAAAGAAATAGATGAGCTCATTCAAGGAGTTCAAAGTAGTATTGAATTGAGCGTAGATGCTGTATCCGAAATTGCTTCCTACATGGATTCAACCAAAGATCAGTCCTCTCTTTCACTGGATTCCTTCAAAAAAATCTCAGAATCTTCTAAAGGTACGCTAAGTAAAGCAGCTGAGATTTCAGCTTCTGCAAACGAACAATCCTCTAACTTACAAGAGATCAGCGCGAGTATCAAAAATGTAGTGGTGATTTCTGAGGAGGCTGCTGCCGGATCACATGAAATCTCATCTTCCTGCGAAGAGCTATCCAAAGGAATGAACGACTATCAAACCAAAAGTGAAGAAGTACAGGACCTGCTGGATGAACTACAAGAGTCCGTCAAAAAATTCACGGTTTAGGAACGCAGGTAGGCATGATACGTCGATAAAAAAGCGTAACCTGTAAGGTTTTACAATAATTCTCATTAGCCTTGAATAGAAAACAAAAAATGAAATCACTGTTTTCTAAAAAAATTGAACCAGCTTCTCAGTTTTGTGATTTTTCTCCTTCGCTTTTGCGCTTTTATTAGACACTGGGTGTCAACGCTAAAAAATCATTTAGTAGCAAGAAGTATTTGCAGCGTACTTCTGCTTTCACCAATCATCAGTCTGGCACAGGAAAAAAACATCTATGATTCACTTCTATCCACTGCAAACAGCCTTCCTAGCAGCCCCGAAAAGGTAGATGCACTGATACAGCTTGCCATGGAGTATCGTTATGCATATGATTCCTCCAATACTGTTTTATATGCAGGAAAAGCTGCTGAAATAGCTAGAAACATAGAGTATCCCGAGGGAGAAATAGACGCAAATTATGAGATTGGCTGGATACTAAGGCTGACAGGCCATTATGATGAAGCGGAAAGGGTTTTTAAACAAATAATAGCAGATGCAGATGCAATCGGGTATCTAGATGGAAAGGCGAGCGGGCTTAACGGCATGAGCACAATCTATAGCGATCAGGGCAAAGTCAAAGATGCACTTGAGATAAATTTAAGAATTTATGAAATCGACAAGGTCCTTGGTGATGACGGTAATTTGGCATCTACACTCGGAAATCTTGCTATCAACAATGAAGATCTTGGGAATTACAATCAAGCGTTAGATTATTCTTTTAAAGCGATCGAAATACTCGGAAATCTTGGGGATAGGCGCAATACCGGATATATCTACAGCAACATAGGTAGTCTTTACCAAAAATTGGATGAAGAAGAAAAAGCCATCGAATATAGTTTGCGAGCAATGGAAATACATCAAGAAATTGATGACCCACAAGGCATTGTTTCCACTAGTATTAACCTTGGATCGTTTTTCTCAGACCAGGGCAACTATGAAAGGGCACTTGTCTACGCCAACAGGGCATTAGAAGCATGCCAGTCAATTGAAAGTCCACTGGACGAGGGAGTTGCGATTGCAGTTATTGGCAGAATACGACAGCTTGAAGGAAATTATGAAGATGCATTGCTGTACTACAGCAGAGCACTAGAAATTGGCCAAGAAATGGGAGCCAGTATATTTATTTCCGATTGCCTCATCTCGATTGGTGAAGTTCATAAACTGGAGGGACGATTACTAAAAGCACGGACTAGCCTAAAAGAGGCCTTATCAATGGCACTTGAGAATGGAAATCCAGAGGGTATACTTGATGCCACTGGACTACTTGCCTCAGTAGAATCTGATCTGAATAATTATAAACCTGCTTATGAAGCGCATGTTCTTTACAAAGAGATGGCGGACAGCCTAAGTAACACTGCGCAAGCAAAAGAAATTAGTCGCCTGGAAGCAGAATTTGAGTTTAGGCAGGAAAAAGACTCCATCGAGTTTGCTTCAAACAATCAAAGGATCGCTTTGGAAAAAGACATTGAAAATAGAAGAGATCTGCAGTTTGCCACCTTCATCGTACTATCACTTTTAGTGATTCTGATTTTGATTCTTTATGGCTTTTTTAGGTCAAAAAGAAAATCAAATAGTTTATTGGAATTGCAAAAAAAGGAGATTTCGGACCAGCGGGATGAACTTCAAGCGCTCAATTCTTTAAAAGACCGAGTGTTTTCCATTGTTGCGCATGACTTGAGGAATCCTATCAACTCATTGCAGGGTTTGCTCTCGATGGTGAAGGAAGACGGTGCCCTTAGTAGAGAAGAAACTACCATGTACTTCGGTAGACTCGCGGAAAATGTGAAGGGCATTTCAAATTTGCTTAACAACTTACTTTACTGGGCCAAATCCCAGATGAAAAATGGTCTTCAGCCAGTTCCTGAAGCTTGCGAGCTAGAAAATTACGTTTCTCAGGTAATTGAACTCTACGCGGAGAACTCAAGAAGCAAGAATATCAAGACAATTGTTGACTATAAAAGTTCTGTCCCTTGTGTTTTTGTGGACCCGGAAATCCTGCTTTTTATCCTCCGCAATTTCCTAAACAACGCATATAAATTTTCCGCGGAGGGGAGCACTGTCACTATAAGTACCATTCCTGTCGGAAGTGAAGAAGTCAAAATAAACGTACGTGACGAAGGGGTCGGGATGGATGAAAAAACAAAAAATAGCTTGTTTAAAGATTTTGTAGATAGTAAGCCGGGAACGCAATCAGAAAAAGGGTCAGGTTTGGGAATGATGCTCTGTAAAGAATTCTTGAATCTTAGCAGTGGAAGTGTTGGTGTGGACAGTGAACCAGGCCAGGGAAGTACTTTTTGGTTTGTGCTACCAGTAGCACAGTAGCTTTCCAAACACGAATCAAACATACCAGCAGGCTTACTTATCAAATATTGAAGGGCTTCAACAGTGTAAATGCGGTGGTCTCTGAATTGCCACTCCACGTCGATTAAACCAATAAATGGTGCATTCTTCTAAAAATTCTTGCTATTTTCAATTGATAATAAACTGATCCGTTTACCACATTAATTATCACCGTTTACTTCACCAAATTCTGACTTTAAAGAGCTACCATAAAAACACGCTAAATAAGGTATTCTTCTGTTACAGTAGAATACTAGCCTATACTATCATATTACCTCTTTTACTTGGCATTTCCACAGTTCTCAGTGCGCAAAACCAGAATCTCGTGGATTCACTTTTATTGGTTGTTGACAACACCTCACAAGAAAAAGAAAAGGTAGATCTTCTCATTAAAATAGCTGCTGAGTATAGAGATGCATACGATTCATTAAATACTTCGCTCTATACAAGCAAAGCCATTGCAATAGCTGAGACTGCTAATTATCACGAGGGAAAGGTAGACGCCCTTTATATAATCGGTTGGGTGATCAAGGATTTTGGTTATTTCTCCGAGTCTAAAAAGATCTTTGATCAGATGATCAGCATTTCGGAAGAGGTGGATTATCCGGAGGGTAAAGCAAAAGGACTGAATGGGCTTGGGAGTGCCTATTTCTACCAGGGTGATTTTAAAAAGGCGCTGCAGGTTAATCTAGAGGCACTTGAGATCGTCAAAAAAATTGATAACCAAGAAAGGTCGGCGGCAGCCTTGGCTAATCTAGCGCTAGCATATCAGGAACTTGGTGATTACCGCCTCTCTATAGAGTATTACTTTTTGGCTATCGAAGCGCTGCAATCGGTAGAAAGTAAAGTAAAAGTTGCTTACTGCTATAGCAACGTGGGGACCTTATACCAAGACCTGGAGAATAATGAAAAAGCACTAGAGTATTTTACTCGGGCATATGAGATTCATGAGGACATAGAAAATATCTCTGGTATGATCACTGCTAGCATTAATCTTGGATCTACTTACACAGATGAAGCCAATTATGAGAAAGCACTTTTCTACTCTTTAAAAGCGCTAGACTATTGCCAAAGAATAGAAAATCCAATGGAAGAAGCCCTAAGCGGACAAGTAATTGCGCAGATCTACCGTCTTGAAGAAAACTATGATGAAGCTCTAATCTACTATCAGGAAGCACTAAAAATATCCGAGAAGATCGAAGCAAAAGCACAGATGTCTCAAAGTCTAAGTGGAATTGGTGAAATATACATTGCCCAAAAACGCTGGGGTTTAGCTCGTCAACATTTGAATGAAGCCTTGGATCTAGCATCGGAAAGCGGTAGTCCGTCCGATATCATGATAGCTTCCCAATATCTTTCAGATGTTGAGGAGAATTTAGGTAATTACGAAACATCACTACAAGCCTATAAGCTCTTCAAAAAAATGAATGATAGCTTAAACAACAATGAGCTTACCCAGAAAGTAAGTCGTTTGGAGGCCGAGCACGAGTTTCAGCAAGAGAGAGATTCAATCACGTTTGCTTCTAAAACACAGACTGTAGCACTAGAGAAAAAAATCGAAAATAGAAGAGTCCTGCAAATTGCAACTTTCATCGTGTTGTTTTTGCTGATTGTGCTAATGCTCATCCTCTAC
>JBCCLV010000032.1:0-34684 GCA_039026695.1 Bacteroidota bacterium
CAGCTTTTTGGTGATTCTCTTTTTCCCTTGGGCAATCTCTAGTAGATAAATACCCTCTTGCTGTCCGGATAGGTCTATGGTTTCGCTGTACAAACCTGAAAAGCTGTTGAAGTAACGTTTAAAAACCTCTTTCCCCTCAAGATTTATTACTTGCAAGCTTAGCTCTCCTTCTTCGGGAGTGGTAAATCGGAGTTTGATTTTACCATTTTGCGATGGGTTGGGGTAGAAAGTGAGGTCATCTAAAGCAAGTCGGTTGTTTTCACTTACCATTCCCTTTTTACCAAACTCATCTCCAACGTCAGCAACTTCAATTCGCTTGAACACAATCACCTTGTATCGATCACGGAAATTGCCATTTTGGAATCTTGAGCTAAGAGAGTCGAAATCGACCCCTAAGTCTTTCATCTTTTCTTGTAGATCCTCCGAGAATTTACTGGTGTCAAAGTTGAACTGAAAGCTGCTTGAGGAATCATCGTCAAAATTGTGAAAGAAGAAAGTGTTGTCTTCATCATTTCCGTCAAAAAACCGGAAAAAATGCTGCTGCATATCTTTCATTCGATCAGTATCGAAGAAAGCCTGAAAGTCACCATCATGATCGGACCAAAATGAAAACCGATCATTTTCGTCTGCAAACTCCCTATAGTTTGGGTCAGCGTTCATTTCTTCGGTGCTGTTATACTCCCCCTTAAAGGTCTTTTTTTCACCATTGATTTCTTTGGTGATTTCGATCACGATCTTGCTGTCCTCTTCATTTTGATTCTGCCCGAATGCAGGACCCATTGCTGCAACAGCAACTAAAATTCCGCATAGTTGTAAAATTGATTTCATAGTGCCCTTGGTTTGATTTCTAGCGCTTGTATACGCGAACTAACAAAGTGCATATGTTAAATGAGCGTTAATGCTTGTTAAAAGGCGTTATCAAGCTTTTTCTAGAGAGCATCCCACTCAAAAAAAGTCACTGTATCCATAGCTTCAAATCCCATACTAGGATAAAGCTTGTTTCCAATATGGTTTTCTTTTCCTGTTTCCAGCATGATGCTGCAAGCACCTGTAGATCTTGCATTTTCCTGGGCTTTTTTGATCAGGGCTTTTGACATTCCCAGCCCACGATACTCTTTGGAAACAAATAAGTCATTCAGTAACCACATTCGCTTCATTCGGGTGCTGGAAAAAATGGGGTATAGCTGTGTAAAGCCAGTCAACTTTCCTTCCTCGTTTTCAAAGACATAGATCACCGAATCTTGTTTATTGACTCGCTCCTCCAGAAAGGTCCTACTGCCTGTTTCGTCCGAAGACTTCCCGTAGAATTGTCTGTACTGATCAAAAAGAACGGCCAACCGATCAAGGTCAGCCGCTTGAGCTTCTCTTACCATATTTACGGACGAAATTACTTTTACCGCTTTGGACTCACTTGGTACTCTACACCTTCCACCCAGGGACCTCCGGCCGTCTTTATTTGGCTTGCCAGGTATTCAATGCGTGCTTTTGCAGCAGTGAGTTTTTGTGTAAGCGCACCCATTTGTTTTTGGATGATCTCCATTGTTGCTTTATGTGTCTCGGTAGGTCCGTAGGTGGATAGCGAAATCCCCCGATTCAGGGCAAAAAGGCGATCATTGATTGTAGGATTGCTTTTTTCTCCGATCTGATTTTTCGCTGGGTTGCCATTGATAGAAGCCTTAAGCTGAGTAAGCTCATCTTGTAGTTTGACGGTTGCTTCCAAAATGTCTGCACCTACATTGCTCTGGCTGGCTGCATAAAATAGCTTTGAAGCTGCCTTATCTGCATTCGATAGCTCGATGCTCATGGCACTTACATCTCGGCTTAAATCTTCATATGATCGCCAAAATGCCACTACTTCTTCCATGGGGCTTCCCTCAAGCGTACCCTCTCGCAGTGGTACTACTTCCACATTTACAGGGCCGGCGATCTGCTCAAAAGTGCCTTGCTGAAATTTGTGAAGTGTTGCGGTATACGTCCCCGGAGCGCAGAGTAGTCCGTCCAGGTCATCCATGCTTGTTGATCCATCTAGGCTCAGTGCTTCTGAAGTACCCACACGTAAATTCCAGGCTACACGGTGAAATCCTTTCGTTTTGCCTTTGGCAACTTGTCGTTTTATGATATTTCCTGATTGGTCTTTTATTTCCAAGTACACAAATGGCGATCTCTCGGATGCCTCAGCTTGCAAGTTTTCCCATCCTGGAAACGGGATATTTCCCTTGATTGATTGCTCTTTTTCTTTTCTCTGCTCTGCAAGGCTTTGAAGATCGTCTTTTAAGTAGTAAGTAAATACTGCCCCAAATTCAGGATTAGGTGCCATGTAAAGCTGTGATCCTTGCGATCCTCGTGTATCCCCGAAGGAAAGCACAGACCGCTCAATGTACCACCAAGCTTTGCGGGGTGTAAAGAGGGAAGCTTCAGCTTGAAGCTGCTCTGCATCTACAGATCTGAGAGCGCTATAATCGTCAAGCACATAGAAACTCCGACCGAAAGAAGCTCCAATTAGGTCATTTTCCCTTCTCTGAATCGCTAGATCACGGAATGAGATGGTGGGAACACCTCCTTTTAGCTGGGTCCAACTTCCTCCTCCATCAAAAGTGACATAAATCCCAAATTCTGTACCCGCGAAGAGTAAGTCTTTGTCTACATGATCTTGAACGATTCTCCATACCAGATTTTTCTCTCCAAGACCATTTGTAATATTTGTCCAGGAAGCCCCATGGTCCGTACTCTTCATGAGGTAAGGTGCATAGTCACCTTCTTTGTGATTGTCTAGTGCAACGTACAGTGTTCCCTCAGCAAAAAGATCTGCTTTTACGTCATTTACGTAAGAGCGTTTCGGAACTCCCAGTGTGCTTACTTCAATTTTTTTCCAACTCTTCCCTTCGTCCTTGGTGACTTGGAGCAATCCATCGTCCGTACCGATATATATGACTTCCTCATTTTGGGGAGAAACTGCAATGGACGTAATTGTATTGAAATTAGACATGGCGCCTACATCCCATGGACTGTCCCAGCTCTGAACCCGACCCATAATCGGAAGTGCCAATCTCTCTTGATCTCTGGTAAGGTCATCAGAAAGAGCGGTCCAGCTGTCACCTCGATTTACAGATTTCCAAAGGCGCTGAGAGCCGTGGTAGATGGTTGCCGGATCATGGGGAGATACCAGAATAGGTGCATCCCAATTGTACCTTTCATAGTCTTCATCCTCACCTGCCTGGGGCATAATGTCGGTCACTTCACCTGTGGCAAGATCTATTCTGGATAGGGTTCCCTGCTGCCGTTGCCCATACATTATATTAGGATTTCCAGGCTCCGTTGCTGGCTGGTGGCCATCCCAGTTGAGTACCACTTTCCAGTCTGCATTCCTAATGCCGTGTCGATTGTCTGTACGTGAGGGGCCTCCCTCCGTGCTGTTGTCCTGCGTACCTCCGTAAATGTTGTAAAAAGGTGCAGCATCATCTACAGCCAACTTATAAAATTGGGTGATGGGCAGGTTTTCCATGTATCGCCAGCTGGCTCCAAGATCGAAGCTTTCGTATACCCCTCCATCTGTACCAACCAAAAGGTAATTTGGGTCACTGGCTTTGAAGGCTACCGCATGGTTGTCACCATGTTTGGCCGTTTCGTCCATGTTTTCAAACGTCTTTCCGCCATCTTCGGACTTCATCAGACGGTTGTTCATCATGTACAACCGATCAAACTTGTGAGGTGAGGCAAAAATTTCTTGATAGTAATGAGGTCCTGTAGCTCCCGCAACTGCATCCGACATTTTTTCCCAACTTCCGCCCCGATCAGCGGATCTCCAAACGCCACCTTTGGTGCGGTCGAGCTCAATTGCAGCGTACAGCACGTCAGGGTTGATGGGAGAGATGGCGAGCCCAGTTTTTCCCCAGTTTCCTTCTGGCAAGCCGGTTTTGAGGAGGGTCCAGGTATCACCGGCATCAGTGCTTACGTATAGCCTGGATTTTTTGCTTCCTCCCATCCAGGCTGCCACTGTTCTGTGGTGTTCCCAGGTTACTGCATACACCCGGCTAGGATCTCGTGGATCGATCACCATATCTGTGACACCCATGTACTCATCGTCTCCGAGCGTCTTTTTCCATGATACACCGCCATCTACCGACTTGAAAAACCCTCTGTCTCCACCTGCACTCCAAAGCGGGCCTTGGGAAGCTACCATAATTACATCAGGGTTTTCCGGATGTACAATGATTTTGGAAATGTGTTCAGAATCTTTGAGACCCATATTGGTCCAGCTATCACCAGCGTCCTTGCTCACATAGATTCCGTCTCCAAAGCCTGCATGCCTACCGCCTACGTTTTCACCAGTTCCTACCCACACCGTGTAGGGATTGCTCGGATCTAAGGTGATGCAACCGATAGAATAAACATCTTGATCATCAAAAATGGGCTTGAAGGTAGTGCCAGCATTTGTGGTTTTCCATACCCCGCCCGAGCCTACAGCCACGTACCACACGTTTTCATTGCTGGGATCAATTGCTAAATCTGCAATACGACCTGACATGAATGCAGGGCCAATGCTTCTCAATTTATAATTAGCAAAGAGCGACGCGTCTATTGGTTTTGCTGCGCTTGTTGTTGACTTTTTACGCTGGGATTGCGCTTGGAATGAAAGTGCCAAAAGCAAACATAAAGTGAGGGATATCGCATTTCTTTTCATATTTCTGAGTTGGATTCTTTCTACAGTGATAAAGTTAAGTAGTGCTATTGGCACCGGCCCAACCGATCATCAAGTTCTTGCGCTATAAGGAAGCTTAAAGCAATGGTTTGAGGTATTTCCAGACAGTGCCAGCCACTATCTCATGGCCCTCGGGCGTGGGGTGTATCCCATCTTCTAGGTTCAGCTCAGGATTTCCAGCCACTCCTTCAAGGATAAATGGGATTAAGGTTGCTTCATTCTTACTGGCTAGTTTAGGGAAAATCTGTGCAAACTCCTTACTGTAGTCTTCGCCAAGGTTAGGAGGAACCATCATGCCTGCAATCACCACTTTCACATCAGGATTTACCTGCGTTACCTGGTCAATTATTGACTGCAAATTTTGTGGCGTTTCTTCCAGTGATAAACCTCTTAGTCCATCATTGGCGCCAAGCTCAAGGAAAAAAATATCCGGGACCGTTTGTAGAACCCAATTGATCCTGCTGTCACCACCTGCAGAGGTTTCACCGCTAAGTCCAGCATTGATGCAGCGGTAGCCTAATTCAAGAGAATCTATTTTTTGTTGGAGAAGTGCAGGAAATGCCTGGTCAATGTTCAATTGGTAGCCAGCCGTAATACTATTGCCAAAAAACAGAATGATCTTTTGCTTGTCTTCAGCAGTTTGCTCTACAACGCCAACTTCCTCTTCAGAGCTGTCTTCTGATGCTTTATTGGGCTTGCTACAAGCGCTTAGCAGAAGAATAAAGAGAAAGAATGGAACCCTTAAGGATGAGGGATGCTTTATTTGAAGATCTTCTGTGACGAATTGGATGATTTGCATCTGACTTAATCTCATATTTGAGTCCGAATTTACGAATGATGCTTTATCCCAAGATCACTGCGAAACCATTTTATCTTTTTACTGCATGTCTGCTATTCTCATTGTCTCTGATTTAAACAAAACTTATGGTAGTGGAGAAAGAGAAGTTCACGTACTATCCAACATAGACTTTTCTGTCCCATCCGGTTCTACTGTTTCAATCGTGGGTCCTTCTGGTAGTGGTAAAACCACTATGCTGGGACTTTGTGCTGGATTAGATCGGCCCAGCGCAGGGTCTATTACTTTAAACGAAATTCTGCTGGATCGACTAAATGAGGATCAATTGTCAGAGATCAGAAATCGATATGTAGGATTTGTATTCCAGGACTTCCAGCTGATCCCTACGCTTACTGCGCTCGAGAATGTGATGATACCGCTAGAGTTGCGCGGTGAAAAAGGCGCTGAGCAAGCAGCAAATGAACTATTAGATCGCGTTGGTCTTTCGGCAAGATTATCTCACTATCCAGCGGAGCTCTCCGGGGGCGAGCAGCAGCGTGTTGCTATAGCACGTGCTTTTTCTAATAAACCTAAAATCCTCTTTGCTGACGAGCCGACCGGAAATCTGGATGAAGAGACTGGCGAGACGATAGAGGATTTATTGTTTCAAATCAATCAAGAACAAGGGACTACATTGGTTTTGGTGACGCATGATCTGGACCTGGCAGAGAAAACGCAGCAAATCATCAGACTAAAAGGAGGCAAGATAGTGGAAACACGTGCGGGTAAAAACATCAAATCTTAAGGCTGGTGGATAAAAGGATTTCCATCAAATCAGAAAAGTATAGCAAGTCGTGGCTATGGAAAATGGCGATCAGAGACTCTAGGAAAAGCCGGTCTAGGTTACTGCTATTCATTGCTTCCATTTCCTTGGGTATTGCTGCGATGGTTGGTATTGTTTCATTCAGGCAGAATCTGCTCAAAGAGATTGACTTGCAGGCCAAGGAGTTAGTTGGGGCTGATGTGCGTATTCGTGGTAATCGCGATTTGCCCGATAGCCTTCTGAATCAATTCAAAAAGATGTCAGTGGACTATTCCAGAGAGAATTTCTTTTCCTCGATGGTCTTGTTTCCTGAATCAGGAGGAACCAGGCTTACTCAGGTGCGGGCGTTGCAGGGTGCATATCCGTACTACGGATCAATAGAAACCATTCCGAGTGAAGCTGGCAGTACATTTCTGGATGGTAAATATGCGCTGGTGGATGAAAAGCTGATTTTGCAGTATGATGCACAAGTTGGAGACAGCATAAAGGTAGGGGCAGTCACATTTAAAATTTTGGGTACAATCTCCAAAGTCCCGGGCCGCTCGGATGTATCTGCCACAATCGCTCCTATTGTGTACATCCCCCATCAATTCATAGAAGAGACCGGGCTAATTCAAAAGGGCAGCCGGATCAGCTACTTTCACTACTTCCAATTTGGGCAGGCTGTGGATACAGTGGGTTGGGTTAAGCTGTCCGAGATCACGGAATCCAAAGGCTATGACGTGGAGACCATAGAGGAGGAGAAAGAGGAAACCGGGGAGGCATTTAGTAATCTAAGTAGCTTTTTAGAGTTGGTGGCTTTTGCTGCTCTTCTTTTGGGATGTCTTGGTGTATCAAGTGCTATCTATGTTTATGCACGCAGCAAGGTGCAGTCTGTGGCAGTGCTTCGATGTTTAGGGATGCGTTCCTGGGATGCTGTGGGCATTTACCTGATACAAGTGGTTCTTTTCGGACTGATTGGCGCTGGGATTGGCAGTGCGTTGGGAATGATTATCCACTATTTTTTGCCAACTATCGCAAAGGACTTTTTACCCGTCTCGCTTGACCCGGTTCCTTACTGGCCGGCACTTTTAATGGGACTTGCGATTGGTATGGTAGTCTCGCTATTATTTGGACTTTTGTCCTTGGTAGGACTTAGAAACATTAGTCCTTTATCGGCGATCAGATTTGGTGCCAGTGATATCAATTTTCGATTTGATAGGCTTCTTATTCCCATTGGTGGTGCGATACTGCTGTTTATTTTTCTTGCGGTTTTTTGGCAAATTGAGTCTTTAATTGAAGCCGTAAATTTTTCGGCAATACTCGTTGGCTCTATTCTCTTTCTCTTTGCACTGGGAAAAGGTTTTGTTTGGTTAGCCAGAAGGCTGATCCCTAAAAAGTTGCCTTACGTATGGCGACAGGGATTTTCAAATCTTTACCGTCCGAATAATCAGACCGTGATTTTGATTACAACCTTAGGACTTGGTACTGCTTTCTTGGCCACATTATATTTCATGCAAGATCTCCTGGTAGAGCGCGTTTCGCTCTCTGCTGCGGAAGACCGTCCCAATACTATACTCTTTGATATTCAATCTTCGCAGCACTTGGAGGTAAAAAGTCTGACTAAGGAATACGGGCTGTCACTGATGCAGGACGTACCCGTAGTGACCATGCGGCTTCTGGAAGTGAATGGCTATACCAAAGATGAAGCCTTTAATGATTCTACGGTAAGCTACCCCGACTGGGCCTATAGTAGGGAGTACAGGGTGACTTACAGAGATTCATTAATAGACTCAGAGGAACTAGTAGAGGGAAATTGGGAAGGGAAGGCGCATTCTACAGACAGTATCTTCATTAGCGTTGCAGAGGATTTTATGGATTTGAAGCTTGGAGATGAGCTTTTGTTCAATGTCCAAGGCGCTATCTTGAAAACTTATGTTGGGAGCTTTCGCGAAATAGACTGGAGAAGGGTGCAAACTAACTTTCTCATACTTTTTCCAAGCGGTGTTTTGGAGCGTGCACCGCAATTTCATGTATTGGTTACTCGGATTGATAGTAAAGAAACTGCGGCCAACTTTCAGCTTGAAGCGGTACAAAAGTTTCCCAACCTTTCTATCATCGACCTTGATCTGATTCTTAAAACTGTAGAAGAAGTCTTGGCCAAAATTGCGTTCGTTATCCGCTTTATGGCTTACTTCAGCATAGGTACGGGAATCATTGTGATGATCAGCTCAATCATCCTGAGCAGGTACCAAAGGATAAAGGAAAATGCACTTTTGCGGACTCTGGGTGCCAGCCGAAGACAATTGTGGGTGATTACCGTTGCTGAATACCTTTTTCTTGGTGCAATGAGTGCCCTCAGCGGCCTCTTTCTTTCAGGAATCTTTGCCACTTTGCTAGGGATCTACTCATTCGATTTTGTCTTTACACCAGATCTTACGCAGATGGCGATTGTTTTCCTTTTGGTTACAGCTCTGAGTGTGATCATTGGATTATTTAATAGCCGAAGAGTGGTAAGCAATTCACCCATGGAGGTACTTCGGAGGGAAGCGTAATGTTTAGAGAGGGCTTTCTTTTCTTCCCTCTTTCCTAACTTTTTGAGGAACCAATAAGCATCCTGGCGGTTAAAAGTGGGAAATGCATATTAGAATCAAAACACAGGTAGGTGCGTCACTAAAATCCGTTAAAGACGGATTTACCAAGGATCTTTTTGTTGCACTGAATCCACCCTTTCCACCTGTGAAGGTGCTTCAATTCGATGGGTGTAAAAAAGGCGATCAGGTTTCTCTGTTTCTTAACTTTTTTCTTTTTAAGCAAAAGTGGATAAGTGTAATTACCGAAGATGAGGAGACGCATAGCGAGTGGTTTTTTGTAGACCGGGGAGAAACTTTACCATTCTTTCTGAAAAAGTGGGAGCATAGACATATCGTTCAGCAAGATGGTAATACAACGTACATTATCGATGACATTACCTTTTCTACAGGTACCATTCTCACTGACCTCCTCTTTTATCCAGCCATGTTGGCACAGTTTGCATACCGGAAGCCTGTGTACCAAAAAATCTTTGCCGCACAGCCTGCGGTAGCTAAATAGTCCAGAATGCGAAAGACTCTTTTAGCGGCCAACATAGTTTCTGTGTTCTTGGTACTAGCGATCAATTATTTCTCGCAAACGGGTGCGTTCAATGACCAAACCATTGGCGGGCTCAGCGCGGAGTACGATAATTTGTTCACTCCAGCTTCTTATGCTTTCGCTATTTGGGGGCTGATCTTTTTTAGTTTTCTTCTTTTAATCGGCTATCAAAGCATAGTGCTTATCAAAGGAGGAAAAGGAGGCGTATTTAGCTTAGTTGGGTTTTGGTTTGCTTCAGTCAACCTCGTAAATGCAGGCTGGGTGGTTGTTTGGTTGTATGAATTAACTGGTCTGTCTGTGGTTTTTATGGTTTTTATGCTTTTCGGACTCACTATTCTGGTTCAGAAGTTTTGTCGTGAGAGAGCTAGGCTATCGCTATTAGAGAGAAGTTTTGTGCAATTTCCAATTTCACTTTATGCGGGATGGATTGCGGTAGCGACTATCGCCAATATTTCAGCCTTTCTTAGTAAAATAGGTTGGTCTGGTGGTGCGCTAGCGCCTGAAACATGGACTATTGCTGTGATTTTTGTTGCAGTGCTCGTATATACCTATGTGCTGTGGGTGGTAAGAGATTTTGTTTTTGCGGCTGTGGGTATTTGGGCGCTACTTGCAATTTACCAGCGGCATAGCCAAAGTGTGGAAATGGTCGCTCTGAGCGCACTGATAGGTGCTGGTATTATTCTGCTACTCATGGTGGTGTTCAAATTTTTCGTTTCTACTCGAATTACACTTCACAAGCGAGCTGTCGAATGAATAGCGTATTTATTGCTACCAGTCTGGATGGATACATTGCTGATAAAAGCGGATCAATTGATTGGTTACAAAGTGTTCCCAACCCTGAGTCTGATGATTTTGGTTACAATAGTTTCATCTCCAGAATTGATGCAATAGTGATGGGCAGGGTCACATATGAAAGCGTACTTGGATTTCAAGGAGACTGGCCTTATAATTTACCCGTATTTGTCCTGAGTAATTCTTTAAAAGCCCTTCCTGAAGCGCATTTTGGTAAGGTGCAACTTTTATCAGGAGATCTACATCATATCATCAAGGAGATTCACGGTCAAGGGTATACCAGATTGTACATTGATGGAGGTAAGACCATTCAAAGCTTTCTGGAAGAGGATTTGATTGATGAATTGATCATCACTACCATTCCCATTCTTTTGGGAGGCGGTTTCGCGCTTTTTGGACCCTTAGATCATAGGGTGAAGTTTACCCACAAACACTGTATCCGCTACTCGGATACAGTGGTGCAGAACTTCTACCTCAAGGGGCAATAGACTCTCGTAGCAGATACTTTAATAATTTATCGAGGCTGATTCACCTCCCCCTGCATCCTAAGATTTAGCGGTGCGATCGCGTCTCCCCAATAAATTGTTCGGTGAGGAAATGGAATCTCGATTCCCTGTTCATCAAAGGCTATTTTCAACCTTTTATTGAATTCTCTTCCAATCACCCATTGAGAGCTGGGTATCGTCTTGATCCTGGCCTTGATCACTATAGCACTATCACCAAATTTGTCTAAGCCGAAGATCTCGATCGGGTCTACGAACTTCTCTTTGAAATCTTCGTCCTGCTGTAGTTTCTCGCCTACTTCTTTAATGATTTCAATCACCCCGTCTACGTTCTCCTTGTAGGCAACTCCTATGTCAAAGACCATCGCCGACCAGTCTTTGGTCATATTGGCCAAGGTATTGATTTTCCCATTTTGAAAGGTATGGACAACTCCGGACAAGTCTCGTAGCGTGATTGTACGCAAATTGATCGCCTCCACTAATCCACCTGTACCGTTTACGATTGCTACGTCACCAGTGCGGACCCGATCTTCAAGCAGTAAGAAAAAACCTGATATTCCGTCTCGTACCAGTTCCTGAGCCCCAAATCCTACTGCCAATCCTACAATTCCTGCACCTGCTAAAATGGGGGCGATATCCACCCCAACTTCCTTGAGAAGGATCATCAAAAAAACAGTCCACAAAGAACCAATGACTACTCCCCGAACCAACCCAAATAAAGTCCTTGCTCGCTTCTCGTTTTCAATCGGATTGCTCGTGTCTGAAGCTTTATTTATGATGCCGTCCCTGAACTTTCTTATTAGGTACTTGACCAAACGAAGAATAATGATGAACCCGATAAGTAAGAGTGCCACCTTGGGCAGTGTCTTGATTCCCCAGCTGACTAATTGTTCAAGGTACTCTTGTAATTCTTGTTGCGAGATCATGGATTATACTTGAAGTTATTTAAGTATCAAAAGGCAACTTTCTCAAGCAAGCCAGCAATGATGGAATTGAATTTTTTACTAGGTCTCATCGCAGTAGAGGCCAAATTTTCATTTGGTTGGTAGTATCCACCAATATCCACTGTGGAGCCTTGGGCTGCATTTAGTTCTTCTAAAATAACCTCTTCATTGGCTTCAAGCTCATTTGCGACCTTTTCAAAAGTGGTTTTCATGTCTTGGTCTTGGTCCTGCTCACTCAACGCTTGCGCCCAATAAAAAGCAAGATAAAAGTGGCTGCCCCTGTTATCTAGTTCATTAACCTTACGTGAAGGAGACTTATTTTCTTCTAGTAGCTTGGAGGTAGCCTGATCCAGCATTTCGCCAAGTAGCATTGCCTTCTTATTCTGATACTTTTGACCTAAATGATCCAAAGAGACTGCCAGTGCGAGGAATTCTCCTAGTGAATCCCACCTTAAATGCCCTTCTTCTAAAAACTGCTGCACGTGTTTTGGCGCAGAGCCTCCGGCTCCAGTTTCAAAGAGTCCTCCACCATTCATGAGTGGGACTATGGAAAGCATCTTGGCACTGGTACCCACTTCTAAGATCGGAAAAAGATCGGTGAGGTAATCGCGAAGTACGTTTCCAGTCACCGAAATAGTGTCTTCTCCCTTCCTGATCCTGGCGATAGAAAACTTAGTGGCCTTCACCGGGTCCATAATATGGATTTCGAGCGAAGCGGTATCATGGTCTTTGAGATAAGCTTCCACTTTTTTGATTAGCTCTCGGTCATGAGCCCGATCACTATCTAGCCAAAATACTGCTGGAGTTCCTGTCGCTTTGGCTCTATCCACCGCAAGTTTGACCCAATTTTGTGCAGGTGCATCTTTTACCTGGCACATTCTAAAAATATCCCCTGCTGCCACTTTTTGTGTCATCAGCTCTTCGCCTGATTCATCAATCACCTTGACTTCACCGGCTGCTGATAGTTGAAAGGTCTTATCGTGAGAGCCATATTCTTCTGCTTTCTTGGCCATCAGACCCACGTTTGAAACACTACCCATCACCGTAGGGTCATATGCTCCGTGTGCTTTGCAGTCATCAATCACTGCTTGGTAAACCCCTGCATAGGAGCGATCTGGAACTACAGCTTTGGTGTCTTGAGTCTGATTGTTTTTGTTCCACATCTGTCCTGAAGAACGGATCATTGCAGGCATGGAAGCATCAATGATCACGTCGCTGGGAACGTGCAGGTTGGTGATACCCTTATCGGAATTTACCATGGCCAGATCAGGCTGAGCATTATAGATCTGCTCCAGATCTTCCAATATCGATTTCTGTATGTCGGTTTCAAATAAATTCAACTTGGCATGTAAGTCCCCAATTCCATTGTTTGGGTCAATACCCACCTTTTCAAATTCTGTCGCGTACTTTTCGAAAAGCAGCGCATAAAAAACAGAAACAACTGCCCCAAATATGATTGGGTCAGAGACCTTCATCATGGTGGCTTTTAGGTGCAATGAAAAGAGGACACCATCTTCCTGAGCTTCTGCTAATTGACTTTTAATAAAGCTCTTCAAGCTTGATATACTCATCACGGAGCAATCAATTACCTCACTTGCTTCAAGAGGAAAGTTTGCTTTCAGGACTTCTTGATTGCCGGACTCATCTGAAAAGACGATCGATACCTCTGTAGCCTTATTTGTGGTAAGTGATTTTTCACTTCCATAAAAATCCCCACTCGGCATACTAGCTACGTGGGTTTTTGAATCTTTACTCCATCTTCCCATGCTATGCGGAAATTTCTTCGCATAGTTTTTAACTGCCAAGGGTGCCCTACGATCAGAATTGCCTTCTCTCAATACCGGATTTACCGCACTTCCTTTTACCCTATCATATTTTGCCTTAGCACTTTGCTCTTCCTCTGTAGAGGCATCCATTGGGTAGTCAGGTAGTTGGTAGCCTTGACTTTGCAGCTCTTTGATTGCGGCAGTAAGCTGTGGTATAGAGGCACTGATATTTGGAAGCTTAATGATATTCGCTTCGGGTGTTTTGGCTATTTCTCCTAGTTCAGCGAGTGCGTCTTCTGTTTTCTGGTCTGAGGTAAGGACATCAGGAAATTGAGATAGTATTCTTCCGGCGAGGGAAAGATCTTTCAGCTCGATATCAACATTTGCTTTGGACGCAAAAGCCTGCACAATTGGTAGTAAGGACTTTGTTGCCAGTGCGGGCGCTTCGTCGGTATGCGTGTAGATGATTTTGGCCATGAATTTCTAGGGTAATTAGATTTTAGTAAGATTCTTTTTCGCTGGGAAATTGTGCTTCTTTCACATCACTGACGTACTGTTTAAATGCATCATTCATCGTTTTATTTAGGTCAGCATATTGTCTCAAAAATCGAGGTTGAAAGTCCTGAGTAATTCCCAACATATCGTGGACCACAAGCACCTGTCCGTCCACGTGAGGACCAGCACCTATACCTATGATTGGCATGGAGACAGCTTCGGCCGCTTGCTTGGCTAGTTCTGCTGGTATTTTCTCCAATACCGTTCCAAAGCAGCCAAGCTCATCTAAGAGTGCTGTATCTTCCATTAGTTTCTTGGCTTCCGCATGCTCCCTGGCTCGCACACTGTAGGTCCCAAACTTGTAAATTGACTGTGGGGTAAGACCTAAGTGACCCATTACCGGTATTCCCGCTGATAGTACACGTTGTATACTTTCTTTTATTTCTACACCACCCTCCATTTTTACCGCATGTGCCCCAGATTCTTTCATAATGCGTACACTGGAACGCAGCGCCTCAGAGGAGTTTCCTTGGTAGCTTCCAAAGGGTACATCCACAACCACAAAAGCTCTTTTCACGGCTTTCACCACCGATGTGGCATGCCAAATCATATGCTCCAGAGTGATGGGAAGCGTGGTTTCATTCCCGGCCATCACGTTTGATGCGCTATCTCCGACCAAAATGATGTCAATGCCGGCCTGGTCGATGATTCTCGCCATTGAATAGTCGTACGCGGTAAGCATAGCAATTTTTTCTCCCTTGGTTTTCATCTCCCTGAGTTGATGAGTGGTAACGATCTTGATTTCTTTGTTGATGCTCATGGGTCAAAATTGGCACCGCAATTTAATCTTAAGTCTGGTTTTTCTGAAAACAGAGAAGTTTGGTCTTTGCCTTGACTTGATTCTGACTTTTGAAAAATTCGTCGGCGGGAGTAATCAATGACATCTACCCAAGCAAATCGTAGCTTCAGCATGAATCTTTCCTTTCTTTGAGGTTTTCCTTGCTCAAGACAGACATCAGAATGAAGCCAAATTGAGCAAAATAGATTATTGCTTTATGCTGCTATTAGGTGAAGACACTAAATGGCAAGGTCAAAAAAATCGAAGGAATCAATTCGCATCGCGTGCTTGCCGTCAAAACTATGATTCACGGTTGTGGAGGTCGTGAATGCTAAGCTGTGGCAATTATTTCCACTTTATGCTACAGCCGATACTGGGATACTGCGGATCCATTGGGGGTTCATCCTCAAGGTGTCGTTCTATTGCCTCTACCAAATTATCTCCGGTCACAGGTTCGGGATTTCCAGGAGTACTGGCATCAAATCTTCCTCTGTAGATCAGCTTTAAGTCTTCGTCAAATAGGTAGAATTCCGGGGTGCATTGTGCTTCAAATGCTTTAGCAACCGCCTGTGTTTCGTCGTATAGATAGGGAAAATTGAACTCCAGCAACGCTGCTTGTTTCTTCATTCCTTCCGGGTCATCCTCCGGGTAAGCGGTAATATCGTTAGATGAAATTGCTGCAAATCCTATTTTTGATTCATTGTACTGTTTGGCAATTACGGCAATTTCTTCCTCTATGTTTCTTACATAAGGGCAATGGACACAAATAAACATGATGAGTAGTCCAAACTCTTTTTTTAGATCGTCGAGTGATAAGTACTCTCCTGACATGACATCAAGCAGTTCGAAATCCGGAGCGATTGTTCCGAGTGGAAGCATTTTTGATTCTGCGGCGGCCATATCTGGTTATTGATTATTTTTAAAAACAACTAAAAATAGCATTTTCCCCTAATTATGAAAAAAATCTCTTTGCTAATTGTAGTTGTCTTAGGGGCGTTTCCTTTGGCGAGTCAGGTAGCCGATGCGCCTTCCAGGTTACGTGGGGAAGGACCATTTGATATGCTTATTATTCGAGGAGCAACATTGATCAATGGCAATGGGGCTCCACCTATTGGTCCAGTAGATATTGTAGTAGAGAATAATAGAATCGTACAAGTCAAGGTTGTTGGTTACCCAGGTGTAGATATAGATAGTCAGCAGCGACCCCAGTTGAGTAGCCAAGGAATTGAGATTGACGCGGAGGGTATGTATGTGCTTCCAGGATTTGTGGACATGCACGGACATATCGGAGGAAAGAGTCAAGGTACTCCCTCAGAATATGTTTTTAAACTTTGGCTTGCCCACGGTGTGACCACCATTAGAGATCCTGGATCCTTCAATGGACTTGACTGGGTACTTCGACACAAGGAACGAAGTAGGAGAAATGAGATTGCTGCTCCCCGTATCATTGCCTACACAGGATTCGGGCAAGATCTATCCAAGCTCAAGCCTTCGAGAAAAATTGAAGGTAAAGAAGAAAAGGGCACTGAAAAGGTATCTGGACAGATCACGACAGCTGAAGATGCTAGATCTTGGGTGCGGGCAAATTATCGAAGAGGATCTGACGGGATAAAGTTCTTTGGAGCCTCACCGCAGGTGATGGAGGCTGCTTTATCTGAGAATAAAGGGTTAGGTCTTGGTTCTGCTTGTCACCACGCGCAGATGAATGTAGCTTGGTGGAATGTGGTCAATTCCGCTGAGGCGGGGCTTACCACGATGGAACATTGGTATGGTCTTCCCGAGGCGCTTTTTGAAGACCGTATAGTTCAACACTACCCTGTTGATTACAATTATCAAAATGAACAACACCGCTTCGCAGAAGCTGGGAGGCTTTGGAAGCAAGCCGCCGCTCCCTACTCTGAAAAATGGAATCAGGTGATGGATCGTTTATTGGAACTAGATTTTACTTTAGATCCCACTTTCAATATTTATGAAGCAAGCAGGGATCTTATGCGCGCAAGAAATGCGGACTGGCATAAGGACTACACGCTTCCTTCGTTGTGGTCTTTTTATCAGCCCAGTAAAATATCACATGGTTCTTATTGGCACTTTTGGGGTACTGAAGAGGAGGTCTCCTGGAAAGAAAACTATCAACTTTGGATGACTTTTGTGAATGAATACAAGAATCGTGGTGGCCGAGTCACGACCGGATCTGATTCAGGTTTTATTTTTCAGTTGTATGGGTTCGCCTATGTAAGGGAGCTGGAACTACTCCGGGAGGCTGGTTTTCATCCGCTTGAAGTAATAAGATCCGCCACGCTCATGGGCGCACAAGCACTAGGTATGGAAGAAGATCTTGGGACGATAGAGGTGGGTAAGCTGGCAGATCTTGTAATCTTGGAGGAAAATCCACTTCAAAATCTAAAAGTGCTTTACGGAACGGGTGCGATCAAACTCACTGATGATAATCAGATCACTCGAGTGGGCGGAGTAAAGTATACCATTAAAGACGGGGTTCTTTATGATGCTAAGGAGTTGCTAAAAGACGTGAGACAGATTGTGAAAGCGGCCAAAGATGGTATTGAGCTAAAGCAGCCCGGATACCCCAATTGGGAAGATTGAACTATGTGTAAACTCTTTTCTCTATCCACAGGCCTATTCATTTGCATGCTAGCCTGTCAGCCGCCCAAAGACGCAAGAAGAAATTTTGTAGAAGCAGGTACAGAGCAAGTAGATCCTACAAAAATTTACAGTTTAATCGGAGAGGAGCTACCTGAAAAGCAGCTATCGCAAGTTGATAAAGTGGCGTTTCAGGAGAATCTGGAAATAGCCAAAGCTGTGTATGAGTCTAGCCCGGACAGTCTTGACGCAATCATATGGTACGGTAGGCGGCTTGCTTATCTTGGAAGCTATATTGAAGCTATTAAAGTCTATTCAGACGGACTGAAGCTTTACCCTGATGCTTATCAACTGTACCGTCACAGAGGGCACAGGTATATCACCACACGCCAACTTTCTAAGGCTATTGATGATTTTGAGCTGGCAGCATACTACAGCTTAAATCAGGAAAATAGAATTGAGCCCGATGGGAAACCCAATCGACTCAACCAGCCCATCAGTAATGATAAATTCAACATCTGGTACCATTTTGGTCTGGCCTACTACCTAAGAGGTCGCTATGATAAAGCCCTTTCTGCTTATACTAAATGCGAGGAGTTTTGCGACAACAATGATCTTAAGGTTGCGGTAAATTACTGGCAGTACCTGACGTATTTGAAACTGGGAAATGCTGAACTGGCCCAGGCGCTACTAGATTCAGTAGAGGTGGATCAGGAACTAGTTGAAAATCGGTCTTACCATGATTTACTTATGCTTTTCAAAAAAGAAAAGTCTATCGAAGCGCTTCAGATGAAGTTGCCTGAGCTTGAGTCAGGTCTGGACCCAACTTATGGGTATGGGATGGGCATCTTCTACCGCATGGAGGCAGAAAATGAAAAAGCAAACGAAGTATTTTTAAGGGTAGCAGCCTCTCAAAAGTGGGATGCATTTGGCTACATAGCCGCCGAAGCAGAGCTAAAAACTATTTTTCCAGTGCCTTGAGTTCCGCACGCAGTTTGAGTGCTCGGTCTGGGTAATCTGTGATGATACCGTCTGCCCCGGCATTCAGCATTTTAATCATGTCCGCCCTTTCGTTTACTGGGTAGGCGTATACTTCATAGCCTTTGGCATGCATTTGAAAGATCCTGCGGGGAGATAAGGTTTCCCAATGCGGGTTGATTGCTTTTGTTCGGTTGCTCTCTTTCGCCCGCCCCATGTGAATTCTGGTTTCTATATAAAAAGCGAGCAGTGGGGCTGAATCTTCACCTACTATCAAAGCTTTGGTTTGAATTAGGGGATCAAGGTCATGTACTTCATCCAAGTAGCGTGGCTCATAAGATTGCAGAAGTATCCAATCTTCACCATTTTTTTCCTGTAATACTACTTCTACTAACTTTTCAGCAAAGTCATGGTAGTGGGGGTGATCCATGTGCTTGATCTCGATCAATACTTCGCAGCGTCCGTCCACGAAATCCAGAACCTCTTTAAGCGTTGGGATACGTTCGTCTTTAAACTGTGAGTCAAACCAACTGCCGACATCAAACTGTTTGATTTGCGCAAGCGTAAAGTCATGTACGTCACCAGTGATTTTGTTCCCAAGTGTGTCTCTGGCAATTCTATCCAATCTTTGATCGTGAAAAACAATGATCTCTTCGTCTTTGGTATGTCTTACATCAAGCTCTATTTGATCCACGCTAAGGGCCAGAGCTTTTTCGAATGCTGCCATGGTATTTTCAGGAGCCAGACCTGAAGCGCCCTTGTGCGCAATAATTGTGAATTCCTTCCCACCTAAACGACTAATGGAATCACTTGCAAAAATCTCTCTGTACAGGTACGGCTCAAAGAGAGAAAGACCTATGAATAGTAAGAAGAAAGGGGTAGAATACAACAGAAATTTTCTGGTCATTCATCAATTGTTTGAGAGGAGAAAATTACTAATAAATCATCTAATATCACGATTTGGCTTGATTCTGAAGCACAAGCGACAGCTCATCCAATTGCTGTTGGGAGATGATCGAGGGAGAGTCTATCATGACATCTCTTCCTGCATTATTCTTTGGGAAGGCAATAAAATCCCTAATGCTCTGCTCTCCTGCCATGATCGCGCAAAGCCGATCAAAACCTAAAGCAATCCCACCATGCGGGGGAGCTCCGTATTCGAAAGCGCCCATCAAAAATCCAAATTGGGCTTGGGCCTCTTCTTTGCTGAAACCAAGTATGCCAAACATTTTTTCCTGCAAAGCACGATCATGTATCCTGATAGATCCTCCTCCTGCTTCCACGCCGTTGATCACAAGGTCGTACGCATTTGCACGGACCGAAGCAGGATCACTCTCAATTTTATCTACATCGCTTGCTTTGGGAGAAGTAAAAGGGTGATGCATTGCATGGTATCTCTGTGTTTCTTCATCCCACTCAAGCAAGGGGAAATCGATAACCCAGGCAGGTGCCACTTTATCAGGATCACTTAAGTTAAGCCGGGAACCCATTTCAAGTCTTAATTCGCTAAGTGCTTTTCGTGTAGTACCTGATTTTCCCGCAAGAATTAATAGCAGATCTCCAGGTTTGGCATTGAATAGATCGGCCCATGATTTTAATGCACTATGGTCAAAAAACTTATCCACCGAAGATTTGAAGGATTCATCTTCGTTGTATTTCACGTAAACCAATCCTTGCGCGCCAATTTGAGGTTTTTTCACAAAGTCAGTTAGCGCATCAAGTTGCTTTCTGGAATAATCAGCACAGCCGGTGGCGTTGATTCCTACCACAAGCTCAGCATTGTCAAACACGGCAAAACCTTTATTTTGTGCTAGGTGATTGAGTTCTACAAACTCCATCTCAAATCGTAAATCGGGCTTATCAGACCCGTATTTATTTATCGCATCTTCAAAGCTTATTCTAGGAAAGTCGCCAAGCTCAATGCCTTTCATTTCTTTGTAAAGGAATTTGGTCATGCCCTCAAACATGTTCAACACATCCTCTTGAGCAACAAATGACATTTCACAGTCTATCTGAGTGAATTCCGGCTGCCGATCTGCGCGCAAGTCCTCATCTCTAAAGCACTTTACAATTTGAAAGTACCGATCTAATCCTCCCACCATAAGCAGTTGCTTAAAAGTTTGGGGCGATTGAGGTAGCGCATAAAATTGCTCCGGGTTCATTCGGGAAGGCACTACGAAATCTCTGGCGCCTTCAGGAGTGGATTTAATAAGGTAAGGTGTCTCTACTTCTACGAATGACTGACTGTCTAAGTATGTCCGAACTTTTTGCATCATTTGATGTCTTAGCTCGAGGTTTTTTCTGATAGGATTTCTACGGATATCTAAATACCGATACTTCATTCGAAGGTCCTCTCCTCCGTCCGTTTCATCCTCAATGGTGAAAGGTGGGGTTTTAGCACCATTAAGAAATTCCATTTCTTCCACCCGAATTTCAATGTCTCCGGTGGGCATTTTGTCGTTTTTGGCGTACCGCTCTACTACACTTCCCGATGCTTTAATCACGTATTCTCTTCCAGCCGATCTTGCCTGCTCGATCAGCTCTGGCGTAGTGATTCCTTCCTCAAATATTAGCTGCGAAACACCGTAGCGATCCCGAAGGTCGATCCAAACTACTCCACCTTTATCTCTTTGCCTTTGCACCCAACCACAAAGGGTTACTCTTTCGCCAATGTTCTTTTCTCTGAGTTCACCACATGTGTGTGTTCGTAGCATATTATAGTATCGATTTGATTTTTTGAAGCCGCAAAGGTAGGATCATCAAGTAAAATCCTAGCGGAGTTTTTAGCTTTGAGGATTATGCTTCATAGGTGTCTGTTTCTGTTCTCTGTGCTTTTGTTCTCTGCTTCCTTATCAGCTCAAAGCGAATTACAAAAAGTCAAAATAAATGATGAAATAAGCATGCTGCTCCCCGAGCAGTTTACCTCAATGTCCGATGGAGAGCGAATCGATAAGTTTGTATCCGCCAGGGTACCGATTGCGGTATATTCATCTCAGGACAGGACAGTAGATTTTGCAATAAATACCAATCCTATGCAGTGGATCAGTGGGGATGAAGAAAAGCTGCAAAGTTTTTACAAAGGCACTTTTGAGACACTTTTCGATCAGGTGCAGTACCTTCAGGACACCATCAGAAAGATCAATGGACGCACATTTATAGTTTTTGAGTTCATCGCTTCTCTGAAAGAAGAAAATGCTTTTTCAGGAGTAAAGTACTCAAAGTACTATTCTTATATCCAATACACTTCATTCCAGAACCAAATTCTGCTCTTCAACCTTGGCTGCAAGCCTCGAAAGATGGATGAATGGAAGCCGATTGCCGGGGAAATGATGGAAAGTGTGCGCATCAAGGAATAGAAATTTTGCCGACGATATTTTGACTTTTTCTGTCTACAGCGATGAGCATTTTATGAAGCAGGCACTGAAGGAGGCCGAAATTGCCTACAAGGAAGGAGAGATTCCTGTGGGGGCGGTAGTAGTGTGTGAGAACAGAATCATCGCTAAAGATCATAATCGGGTGGAACGTCTTCAGGATGCTACCGCGCATGCCGAGATGCTTTCTCTCACTGCAGCGCAAAATTATCTTGGTTCAAAATATTTGAACGAATGTACGCTCTATGTCACCTTAGAGCCATGCAGTATGTGTGCCGGTGGACTTTTCTGGACGCAGATTGGGAAGATAGTGATAGGGGCGATGGATAAGCAACGAGGATACTCCAATTTTAGCTCAGATATTGTTCATCCAAAAACGAAACTTGAGCATGGAGTCCTCGCTAGTGAATGCGAAGTATTACTTAAGAATTTTTTCAAAAAGATTCGGGGCAACTAAACCTATGGTGCTTTTGTTGAACCTTTAAACAAACAAATCTTGAACATTAAAACAATAAATTATGGCCTTTGAATTACCAAGCTTACCTTACTCTCACGATGCGCTAGCGCCTCACATAGATGCCAAAACCATGGAAATTCACCATGGCAAGCACCATGCAGCTTACGTGTCGAAAGTCAATGCTGCAATTGAAGGTACTGATATGGATGGCAAGTCAATAGAGGAACTTTGCAAGGAAAACTCCGATCATGGTGCCGTGCGAAATAATGGTGGCGGACACTTTAATCATACGCTATTTTGGTCAATTATGAGCCCTGATGGAGGCGGAGAGCCTTCAGGTGCACTTGCATCTGCGATTAATGACAAATTCGGTTCATACGAAAAATTCAAAGATGAATTCAGCAATGCCGCGGCAACTCAATTTGGTAGTGGCTGGGCCTGGCTATGTAAGAAAGATGACGGAACCTTGGAGGTGTGCTCTACACCAAACCAAGATAATCCTTTAATGCCCGGAGCGGGCTGTGATGGTACCCCCATTCTGGGTCTTGATGTATGGGAACACGCCTATTATCTGAATTATCAAAACCGCAGACCCGATTACATCAATGCGTTTTTTAACGTGATTAATTGGGATGCAGTCGCTGCGAAATTTGAAGGATAGATAAGCGCCTGCTATAGATGAAATGACCCGTCAAAGTGGAATTTGGCGGGTTTTTTTATTGGAACTCGCGAATTTGGTCACACACGTACCTGACCTGCAATTCACTTAGCTCGGCGTACATAGGAAGTGACAAAATTTGTGATTGATATTCTGCGGAGACAGGAATGTCCGAAGGGACATACCCCAAATGCTGGTATACAGGTAGCAAGGGTAGGGGAGTTGGATAGTGTATTGAAGTGCCAATTCCTTTGGACTTCAGAAAGTCTTGCAATTCATCTCTTTTTGCAGACCTGATCACGAAAAGGTGATATACGGAATTCACTATATCAGGCGGCAGTTTGATTCCATCAACATCGTGCAGGTATTTCCTGTAGAGAGCAGCTACTTCTCTCCTTTTGGCAGTCCAATTTTCTAAATGCGGCAGCTTAGCAGATAAGATCGCAGCTTGCAAAGCATCGAGTCGGCTATTGATACCATCTATTTTGTGCTCATGCTTCTTCAATGCGCCATGGTTGGCAAACATTCTGCATTTCTCGGCTAAAATATCGTCGTTTGTCACGATACAGCCTGCATCGCCGTAGGCACCCAGATTCTTACCCGGGTAAAAACTGAAAGTTGCAACGTCAGACAAGAGCCCCACATTCGTCCCTTTGTATTTTGCAAGATGTGCTTGTGCACAATCCTCGACTATATCCAGATCATACTTTTTGGCCAGGGCCAGAATCGGGTCCATATCTGCTGGGTATCCATACAAATGGACTGGGATGATTGCTTTGGTGTTCTTGGTGATTTTCGCTTCTATTTTATCAGGATCAATTGTATACTGATCCGCTGTAATGTCGATAAAGACAGGTTTTGCTCCACACTGCGCGATCGTCTCAGCAGTGGAGATCCACGTATTGGCCACAGTAATCACCTCGTCTCCTCTGCCAATGCCCAGCATCCGTAGTGCTATGTAGATCGCGTCAGTTCCGTTACCAACACCGACACAGTGCTTTACTCCCAGCATCCTGGCAAATGCTTCTTCAAATTCAGCAACATATTTCCCCCCGATGAATGCAGTCTCTTCAATTACCTGCTCTATCCCCCGAGTGAGCTCGTCTTTGATCGTTAAATACTGTGCTTTGAGATCAACAAAAGGAATGTTCATTTCGGCAGACCTTTCCATTTGGAGGCGGCATAGATCTTCTCAATGATCTCTACAGTTTTCATTCCTTCAAAGCCATTAGTGGCAATTTCTTCTTTTCCTGAAAGTGCACTTATCACGTTTTGGTAAACCTCTCCGTGATTTGACATAGATCCCTGGTACTGACCGTAGTTGTTTGCGGGATTGCCGGGAGGCAATCCCGCAATCTCATAACCTTCTATTTGCTGGTACTCAAGTTCATTGAGGTACTGCCCACCTATTTTAACCGACCCTTTCTCGCCAAATAGTGTCATTGATCCTTCCATATTTTTATTGTGCGAATTAGTAGTGTAGTGAATGGTGCCTAGCGTGCCACTGGAAAACTCCAAGATAGCGACTCCCTGGTCTTCGAAATCCACAATACCCTCATGAAGGTAATTACCATTAAAACCTTTCACATTTTTGATATCTCCGATCATCCAGTAGAGTAGGTCAATGAAGTGACTGAATTGTGTAAAAAGTGAACCTCCATCCAGGTGTTTCGAGCCTTTCCAGGAATTTTCATAGTAGGCGGTATTTCTATTCCAAAAGCAATTGAGCTGTACACTTAATATTCTCCCCAGCTTTCCCTGATTTATTGCGTTTTTTACTGCTACTACAGGAGGGTTGAATCTATTCTGCTTTACAATGAATAGTTGCTTGTTCGCTTTCAATGCTACACTGATCATCTCTCCACAGTCTTTTGCACTAGTGGCCATTGGTTTTTCACACAGTACATGCTTCCCTGCGCGCAGTGCATCTATGGTGTGGACTGCATGTAGTCCATTGGGCGTGCAGACGGAGATAAGGTCGGCATCCGTCTTAGCTAATAGCTCTTTATGGCTACTGTAAGTAGGAATATCATATTTTACCCCAAAATGCTCAGCTCGCTCTTCATAGGTATCACATGCAGCTACCAATTGGCCATGCTTTTTTATATGTTCAGCATGGCGGCCAGCGATCCTACCACATCCAATAACTCCAAACTTCAATGTCATCTTTATGCTTTCAGGTCTTAAGATGAATAGACACAAAGCTAAACTTTTGCAAATGCCAGTAAGTCAGGCAAAAACAATAAAGTAAGGATTCAGTAAATTTTCTTTGTTGTAAGAAAGTGGAGTGATCTTGTCCTCAAGCGTAACAGACCCTCCTGCTTCGGAGACAATTACCTGTGCGGCCGCAGTATCCCACTCCATGGTAGGACCAAACCTAGGATATACATCAGCTTCACCTGCGGCGACAAGTAAAAACTTAAGCGAGCTTCCTTTAGATACAATCTCAGGTTGGTCGAGCGCATCAACAAAATCTTGAGTTTCAGGGCTCATGTGAGACCTAGAGGCTACGATTTTTAACCCTTGATCATGTAAGCGTTTTTTGCTGGTAGACAGCTTTTTGCTTTCACCATTTCTTTGCCTAAATGCACCTTCACCCTCCAGTGCCCAGTACAACTCGCCTAAGACAGGAGGGTAGACAACTCCCATTATTGACTTTCCCTTGTGGATCAAAGCTATATTGACTGTAAACTCTCCATTTTTCTTAATGAATTCTTTGGTGCCATCGAGTGGATCTACCATCCAAAAGTGGTCCCACGCTTGTCGCTCTTTATAATCGATGCTTTGACCTTCTTCACTTAAGATTGGTAGCCCTGTTTTTTCTAGAAAAGAGACAATGGTATTATGAGCTGCCTTGTCTGCAATAGTCAATGGAGAATTATCAGCTTTTGCCTCTACTGAGAAATCTCCGGTGTTGTAAATTTTAAGTATTTCTGCACCAGCAGCAGTGGCTGCTTGTTTTGCTACGGTTAGCAATTCTTTTAGATCCATCAAGGGTTTTCTTTACTCGAATTTAAGGTTAGCTAAATGATCATTCCGGCAGCAACCGTCTCATTTGTGCCTTCGTCTACTAATATTACGCTCCCTGTAATTCTGTTTTTTCTGTAGGGATCGGTTAAAAGAGGTTTTGTTGTACGCAGTGTTGCTCTACAAATATCATTTGCAGTAATGCTCTTATCCTCTTCATTTCGATGTAGTGAGTTGATATCAAGTTTATACCGTATCTCCTTGATCATCGCTTTTGCATCAGCAGTGGTGTGCTTCACGGTATATTTTCCTCTTGGCACAGGGCCTTTATTATTGAGCCAGCAAAGCATGACTTCTATATCTTGTTTCGCTTCTGGCTGGTTGTTATTTCTAACGATCATGTCTCCACGGCTAATGTCAATATCATCTTCTAAAGTGATAGTAACCGACATAGGGGCAAAAGCTTCATCCACCATACCATCAAAAGTATCTATTGACTTGATCTTTGAGGAGAATCCTGAGGGAAGTACTACCACTTCATCTCCGGGCTTAAATACGCCACCAGCAATTCTTCCCGCATAGCCCCGGTAATCATGAAATTCATCCGTCTGCGGACGTATTACAGTCTGCACAGGAAAGCGGCAGTCAATATGATTGTGATCGCTACCTATATGAATATTCTCTAGCGTATAAAGAAGTGTAGAGCCCTCGTACCAGTCCATGGAGTCGCTTCTGTTTACGACATTGTCTCCCCTGAGCGCACTGATGGGAATGAACTGAACGTCTTTTACATCTAGCTTGGAAGAAAAGTCTTCAAAGTCTTTTTTGATCTTGTTGAATTGATCCTGACTGTAGTCAACCAGATCCATTTTATTCACGCAGACTATAAGGTGGGGAATTTGAAGGAGAGAAGCGATGATTGAATGCCTACAGGTCTGCTCTACCACCCCATTTCTAGCGTCAATTAAAATCAGTGCCACATTTGCAGTGGAAGCTCCGGTAACCATATTTCGCGTATACTGGATGTGTCCTGGGGTATCCGCAATGATGAATTTTCGGCGTGGTGTAGCAAAATATCTGTATGCTACATCAATCGTGATGCCTTGCTCTCTTTCATCCTTTAATCCATCTGTCAATAATGCCAAATCTACTTCTGTGGCACCTTTCCGCTCACTCGTTTGCTTTACCTGATCAAGTTGATCCTCAAAAATGGATTTTGAGTCAAACAAGAGCCTTCCGATTAGCGTACTTTTTCCATCATCCACACTGCCTGCGGTCGTAAATCGTAGCAGCTCCATATCTAAGTAGCTATTGGTATTTGATTCTTCGGTATTCATTTTTTTTCGTCTATGGTTAGAGATATTGTGAATGGAGAAAGTACTAGAAGTAACCTTCTTTTTTTCGGTCCTCCATGGCAGTCTCGGATCGCTTATCGTCAGCTCGGTTCCCTCTTTCCGTGTGCCTGGCAGCAGCTACTTCTTCTACAATTTTTTCTAATGTATCTGCGTCAGATTCTACTCCGCCAGTGATGGTAATGTCTCCCAGGGTTCTAAATCGGAGTTGCTTGGATACTACTTCTTCAGATTCGTCTATTTTGATAAAATCTGACACAGGCAGCCAGGTATCATTTCTCCAGATTACGTCTCGCTGATGCGCGAAATACAGTGACGGAATTGCAATATTTTCGTGAAGTATGTATTGCCACACGTCCATTTCAGTCCAATTGCTGAGGGGAAATACCCTAAAGTGCTCGCCATATTGATGTTTACCATTAAAAATATTCCAAAGCTCAGGGCGCTGATTTTTAGGATCCCATTGCCCAAACTCATCTCGATGTGAAAAGAATCGTTCCTTGGCCCTCGCTTTTTCCTCATCCCGACGTGCACCTCCAATACAGGCATCAAACTGATGCTCTTCTATCGTATCCAGTAGTGTCACCGTTTGCAGGGCGTTCCGGCTGGCATTTTTCCCTTTTTCCTCGGCAGCTTTTCCTTCGTCAATAGACTTCTGCACTGATCCCACCAGAAGTTTAGCACCTAGTTCTGCAACCAAATTATCTCTGAAATCCATTGTTTCAGGGAAATTGTGTCCTGTGTCGATATGCACTAGAGGAAATGGAAATTTGGCGGGATAGAAAGCTTTCCGGGCCAAATGTGTCACGCAAATGGAATCTTTTCCTCCGGAAAAAAGAATGGCAGGCTTCTGAAACTGAGCGGCTACTTCTCTTAAGATGTATATCGATTCTGCCTCAAGCTCTTTTAGGTGTGTGAGGTTATAATTTTTCATTTAAAGTTTCTATTTATCTCCTAGAAAAATTGCATCTATTTATCGCAAACGAATCCTAGGTTCTAATTCATTAATTAGTTTTTGTAAACAAGTTTCGAGCGACTCCTTGGCTGTATTTACGGTGATTTCAGCGTTCTCAGGTTCCTCGAAAGGGGAGTCTATCCCTGTAAAATTCTTTATCTGTCCTGCTCGTGCTTTTTTATATAGTCCTTTCACGTCTCTCTGCTCGCAAACTTCAATAGGGCATTTCACATGTACTTCGATAAAGTCTTCTGTACCAATGAGGGATCGGGCATGTTGGCGATCAGCTTTGAAAGGAGAAATGAAGGCCGTGATAACGATGATGCCAGCGTCACTAAACAGCTTTGATACCTCGGCGATTCTGCGAATATTTTCTTTTCTGCTCTGGTCAGAAAAGTCTAAATCTTGATTTAAACCCGATCGCACATTGTCGCCATCAAGAATATAAGTCTGCTTTCCTTGATTGAAAAAATGTGCTTCCAAGGCGCTGGCCAATGTTGATTTTCCCGATCCAGAAAGCCCTACGAACCACAGCACTTTAGGTTTATGCCCATTGCGGTTCGCGCGATCTCCCCGGCTGATGAGGTGATTATGCGGGATGATGTTTTCCTTATAGTCTCCCATCTACCAGTTCTTTACTTAGGATTCCCTTTACGTCAAATATTACGCTGGTACTTCTTCTTATCTCCTCCCAGTCTAGCTCTGTAAATTCCTGATGACTTACCGCGAGGATAGTAGCGTCATATTCAGGATCAAATGTATCAAGAAGCTCTATTCCGTACTCTTTTTTTACTTGCATCTTGTCAGCTTGCGGATCATAGATATCTGCACGAATACCATACTCTAAAAGCTCATTGTAGATGTCAACTACGCGGGTATTTCTGGTATCGGGGCAGTTTTCTTTAAAGGTGAAGCCCATGATGAGTGCACTGGTTTTGCCTGAGAGCTTGTGTTTTTTTGCTAGAAGCTTTACCACTTTGTTACCAATGAAGCTTCCCATCTGATCATTGATTTTGCGACCGGACAAAATCACTTGGGGATGATACCCTACTGACTCAGCTTTTTGGGTCAGGTAGAAGGGGTCTACACCAATACAGTGACCTCCCACCAATCCTGGCTTAAAAGGTAGAAAATTCCATTTTGTCCCTGCTGCTTCAAGTACTTCCAGGGTATCAATTTCCAGTCTCTCGAAAATCAGTGACAGCTCATTGACAAACGCAATATTGATATCTCTCTGTGAGTTTTCAATCACTTTAGCCGCCTCAGCAACTTTGATTGAGGATGCCTTAAAAGTCCCGGCTTCAATGAAAGACTTATAGTAGTTATCCACGATTTCGGCAGTTTCTGGTGTACTTCCGCTGGTTACTTTCAGTATGTTGACCAGTCGATGTTGCTTATCTCCCGGATTGATTCTCTCCGGAGAGTAGCCGCAGAAGAAATCCTGATTGAAAGAAAGCCCGCTTTCTTCGGAGAGAATGGGGATACACTCGTCTTCTGTGCAACCGGGAAAAACGGTTGATTCGTAAACTACAAAGTCTCCTTTGCCTAGGTACTTTCCTACAAGTTTTGAAGCGCTCTTCAAAGGTCCCAGATCCGGATTTTTAAATTCGTCGATTGGCGTAGGGACTGTGATGATGTAGAAATTGCAACCCTCAAGTGCTTCGGGATCATTGGTATAGGTAAGTTGCGCGGCACTCTTGAGTTCTTCTTCATCTACTTCTAAGGTAAGGTCTGTCCCGTTTTGGAGCTGATGAATTCGATCATGGCTTATATCGAATCCGACCGTGGGGTATAGCTTGCCACTCTCCACTGCCAAGGGGAGTCCTACGTAACCAAGACCGATGATTCCTACTTTATAATCCATGAATTACTCTGTGCCAATACCCAAGCACCGTGTCTTAAAATTAGATGAAACCTATCCTAAAACTTTCTTTTGAAAATACGCCAATGTTGGTTCCAGTCCTTCCGCCCGAGTGTATTTGGGCTCCCAATTGAGGATTTCTTTTGCTAACGTGATATCCGGTTTGCGCTGCTTAGGATCATCTTTGGGGAGATCCTTGTAGATGATTTTAGAGGATGAGCCAGTCAGCTTTATGATTTCTTCCCCAAATTCTTTGATGGTGATCTCTTGTGGATTTCCAATATTCACAGGGTGTGGATAGTCACTAAGTAATAGTCTGTAAATTCCTTCCACTAAGTCATCTACATAGGTGAATGACCTGGTTTGGCTACCATCACCAAATGCAGTAAGGTCTTCTCCTTTTAAAGCCTGTGAAATAAATGTTGGCAAGACCCTGCCATCATCTAGCCTCATTCTAGGGCCAAATGTGTTGAAGATGCGTACCATGCGGGTTTCCATCCCGTGAAAGGTGTGATAGGCCATTGTCAGTGCTTCCTGAAATCTCTTTGCTTCATCGTAGACTCCCCTTGGGCCAACAGGATTTACATTTCCCCAATAGTCCTCTTTCTGTGGATGCACGAGTGGATCCCCATAAACCTCTGAAGTAGAAGCGATTAACATCCTGGCACCTTTGTCTTTTGCCAGGCCTAGGCAATTTAATGTTCCTAGCGACCCAACTTTCATGGTCTGGATTGGCATTTTCAGATAGTCGATCGGACTGGCTGGTGAAGCAAAGTGCATGAGGTACTCCACAGGTCCTGACACGTGTACGTACTTAGAGACGTCATGGTGATGGAATTCAAATTCTGGCAGACCCATGAGGTGCTCAATATTTGATATGTCTCCAGTTAGCAAATTGTCCATCGCTACCACATGAAAATCTTCCTTCAGGAATCTGTCACATAGATGGGACCCTAAAAACCCCGCTCCTCCTGTAATCAGTACTTTTTTCTTTTTCATTGACTAGAAATTTATTTCTGTTTCTACTAAAGGTTTTAGGTTTTGGTCCTTCCCTGAAAGAGTTATCTCCTCCTCGGATAAGACCCATGATATATTAAGTTCAGGATCATTGTATGCGATTCCTGCATCGTGCTCCGCTGAGTATACTTCATTGACTTGATACATTAACCGGGCATATTCTGATAGCACAATGAAGCCATGTGCAAATCCTTCTGGGATGAATAGTTGCTTTTTGTTTTCATCGGATAGTCTTACAACACAACTTTTTTTGTAGGTAGGCGAGTTTTTTCTTAAATCGACAGCCACGTCCATCAATTCTCCCTGAGTACAGCTGACTAATTTAGCCTGCGCCTTGGGCGGATGTTGGAAATGCAATCCCCTCAATACGCCGCGAACAGATCCAGACTGATTAAGCTGTTTGGGGATGAAGTCTTTTCCCGTAATGGTTTTGAATTTTTGCGAATTGAAACCTTCGTAAAAGAAGCCTCGCTCATCTTCGAATACGTCTGGCTCTAAGATCCAGCAGTCTTTAAGATTTGTCTCTGTCCCTTTCATTATTTCTTAAGCATGTTGAGCAAGTAAAGTCCATAACCGCTTTTTTTGAGTGGTTCGGCCAGTTTTTCAAGCTGAGCGGCATCTATAAATTTCATTTTGTAGGCGATTTCTTCAATGCACCCAATCTTTAGCCCTTGGCGCTCCTCAATTACTTCCACAAAGTTTCCTGCTTGCATTAAAGAAGAAAAGGTACCAGTGTCAAGCCAGGCGGTCCCACGGTCAAAGACTTGTACATTTAGTTTCCCAGCGCTCAGATAGGCATTATTGATGTCTGTGATTTCAAGCTCTCCACGTGGCGAAGGCTTGACGTTTTTAGCAATTTCTACTACTGAATTATCGTAATAGTAGAGCCCCGGAACTGCATAATTAGACTTAGGATCTTGGGGTTTTTCCTCAATGGAAATGGCTTTTTGATTCTCATCAAAATCTACTACTCCATATCTTTCAGGATCATGCACATGGTACGCGAAAACAATCCCACCATCAGGATCAATACATGATTGAAGTTTTTTAGAGAGCCCCGAGGCATAAAATATATTGTCTCCTAAAATTAGCGCTGCACTGTCTGCTCCGATAAATTCAGCTCCAATGATGAATGCTTCTGCTAAGCCATTAGGCTGTGCTTGTTCAGCGTAGGAAAAGTTGCAGCCAAGTGCGCTTCCGTCTCCGAGAAGCTGCTTGAAGAGCGGCATATCTCGCGGGGTACTGATGATCAGAATGTCTCTAATGCCCGTAAGCATGAGCGTAGAGAGCGGATAATAGATCATCGGTTTGTCGAAGACAGGAAGTATTTGTTTGCTAATGGCGTGCGTAAGTGGGTGTAGGCGAGTCCCGGATCCTCCTGCGAGTACTATTCCTTTCATATTTTGAGGCGATTAAAAGAAGGTGTAATGGCGGTTTTAGTAAATCAAATTTGACGGTTACTTGATGAAATTTAGCGATTCGTATAGTTTTTTTCGTAGTATTTGAGGTAGTCTCCGCTTGTTACGTTTGTCAACCATTCTTCATTTTCAAAATACCAGTCAATGGTCTTGGCTAGCCCTTCTTCAAATTGTAATGAGGGCTCCCATCCCAGTTTATCTTGCAGTTTCGTAGCATCGATCGCGTAGCGAAGATCATGTCCTGCCCTATCTTTCACAAAAGTGATGAGTTTCCGCGAGGTGCCCACTTCGTATTCCATTTTCTGGTCCATCAAGTCGCACAATAGATGTACTAAGTCGATATTTTTCCACTCATTAAAACCACCAATATTGTAGGTCTCCTGATTTTCACCCTTCTCGAAAATGAGTTGTATAGCTCGTGCATGATCTTCAACATATAGCCAATCCCTGATATTTTCTCCTTTCCCATAAACTGGAAGTGGCTTACCTGCCCTGATATTATGGATCATCAGAGGTATAAGCTTCTCAGGAAAATGATTGGGCCCATAGTTATTTGAGCAGTTGGAGATCACATATGGCAGATCATAAGTATTGCCATAGGCCCTTACAAAATGATCTGATGCTGCTTTGGATGCTGAATAAGGAGATTTGGGATCATAGGCGGTAGATTCTAGAAAAAAACCTTCAGCGCCTAGCGATCCGTACACTTCATCAGTAGAAACATGGTAAAATCTGCGATCATTAGCCCCACTCCAATATTCCTTTGCCACGTTTAATAAAGTGACAGTTCCGATCACATTGGCTTCAATAAATGCCATTGGGTTGGTGATGGAGCGATCAACATGCGATTCTGCAGCAAGGTGAATTACACCATCAAACCCAAATTTTTTGAATAGACCTGCTACTAATTCATGATCACAAATGTCTCCTTTGACAAACTCGTAATTGTTATCATTCTCAATATCTGATAGGTTCTTTAGGTTACCTGCATAGGTGAGCTTGTCCAAGTTGACTACCTGGTATTGTTTTGATTTTACAAAACGTCTGACCACATGTGACCCTATAAAACCTGCACCGCCAGTGATTAGTACCTTCTTCATTGATAAATCTATTTGACCTTGTAGTAACCTTTATACCAGTCAATGAACCTTCCTACGCCCTCTTCCACTGAGGTTGAGGGCTTGTAGCCTACTTTTTCTTCCAGTGCAGCAACGTTGGCATAAGTCTCTGGAACATCACCAATCTGTAGCGGCAAGAAGTTCTTCTCTGCTTCTTTTCCAAGCTTTTTCTCAATAGCGCCGATATAATCCATCAGATCAACAGGAGAGTTGTTCCCAATATTGAAGAGTTGATACGGGGCAAAGCTGGTAGCTGAATCAGGATTTTTAGAATCCCATTCATCATTTGGAGTAGGCGCAAAATTCAACAGCCTAAAAATTCCTTCAACAATATCTTCCACGTAGGTAAAATCTCTCTTCATCCTTCCATGGTTAAATACGTCAATGGGTTTCCCCTCAAGGATGGCCTTGGTAAACAGAAACAAAGCCATGTCCGGACGTCCCCACGGTCCATAGGCAGTAAAAAATCGCAGCCCGGTTACAGGTAAGCCGAAACTTGCAGAATAACTATGTGCCATTAATTCATTTGATTTTTTTGTGGCAGCATAAAGGGATAGAGGATGGTCCACTGTGTCACCTACACTAAATGGCATTCCGGTGTTAGCTCCGTAGACAGAGCTTGAGGAGGCGTAGATCAGATGCTGTATATCATATTGCTTACAAGCTTCCAGCACATTAAGGAAACCAGTGATGTTGGCGTTTATATAAGCTTGTGGATTTGTGAGCGAATATCTTACACCTGCTTGAGCAGCAAGATTGATTACTGTTCCAACTTTATTCTTCTCAAAAATCTGGCCTAGCAGGTCATACTCTTCTAGCTTTTGGTGACAAAAATCAAATGCTTTTTCCTCTTTAAGAATTGCGAGGCGGCTGTGCTTTAAGGAAACCTCATAATAGTCGTTTAGCGAATCAACTCCAATGACGGCATACCCTTCCTGTAAGAGTCTTTTAGAGAGATGAAAACCAATAAATCCGGCGGCTCCAGTGATTAGAATAGGGTGAACTTTGTCCAAAAATTCAAAATTTATGCAATGCTACAGGTTTTCCGATTTGATCGCAAGGTGGGCATTTTATTTGATTTTAATTTTGTGATTCGATGAGGATACTGTGGCTAATTCGGAAGGATTTCATTGTTGATTGGAGGCGAAAAAGCCCACTTTCCGCGATTTTACTGTATTTACTTGCCAC
>JBCCLV010000033.1:0-33921 GCA_039026695.1 Bacteroidota bacterium
ACATTCTTTGGATTTTGTCCCAAAGCAAGAACATCACGTAAAGGACTTTTACTTTAACAGGATTTTTTACCCCAAACCAGAAAAATCTATGCCAGGAATATTTGGGAGGATGCCCTCTGTAGATTTTTTGAGATGCTCTTTGGATTTAGTGTCGGCCTCTAGCACAGCTTTATTTACTGCGGCTATGATGAGGTCAGTCATCATTTTTTTGTCTTCGATCTGTATCAATGAATCATCGATTTCCAGCTTCACCAATTCCTTGTTCCCATTGGCCTTCACCTTGATTAAACCACCGCCAGATTCTCCATCAGCATAGATGTCGCGAAGTTGCTCCTGTGCTTCTTTCATCTTTCCCTGCACCTCCTTCACTTTCCCCATCATTTTCAACATATCAAACATAGTGCTCTATTTTTCTAGCAATACAAATGTACCTCTTTGCCTCAGCTTATTACCTGACTGAGTCTCCAAGACAATTTCATATAAATAAGTTCCTTGTTGAGCTAAATCTCCATCAATACGGCCATCCCAGCCGCTTACCGGATCGGTGGTTGTATAAATATTTTGACCTCCCCTTGAGAATATTTTGATCGTTGCAGTTCCAGTAGGAATTCCGAAAAATTGAAGCCTATCATTAATTTGGTCACCATTGGGAGTAAAGGCAGACGGTACGTAAACTACAAATTCATAGCGAAGATTGGCCCTATTGGATCTTAGCGCAATGCCTTGAGCATTTTCAGACTGAACCAACATCGATTGATTTACACCTTGGTCGGGGGTAAGCCGAATTTCAAAAATGGTGGTACTTAGTTCCAGCTCTTCTGTAATTACCTGATTTCCCTCCAAACGATAAGATAGTATTTCTGGATCTTCGAGGGAATTTGTGGCCGGAGTGTAGTTGATACTGTACAAGTTCGCAGCGATCAGTTCCGGTTCTACTAACGGTGGATTTGTCAAGGCGCTGTATAGCGTTTCTCCGCATACATCTTCATAGTCAATTTTGTAAAAGTACTTTCTACTTGAACTACTGATGGGATCAATGAAAGGAGCATTTTCAGTGGATCTGAGTGAAAAGGAACCAGTTTCTGATTTTCTCTCTATTCGAAAACTTCCGGCAGCTGTGCTATCTATATTTATGAATACTCCATTTTCAGTATAGGTGGAGTAAAGATGCTCAAAAGGGGATAATGAGAGTAAAGAGGGTGTTTCACAAATCTGTTTGCGATCTCTTTCTGAGCCTACACAAGGATCGAAAGCAACGACAGAAACACAATATCGCGAATTAGTAAACGGAACATCCTCGATATTCAAGAAGGTAGAATCAATGAAGCCATCGAAAATGACATTCATGTTCGCTTGTTCTAGTATAACTTGATATTGCGTTTCGGTATCAATTTGGCCGAGACTGAGCCTTAAGGTATAGACATCACGACAGGTCTGTTTGATTTCCACACCTAGAATTTCAGGCGCTGATATTTCGGAAACGGTACTAATAGGAAGAGAGTAGATGGAGCATACCTCACTGGCATTTTCAAAAAGTCCCTTCACTTGTACATCTCTTTGACTAGCATTCATCAATGTTTTACTGATCGATTCTCCCTCTTTTAACGTCACGGAATCAATTGATGAAAAGTAGAGTCGCACTGCATCGTAGTAAGTGTCTAAGGATGTAAAGTTTAATGCACCTGTGCACTTGGTAACCTGAACATCAGGTATTTGTGAGTCAAGCGCCTCTATGACTAGAGAATCTTGTTTATCGAGCAGTGGTTCGCCGTTGAGGCTGTCCTTAGCCACTAATTGAACGATAGTATAGGATCCTGATTCGGTGTAGGTAAAGGTTGTGTCTGTATTGAAAGCCTGGTTTTCCGAAAATGAATAGGTCGTCGTGACGTCACGGAAGTCGGGGATGGCAGTGATCTTTACTGTCATGGGTGTACAACCACGATCAAAAGCAATCGAAAAGCGACCTTTGTTGCTTACAGCCTGCCCAGTCCCTAATCTGGCAAATACCATTAGTGGCAAAATGAGAATCCACCGACTCATACTTTGAAATCAAATTCTATAAGCGTAACCCCTTCAGGAAGTTAATTATTTCATTCAAGGGCATTCTATTTTGCTCTCCCGTAAGCATATTTTTCAGGCTGTAGTTTCGGCTAGCTATCTCCTCATCCCCAATAATCAAGACATAAGGCGCATCAATTTTATCTGCGTAATCAAACTGCTTTCGAATTTTTGCAGCTTCCGGGTAAAGATCCGATTTAATACCTGCGTCTCTTAGCTGTGCAACTACTTTGTGTCCGTGGATTAGCTGCTCTTCATTAAAATGAACCACCAAAAGTTGGATCGACTGTTCTAGCTCTTCCGGAAAAAGATCTAGTTCTTCCAGCACATCATAGATTCGATCCAAGCCAAAGGAAATCCCTATTCCTGAAATTCCTTTAAGTCCAAAAATGCCAGTCAAATTATCATACCTGCCACCACCGCTAATACTGCCCATGCTTACTTGAGTAGCTTTTACTTCATAGATTAGACCAGTATAGTAAGAAAGACCTCTGGCCAAAGAAATATCCAATTCAATTTTTATGGCCGGATCTATGGCTTTCAGTTGCTCCAAATAGGATTGCAGATAGTCCACTCCTCGATTTTTAGCTGAAATTCCTTCCAGTCTTTCCAAGGTCTTTTTGGTTTCTTGCTCATTGAAAAGTTCTAAAACTTGTTCTACCCTGACAGGGTCGGCTCCTATCTGATTAAGATTAAATGCTACCTTTTCTGGTCCAATCTTATCTATTTTATCTATTTCAGCACAAAATTCAATCGACTTCTCTTTTACTCCTAGGTAGTCAGCTAGTAGAAATAATACTTCTCTGTGATTGATTTTTATCACGTATCCATCCAGGTTCAGATCTTTGAAAACATCCCGAATGAGTAACGTAAGCTCTATTTCATTCCATTTCCCATCACTTCCAATAATATCTGCGTCGCATTGATAAAATTCCCTGTATCTGCCTTTTTGAGGTCGATCAGCACGCCAGACCGGTTGAATTTGAAATCTCTTAAATGGGAATGTGATAGAATGTTGATTCATCACAACATATCGTGCAAAAGGTACAGTAAGATCATACCTTAGGCCTTTCTCAGCGATCTTGTGAGTTAGGTGTGTGCTCCCCATTTGGTAGTCCTCATCTTCAGTTTTGCTTAGAAAGTCTCCACTATTGAGGATTTTGAATAGCAATTGGTCTCCTTCTGCACCATACTTTCCGGTCAGTACCGAAAGGTTTTCCATTGAAGGAGTTGAAATTTCCTGAAAGCCATACTTCAGAAAGTTGGATCTCATTTTTCCAATAATAAAGCTGCGTCTTGCAGAAACTTTTGGACCAAAATCGCGGGTGCCTCGTGGCAGTGATGGCTTGGTTTTGGACATTACAATTAGATTTTGGACAAAACTACATCAATAGCTAAATTTGCGGCTCATTTCAAGAAAACGACCCAAAATGGCTGTAACCAGACTCGAGAGAAAAGGAAGAAAAAATAAAAATGTAGCAAAGAATAGAGTTGCTACGATGAAGAGACTGAATACGATCCCTTCGGTAAAGAATGTAGATATTGAAGAGATCAAAAAAGAATTTGCTGAGAAGAGCAAAGCAGGTGCAGCAAAAGCTAAAAACACCGAGAAAAAGTCTTCAACTAAAACTGACGAGGTAATGCCGCCTGAAGCCACAGAAGCAGCTGAGAATAAGAGTAAGGGCGACGCTTTAAAGGCTGAAAAGAAAAAGGCTCCTGTTGCTGATGTGAAGAATGGTGATGAGGTCAAGGATGAAGCTCAGGAAAAAAGCGCAAGTAAGCCCAAAAAGAAGGCGCCTACTAAAGCCAAAGCAGAAAAAGAAGCTACAAATAAAAAGGACGTTTCCGAGAATTAACCGGAATCGTAATGTACCGTACTTTGACACTGAAGAACCTGGCAAGTCCAGGTTTTTTTATGGCACTTTCTCTGTAGCAGTAAAGCTAGAGCTAGTAGAGCGTGGGATAATTTTCGGGATTTATCTCCGAGATTAGCGCGTAGCATTCATCAAATATTTCTTCCACGCTAGGCTTGGAAAAGTAGTCACCGTCGCTACCGTATGCTGGTCTATGATCTTTACCAGTAATGGTTCGAGGCTGAGAATCCAGGTAGTAGTATCCATTATCTCTTTCTAATATCTGCTGTAGGATAAAGGCAGAGGCGCCTCCTTCCACATCTTCATCTACCACCACCAGGCGATTGGTTTTCTTTAAAGATTTGAGGATAGTGCCTGTAACATCAAATGGAATCAGGGTTTGTGCATCTATTACTTCCACTGAAATATTTTCTTCTGTTAATTGCACAGCTGCTTCAGCAGCAATCCTGCATGTAGATCCGTAAGTTACAAGGGTGATGTCTTCCCCTTCCCTTAATACCTCTGGCTCGCCCAGTGCGATGCAAAACGAATCCAAATTTGTCGGAATCTGTTCTTTTAACCTATATCCGTTTAGGGATTCTATCATTAGCGCAGGATCGTCGGATTTCAATAGGGTGTTATAAAAACCTATAGCCTGGGTCATGTTCCGTGGTGTAATGATGTACATGCCCTTCAGCGAATTGATGATCATTCCCATTGGTGAACCTGAATGCCAGATGCCTTCAAGACGATGCCCTCGAGTTCTTACAATTAGCGGAGCAATTTGACCTCCGTAGGTCCTATATCTTAAGGTAGCCAGATCATCTGATAATGTTTGTAATGCATAGAGCAGATAATCTAAATACTGGATTTCCACGATTGGCCTCAATCCCCGCATGGCAGTTCCTATACCTTGTCCAATAATGGTTGTTTCTCTAATACCTGTGTCAGTGATTCGTAACTCTCCGTACTTCTTTTGAAGTCCTGCAAATCCCTGATTTACATCTCCAATTTTACCAACATCTTCACCTAAAGCCAGCACACGCGCGTCATTGGCAAAGAGCTGGTCAAAAAATGCATTCAATACTTCACGCCCGTCTACTAGTTTACTGTCCTCAGCGTAGGAGGGAGCTACACTTTTTACACCTCTAGCCGCATTTTTGGAATCGCTGTACAATCCCGAACTGTATTGTTTTTGGTACTTTTCTTCGTGCTGCTGTAGCCAATTCTGCAACGCACTTTTTTCTGTGGAATCTTCTCCTCTCAATATTCGAAGTGCTTTTTTTGAAAGCTGTATTAAATGAGACTTCTCAGGATTCAGTTCTTTCTTCGCTTCTGAAACAAGTGCTGTAAGATCTGTTTGATGTGTCGAAGTGAGACTCAATTTCTCGACGATCGCAACAACTTCCTTCAGGTCGCTTTTGATTTCACTAGAGTATTCTTTCCAGGCAAGATCCCTGGCTTTTTTTGCGGCGCTTTTTGCCTGTTTTTCAATGACCTCAAGATCGTCAGCACTGGCGTAGCCTTCATTTTGTAGCCAATCTCTAAACTTAGAGATACAGTCATACTCCTTTTCCCAGGCAAGTCGCTCTTTGGATTTGTATCTCTCATGAGATCCTGAGGTAGAATGCCCCTGCGGTTGAGTTACTTCCTGGACATGAATCAGACAAGGGACGTGCTCACTGCGAGCGATTTCTGCGGCCTTCCTGTAAGTTTGAATCAGGTGAGGATAGTCCCATGCCCTGGTGGTAAAAATTTCAAATCCAGGAGTATCCGGAGCGCGCTGAAAACCCGCGAGCGCCTCAGAGATGCTTTCTTTGATTGTGTGATATTTCTGCGGAACCGAAATACCGTAATCATCATCCCAGATTGACATCACAATGGGGACTTGTAGCACTCCCGCAGCATTCATGGTTTCCCAGAAATGTCCTTCAGACGTAGATGCATTGCCAATGGTACCGAAAGCAACTTCATTACCCTCAATTGAAAAATCCTTTAAATCTGACAGGTGAGAATTATTTCTGTAAAGTTTCGAGGCGTAAGCTAGGCCTAGTAAGCGAGGCATCTGTCCAGCGGTGGGGGAGATATCCGCACTGCTGTTTTTCATATCGGTTTGGGTTAACCACTCACCCTTTTCATTTAAATACCTGGTAGCAAAATGTCCATTCATCATTCGGCCCGCGGAGGCTGGGTCCGCTTCTACATCGGTGTGGGCGTAGAGCTGGGAAAAAAATTGCTGGGTAGTCAGTTGGCCAACTGCCAACATAAACGTTTGGTCTCGGTAATAACCGGACCGCCAGTCTCCATTATGGAAAGCTTTGGCCATCGCGATTTGCGGCACTTCTTTACCATCTCCGAATATGCCAAACTTGGCTTTCCCCATAAATACCTCTTTCCTTCCAATCAAACTTGCCTCCCGACTCTCAATCGCTAGCGCATAGTCGCTAAGCATTTCGTTTTTTGAAGGGATTACGGAGGCTTTATTTTTTGTTTGACTCATGAGATTTTTGATGGAAGAGAACCTTTAGCACATTACCAAATATAATCAAAAACGTTCCAAATTCATAAAATGAATGCAGCAGCTTTATTTGGTAAAAGTAGGTTTTTCACTTAATAACTATGATAAAATTTCGAATTTTATACTAAATCAGTAAAAAAAATGGAAATACTGTTAATTCCAGTATTGTAAGATTTTGCTTGTGCAGAACTCAAATTATCTCAGATCACACCTCCTATATTTGCGTAACAAACACTTGAAAATGCATACATGTATAAAGCGGTTCGCCGTACTCTGCGGATTTTGATTGGTTTGAAAATCGCTTTATCAAAGCCCCAAATTTTAAATTATTAGTCTCATGATTATTGGTGTTCCCAAAGAAATTAAAAACAACGAAAACAGAGTTGCAGTAGACCCGTCCGGAGCGTTAGAACTCACTAAGAGAGGTCACGACGTTTTTATTCAGTCCACAGCAGGTGAGGGCAGTGGGTTTAGCAATGAGGATTATATCGCTTCAGGAGCTAAAATCCTTCCTACAATAGAGGAAACCTACCACAAGGCTGAAATGATCATTAAGGTGAAAGAGCCAATTGAGCCAGAGTACAACTTATGCGAAAAGAATCAATTGATTTTCACCTATTTCCACTTTGCATCACACCAACCACTTACTGAAGCCATGATGAAAAGTGGTGCTACCTGTCTCGCTTATGAGACGGTGGAAAAGGCAGATCGCTCACTTCCTCTTCTAGTGCCAATGTCTGAGGTTGCGGGTAGAATGTCTATCCAGGAGGGTGCAAAATATCTTGAAAAGCCTTTGAAAGGAAGAGGAATTCTCTTGGGAGGTGTTCCCGGAGTTCGCCCGGCAAAGGTGATGGTTCTGGGAGGTGGAGTAGTAGGAACCAATGCCGCTAAGATGGCTGCCGGCATGGGTGCTGATGTCACAATCCTCGATCTGAATTTGCAGCGGCTGAGGTATTTGGATGATATGATGCCTGCTAATGTGAATACTTTTATGAGTAGCGAGTACAATATCCGTGAGCTTATTGCGACACACGATCTAATAGTAGGCGCAGTATTGATCCCTGGAAAAAAAGCACCTCATTTGATTACCAGAGATATGTTAAAAGAAATGCGACCAGGGACTGTGTTAGTGGATGTTGCAGTAGATCAGGGTGGTTGTATTGAGACTTGTAAACCTACTACGCATCAGGACCCTACATTTATTATAGAAGATGTGGTTCACTACTGTGTTGCTAATATGCCTGGAGCTGTTCCATATACCTCCACGCTTGCACTTACCAATGCAACCTTACCATATGCGCTTCAACTTGCCAATAAAGGGTGGAAAAAGGCGTGTCAGGAAAATCAGGAACTGGCTTTGGGACTGAATATTATCAATGGTGAAATTGTATATGAAGGAGTTGCTGAAGCATTCGGCATGTCTCATGTTCCACTCAGTAAATATCTCTAGCGAAAGATACTTGCTGATCTCGTTCCTTTTAGAGAACAGTAAATGCTGAAAGGATGGCATTTTTATTTTAAAAGTTCAATAAAGGTGATTTTACAAAACCATTTCTGGGATTTCACCTTCGATGATTAATGTTCCTGCAGTAGCTTCCTGAATTTGGTCAACAGACACTCCGGGAGCTCTTTCCACGAGATGAAACCCATCTTTTGAAATGTCCATGACTGCCATGTTGGTGACCACTCTTTTCACGCAACCTACTCCCGTAATTGGCAAAGTACATCCTGAAAGCAACTTGGAATCACCAGATTTATTGGTCTGCATCATGGCCACAATTATATTTTCAGCAGAGGCTACTAAATCCATGGCGCCACCCATGCCTTTTACCATTTTTCCGGGGATTTTCCAGTTTGCAATGTCTCCATTTTCTGCAACCTCCATTGCTCCAAGTACGGTCAATTGAACATGCTTACCTCTAATCATGGCAAATGATGTTGCGGAATCGAAAATGGAGGCACCTGGCAAGGTGGTCACTGTTTGTTTCCCAGCGTTGATCAGATCAGCATCAACCTCATCTTCTTTTGGAAAGGGGCCCATGCCTAGGAGCCCATTTTCTGATTGAAACTCCACATTGATAGATGAAGAGACATAATTAGCTACGAGTGTAGGAATACCAATACCAAGATTTACGTACCATCCATCCTGGAGCTCCTGAGCGATTCGCTTCGCGATTCCGTATTTATCTAACATCTTTTTGTTGCATCATAGATTAGGAATTAAAGGGCCTCTTGATTTTAAGAACTGGTGGTTCGTTGCTCGATTCGTTTTTCATACGATTGCCCTTCAAATATTCTCTGCACAAATATGCCAGGTGTATGAATCTGATTTGGGTCTAATTGTCCAGGCTCCACTAAAATTTCCACTTCAGCGATGGTGATTTTACCTGCCATCGCCATGGGTGGATTAAAATTTCTGGCCGTCCCCTTATAAATTAAATTCCCTGATCGATCTCCTTTCCAGGCTTTTACGATGGCAAAATCTGCTGTAAGGGCGGTTTCCAAAATGTGTGGTTTGCCATCAAAGTGTCTTATTTCTTTTCCTTCTCCTACTTCGGTCCCAAATCCTGCCGGCGTAAAAAAAGCCGGAATACCCGCTCCACCGGCTCTGCACCGTTCTGCAAGTGATCCTTGCGGTATCAGGTCCACTTCCAACTCCCCACTCAGCATTTGACTTTCAAACTCTGCATTTTCACCTACATAAGAGGAAATCATCTTTTTGATTTGACGCTTTTTAAGTAGCAGCCCAAGACCAAAGTCATCCACTCCGGCATTATTAGAAATGCAGGTTAGTTCTTTAACATTAGACCGAACTAAAGCATCAATGCAGTTTTCGGGTATTCCACACAATCCAAAACCTCCTAGCATAATGGTCATTTTGTCAATGGTCCCCTGTATGGCAGCATCAGCATTAGTTACTGTTTTGTCGATCATACACTCAAAGTAGGACTATTTTGCTAAAATGAAAAAACCAACTACAATCACTTTGCAGTTGGTCTCTTCATCTTTTCATCAGTATGCCTTAACCTACACTGGTTTCGACTCTTTACACTCGGGTTTCTTTTTGCATTAAGCCAAAATCATCAGGTCTGGTAAATTCAACTAGATAGTCAACTCAAACTTTATTGGCAAAGTAAGCGTGCTACTGGTGGTAATACCTTCCTCGTTTATTGCAGGGATAAATCTTAGCTTTGGTAAAGCATGTTTTACGGCTTCTTCAAACTCTCTGCTTGGTGAACTTACGAAGCTATGCTTTAAAAGCTTCCCTTGCTCATTGATGGTCAACGAGAGAATAACCTGCCCTTCAATGCCTTTCTCTTTTCCAATCTTGGGATACTTAATCTCTGTGAGTACTTCTTGATAGTTTGATATGCTTGCTACCCTTGAAGCCGGCATAGGCTGGCTGATCCCCACTAAAACAAAACATATTATAACTGTGCTTAAAAACAACTTTTTCATAATCCCGAATCTTTATGTTACCTCAATGTTAATAAAAGATTACAAATTATGATAACATTAAGTTAATATTAAAATAACTTTTGCTTGATATTTGGATAAAAGTGGGTTTTAGATGGACGTAGGTAACTCCTAGACTGGGTGTAAGTATTCTCAACTTGTGTTTAGAGAAAACTAGTTTTGAAATTTAGTAATCAACTTAATACTCCATTTAGTTAGCGGAAGATCCTGAAATGGAGGTTTGCAGCAGATTCTAATGCAGATCTACTTAAAAGGATCAGTAGGACATTCTTATTTGCGCAATGAATGCTTCAAGTGCCTTCTCAACCTCCCTTTTTGGTCTTACGTAATGGTTGTTTATTAAAGAAAAAAGAAGCCTTCTGCCGCTTCGGGTTATGAGTAAGCCGCTCAGATTATGGTTGTTACTCAAAGTGCCTGTTTTCGCGAAGATGTAAGGAACCTCACTTTTATAGAGATTTTCTAGCGTTCCTTCTCCACCTTTTGGTAGAAGAGAAGCTACCCGATCCCAGCCTTCCTCTTCTATAGTCCTGTTTAAAACCTGAATTAAATCTAATGGCGAAATCAGGTTATATCTTGATAGCCCTGAACCGTCTACCCAAACTATTTCTCTACTTTTTGCCAGATACTTATTCTTGAACTTTGAAATAAATTTTTGCGTATTGAGCTCCCCTTCGTACCATGCGCACTGCACCAAAAGCTGTTCTGCAAGGAAGTTATCACTAGGTTTTAGCATGGCTGAAAGTACTTCGTCTCTTGGCTGGCTAAATAGTGTATCTGTGAAGGCAATTGCTGCTGTATCTTCCAAAATGATAGTACTATGAAGCGTATCGCTCAGCATCTTGACAATAAGCGATTGACTTGTCTTAAAAGGCACCGTCCTCTTAAAAGACGCAGTATCTTTCAGATTGATCCTTGCGCTGAAAACATTTGAAAACTGAGCTCTTGAGACTTTAGATTGAGCATGATCTTCTATTTCGACTAAAGAGTCCTGAAAAATAGTTGGAGTGATTTTGAGGGTGCTATCTGATTTCTGGATATGCACCGTATTCCCGTAGATAGGAAACCAATTGATTTCGGCTTGGAAATCATACAGATAGTCATCCCAAGCCCAACCCGTACCATATTGCGGTAGCCTATCTGTGAAATGTAAATAGACCCTCTTGTGTGAATTCAGCAGTTCGTAAGCAGGCTGATAGCGAAAACTTGAGTGCAGGAAAGTAGGATCGCCAACGGGCTTTATGTGTAAGCCGGTATCTGTTTCGGAGAATAGCAGGGAAGGAAGTGAGTCGGGGAGTATGTTCAATACTGCATACATCGTGAGCAGTTTTGTATTTGAAGCAGGTGTGAATCTTAGAGAAGCGTTGTGCTCAACGAGCATTTCTTTCTGGTCAAAATCATAAAGCGCAAATCCAGTATGATGGGTACTGAATATGGGAGAATCCCTAAGAAAAGTGTCCGGATCAAAATGGTCCATTCCCATTCTCAAAGTGCTGCATCCCAAACACAAAAACGACAGCCAAAACCATCTTGAGGAATTCTGATAGAGTCTGCGCCATCCGTGAAAATATGCCTTCATGCCTAGGATGATGAGTTTTTTTTCGTACGCTTTTATTCGTTATTTTGGGACAAACTAATCTAAAAACCCCGAGAATCTTTCCACCTACACAATGAGTATCCTTGAATTAATCACCTTTCTGATATTCTTGGCGGCTGCTTTTACCCTGCTAAATATCACTGTACTGAAATTGCCATCAACCATTGGCTTGATGTTGATTGCACTGATCATGTCCATGTTCATTTTGACGCTGGGCTACTTCTTCCCTGCTTTTACTGAGGGAGCGGAGAAGATCATGGAGGGATTTGACTTTGAGGAGGTGTTGATGAACGTGATGCTTAACTTCCTGCTTTTCGCCGGAGCACTTTCTATCAACCTAAACAAACTTTGGGAAGAAAGGCTGCCTATTTTCTTACTTGCGATTGGAAGCACATTGATGTCCACCTTTATTGTGGGATATCTCGTTTTCTACACCTTCCCGTTAATCGTCCCAGGTTTGGAGATTGATTTGATTTATTGCCTTTTGTTTGGTTCACTTATCTCTCCTACAGATCCCATCGCAGTACTAGCGCTTACCAAAAAGGCAGGATTATCCAAAAAGCTAGAAATAAAGATCGCTGGTGAATCCTTATTCAATGATGGAGTTGGTGTTGTGGTCTTTTTGACAATCCTGGGGATTGCAAAGGCGCAGGCGGGAATTCATGAAGCTGGTGGACACGGATCGGGTGAGGTGACCGCTGGTAGTGTCGCATTTCTATTTGGAAAAGAAGTAATAGGTGGTGTGGGCTTAGGTGCACTTTTTGGCTATTTAGGCTTTAAACTTCTCGATTACATTGACAATGATCATGTGGAACTGGAAGTCCTGGTCACTTTGACACTGGTGATGGTAGGTGGGCGGCTAGCGGAGCTTCTGCATGTTTCGGCTCCTTTGGCGATGGTGGTGATGGGTCTGTTCATAGGAAACGAGGGTCGTGATGAAAAGCTTGCCAGTGCGACTGGAACTTACGTTTTTAAATTCTGGCACTTGCTTGATGAAGCGCTAAATGCAATACTTTTCATCCTCATTGGTCTTGAGATCATGGTGATTGCGGATTCGTTTACATTCAGCAATTTGCTCCTAGGTGGGATAGGAATCATCCTAGTCTTAACTGCTCGCTTCCTAGGTGTAAGCATACCCGTTACGGCCTTGTCTGCTTCAAAACTTCACTCTTTTGAGCCCAAAACAATTCCCATTTTGACCTGGGGAGGATTGCGTGGTGGTATTTCGGTGGCCCTGGCGCTATCGCTATCAGATCTAGAATGGATTAGTCCTACAGTAAAAGAGACCATTCTATTTACTACTTATTGTGTAGTAGTATTTTCCATACTTGTTCAGGGTCTTACAATCGGCGCATTGCTCAAAAAATGATATTGCACTTTCCCCAGTTTGTTATTTTTGCTGATCTTCGCGGGTTCGAAAGATTGAACGATGGTTTTCGTTGTAAGATTATTGAATGCCCACAGACCTAAGTATTAAAAGTTTAATAAATACATGAAAATAAGTATAGCAGAAGGGTTTTATCTTATTGCATTGGATGACGAGGAGGGTAGAATACTGGCTGCCGCAGAGAAAAACGTGGTGCCAGGTGTGATCTCTGCTTGTATCTTGGAGTTGTATTTACAGAAGAAAGTGAGCCTGGCTAATGGCGTAATTAAGGTAGTAGATACCATAGGCACAGGCAATGGTATCCTTGACAATGTGCTCAAAAAACTACGAAGCGGGGAACCTATTGTAGCACAGGTGAAGGCTATGGTCGGTAAATTCAAGGATATCCAGGAGGATCTTAATGCTTTGCTAGCACAGCGAGGAATCCTAAAGAAAGAGGAAACTAAACTGCTCTGGATACCACTTTCGGATCGGATGGACAATGCCAATTATGCATTCGAGCAGGAGATTCGAAATCAGTTGAGGGCAATCGTATTTAAAAATGCGAAAGCGACTGCTGCCTTTACCATTTTATATTCACTGATAGATTACTGCAATATCCTAGATGAGGTTTTCAAAGATCATGATGAGTTTATAGATGCTGAAAAAGTCGGTAAAGACCTAATAGAAACATCAGGCATAAGCGCGAATCTTTCGAATGCTTTAAGGGAATTAAAAGCTTATTTTGCTACGCTAGGAGAGTATTAAATTCCCATAAGCGAATGCAGTGCTCAGTTTTCGCCTTCATTTTCATCTTCTGTACCACTGTTAAGATCTTCGCGTATTAGTGCGTCAAGTTCTTCTTGCTCCAACAGCAAAAACTGATCGAACACCGAATCAAATTCTTCTTGGGCTTGCTGCTCAGAAATTGCAAATTGTTGCGCATACATTTTGTTTTGGAAGTATTGCATTGCTTTCAAAAAGGAAATGATGCTGTCCTGCTTTTCCAAGAGTGTATTGGCCCTAAAAGCCATAAATCCAAAACCTTCGTGCGGGTTATTGTTGTCACGCTCCATCATGAGATAGTCTACCCCATCTACGGTCACTTTATCAAATTCGATATTCTCGAATGAGTCGTTTATAGAGCGCAGGCGAAACTCTTCTCCCTCGTTAATATCATGATTTTTACAAGAAGAAATAATAAAAACCACAGCGAAGATGAGTAAATGAGCTCTTTTCATTTTCCATCTTTTACTGTTCCCTCTTCTACTCCAAAAACCTTCTTCAATAGCTTAAAGGATTTTCCACTCAATATTATTATGAGGTAGTCACCCACGCTGATCTTCAAATCCCCAATCGGGTTTTTTATCAGTTTTCTGTTTCCTGACTTGTCCCTTTTTGTAATACCGATCAGGACGGAATTATATCGTTTTTTCAAGTCAAAAAAGACATCCTGGTACTGCTTACCGACGAAGGGATTATTGGGTGTAATTAGAAGCTGTTTGATATCGTAATCCGTATCTGATTGGGCGTAACTTAAAATCGATTCGCTGTAGGTAGCTACGTCCGGCTCAAACATGTAGGATGCCAGTAATTTGGATGAGATCTCTTGAGTGGAAATGGTATTGGCAACTCCCGCAGCAAGAAAAGTATTTTTTAAGTCTCCATTTTCCAGGGTGACCACAAATTCAGTATCAGGAAATACCTTTTTCATGTTGAGTACATAGACCAATTTTTCTGTGTCGTCTTGTAGATTTATAAAAGCGATGGTTGCATTTTCAATGTTGGACTTTTTGATCAGTTCATAATTGTTATAGTCGCTAAAAAGCACGTAAACCTTTCTATTACTATACTTTTCTCGGATTAGCTCCACGTCATCTTTCTTATTGGTAACTACTGCAACTTTACGTCCTACCCCTACCAACTGATCCACCACATTCCAGCCGAAATCGTTCCAGCCAATGATCACAGCATGATTGATAAAGCTCGTTCCCGAGTAGCCATTTTTCTTGTTCTCTCTGATAGTAGCCATAAGCGTGGTAAGTTGTCCAATTAATAAGCCGAAAATAAAAATACTGGTGAGCATAAGGATATACCCGATGATCCTTCCGTGCATTGTACCTGGAAAAAGGTCTCCGTAACCCACAGTAGTCAATGTCGCTAAGGAGTACCAGATCGCGTTTGGAAATGTAGTCAGGTTGGATTGCTCACTGTCTTGCTCTACATACACAAGCGCAACCACCAAAAAAGCGTATATACCCACGAAGAGCAGGATGATAAGAAATATCCTGAATTTGGCGTTTTTCTGAAGGTTGGACGGCATTCGGTATTAGGTCTCTTTCAAAGATAGTATAAAGACAGAACTGCTTGATACCTCAAATAAATCACTCAAAAAGAATTGAACAGTCAAAACCTAACTGCCTTTATTTGAGCGCATTAAAATTCTGCAATTTGATTTGCGTAAGCCTTCGCTTGGTGTCGAGCGGGAAGTCGCCTTTCATCATCCAGTCGTAAAAACTAGGTTCTTTTTGCAATACCTCAGCCACAGGCTTTCCTCGGTGCTTCCCAAAGTTGAAGGTTTCAATTCCATCTTTAATGATGATCCTTCCTGCAAAATCCACTCGATTTGTGGTAGTAAGCTCGTGGAGAATTTTCATGTCGTTTTCCAGGGTGGCCATTTTATTTCCCAAATTGTCTTTTGCTTCCAATCCTTGGTACCGCTCTACTTGAGATAGCAGCACATCGTAGGTAGCTTTTGTATCTGCAAGTGCTGAGTGAGCGTTTTCAAGATCTTTATTGCAATAAAATTTAAGTGCTGCTGTAAGGTTTCTCTTTTCCATGAGGTGGAATATCTTCTGAGCGTCAACTATTTTTCGCTGTTCTACGTCAAACTCCATGTTGGCCCGTAAAAACTCTTCCACCAACATTGGTACGTCAAAGCCGATTACATTAAATCCTCCAAGGTCACAACCTTCAAGAAACTGTGCCAATGATCTTGCTACTTGCTTAAAAGTTGGCTCGTCTTTCACGTCTTCATCATAAATACCATGTATCAAACTGGTCTCGTGAGGTATTGGAATAGTGGGGTTTAATTTGCGACATTTTTCCTCAATACTACCATCTGGAAACACCTTTAGCATGGCTATTTCTACGATGCGGTCCTTTGAGATATTGGTACCCGTAGTTTCAAGATCGAAAATGACAAGGGGATTCTTTAGGTTGAGTTTAAACAAAATCTGAAAAATTTAGCTTTTTTTTCAAAGATACATTTTCAGGTAGAGAAGTATTGGCAGGAAGCAGATTGTGGAAAAGACTGTGGAGAAATAGAGAATATGATTCGGTATTTGTCTGACATTTCGGGAGATCTAGCTGGTAGTTTTGCATTCGTTCATTAACTCAAAATCACCCATGGAAGGAGCGCAACAGTCAGTAGCCGCAAAAAGTAGAAGGCTCGGTATTTCAGCCATAAGCGAGCAATTAGGGAAACTCCCTCCTCAGGCAGTGGAGATTGAAGAAGCGGTACTGGGTGCCCTCATGCTGGAAAGAGATGCACTGTCAAATGTGATTGACATCCTCCATCCTGAAAGCTTTTACAGAGAGTCTAACCAGCATATTTATACCGCGATTGTTGCGCTATTTAATGATAGCCAGCCGATCGACATTAAGACTGTCACCCACCAGTTACGACGGATGGGCCAACTGGAGATAGCTGGAGGAGCGCATTATGTTGCAGAGCTTACAACCAAAGTCAACTCTGCCGCCAATGTTGAATATCATGCAAGGATCATTGCTGAGCAGTCGATAAAGCGAGAGCTTATTCGCATATCTTCGGAAATTCAAAAAGATGCCTACGAGGATACCGTAGATGTTTTTGACTTACTTGATAAAACTGAGCAAAAACTTTTTGACGTATCAGAAAAGCAAATAAGAAAGAATTACGATAAAATGAGCTCCCTCATGCACCAAGCAATTGAGGAGATTCAAATTAGGAAGGACAAGAAAGACGGTCTTACCGGAGTTGCTAGTGGTTTTTCAGCACTTGATCGAGTTACTTCTGGTTGGCAGGCTTCAGATCTGGTGATTATTGCAGCACGGCCGGGTATGGGTAAAACTGCATTTGTAGTTTCTGCGCTACGCAATGCAGCCATTGATTTTAGTACTCCAGTCGCTATTTTTTCTTTGGAAATGTCTTCAGTGCAGCTAGTAAATCGGCTCATTTCAGCCGAAGCTGAATTGCCAAGCGAGAAGATCAAGAAGGGAGACCTTGCAGATTACGAATGGGAGCAAATGATCCATAAGACGCGCAAGCTCTCAGAGGCACCCATATTCATTGACGATACGCCTGCGCTAAGTATTCTTGAGTTACGTGCCAAGTGCAGAAGGTTGGCCGCACAGCATGGCGTTAAGCTGATAATTATTGATTATTTACAACTGATGAGTGGTGATACCTCGAAGGGCGGAGGTAATCGGGAGCAAGAGATAGCGTCTATTTCCAGGGCATTGAAAGGAATTGCTAAAGAACTAGAAATACCGGTCATTGCGCTATCGCAGCTTAGCAGGGCTGTGGAGACCAGAGGTGGAGACAAGCGGCCACAACTATCAGATTTACGGGAATCAGGTTCGATCGAGCAAGATGCAGACATGGTCATGTTCCTCTATCGACCTGAATATTATGGGCTGGATACAGATGAATCCGGTATGCCTCTGCAAGGCCTAGGAGAGCTAATTATTGCCAAGCACAGAAATGGCTCCTTGGACACAGTTAATCTCAAGTTCATTGGTAAATTCACCAAGTTTACAGATTGGGATGGAGATCAAACAAGTGGATTTGGAGCCTTTCCTACGGATGGTCCAGATAATTCTGATTTTACGATTACTCTCCCCAGTAAAGCCAATGACGATACCAAAGGGAATGACGATGTTCCTTTTTAAAGTAGGTCATTAGACAACTTGAAGATAGTTTGATTATTCAATCCATCTCAAATAAGAAATTCTGAAAAGCCGCATTTAGCTCCTTCAAGGCCTTTTCATCTGATTGTCTGGTGGCGATTTCAATTCCTTTCTTAAAGAATGTGCTTGCCGAGTCCCAGACTTCTAGATCCCAGAGGAGGTGAGCAAGCTTGTAATAGGTAGGAAGGTAGTTGGGATGCTGGTCTGCCAAATTGCTCAATATCTCTACAGATTTTTCAGGAGCCAGATCATAGTACTCCATTGCCAGGGCATACTTATTGAAGGGATTCTCAGGTTCTTCTTCGGCATATTTTTCCAAAAGCTTAATTCTAGTGCTGTTCATCCATGCTTCAATTTTAAAATCAGGATGATCACCGAAAAAACCAGCGTCACGCCATTGGCAATGATGATTGGGTACTCCTGCAGCATAATTCCATAGTATAGCCATAATACTATACCAACTGTAAGCATCAGGTACATCACTAAGGAGATCCCATGCGTGGCTTTCGTTTGTATTGTTTTTATTGCTTGTGGAAGAAAGGCAACGGTTGTAAGAAATGCGGCGATATACCCAATCAAGCTTTCAGTCATTTACTTTTATGCTTGAAATGATGGTTTCAGCATGTTCTCTTGAATTTTCAATAAACCACTTATTGGTCTGAAGACCGCCACAAATTACTCCAGCAAGGTAGACCTTGGAGACATTGGTTTCCATTGTATCAGCGTTATAAGTGGGTGTTTTGAATTCATCATTTTTCAATGTGATCCCTAAATTTTCCAGAAAAGAAAAATCTGGCTGGTATCCGGTCATGGCTAGCACAAAATCGTTTGGAAGCGTAAGTACTTCATTTGGCGTCTGTATATCTATCGCGTCAGCGGTGATTTTTGTGATGTTTGACTCAAAATGAGCCGTGATAGACTCCTCCTTAATTCTGTTTTCAATGTCTGGCTTTACCCAATATTTTACCCGTGGATTTATTTCTTCTTCCCTAATGATCATCGTCACTGAACGTGCTCCTTTCCTGTACACCTCAAGTGCAACATCCACCGCCGAATTGGCCGCACCCACCACTGCAACATGCATGTCGTAGTAAGGATGAGGCTCGTCATAGTAGTGGCGAACTTTGGCTAAATCTTCACCTTCTACACCCAAAGGATAGGGTAGATCATAAAAACCAGTAGCTATGATTATATTTTTGGATTTGTAGGTTTGTTTGCTTGAGGTAATCTCAAATATTCCATCTTCGCTTTTAATTGATGTAATCTCTTCGTAAAGCTGTGTTTTTAGCTGCCAGGAAGATGCTACTCTTCTGTAGTACTCCAAAGACTCTGATCTAGTGGGCTTTGGGTTATGGGAAATAAAAGGTATCTCTCCGATCTCTAACCTATCTGATGTAGAAAAAAAGGTCATATTCCTTGGGTAATTGTAAAGTGAATTGACCAGACATCCTTTGTCTGCAATTACGTAGGATAATTGTGATTTCTCCGCTTCGATCCCACATGCCATGCCAATCGGTCCTGCCCCCACAATGAAAATATCCAGAATTTGATCTTCCATATTTGCGAAGTTAGAACGCGCCTGGATTGTGAATCAAATTTTCGCAGAAAATTGTGGATTGTGAGCCTTTCAAACTTTCCTCAGTTTCGTAGCTGTATGGGTTATAATCACTAAATTCGTCCTTGCGATTATTCAGAGAGGTAAGCATTTTTGCTCACCTCTCTTTTTTTAAAATAAATGACAAAAACACATGAAAATATTAGTTTGTATTACGCATGTGCCAGATACTACCTCGCGGATTGCATTTACGAATGACAACACCAAGTTTGATGCCAGTGGAGTGCAATTCATCATCGGACCTTATGATGATTATGCGCTGGCCAGAGCGGTGGAACTTAAAGAACAGCATGGCGGTACTATTACTGTGGTAAATGTTGGTGAGGCAGAAACTGAGCCGACCATAAGAAAAGCCCTGGCTATTGGTGCTGATGATGCCGTAAGGATCAATGCTTTTCCCGTGGATGCATTATTTGTGGCAAAAGAGATTGCAGGAGTGGCCAAAGACGGTGGGTTTGACCTAATTCTAATGGGAAGAGAATCCATTGATTTTAATGGAGGTCAAGTTCATAGTATGGTAGGTGAAATGTTAAGCTTGCCATCGGTATCCCCAGTTATGTCGCTTGATATTGAAGGGGACAAAGGTGTAATCACCAGAGAAATAGAAGGAGGTAAAGAATACATGGAAGTATCGCTCCCTTTCGTTGCAGGATGCCAGGAACCGATTGCAGAATGGAAGATACCCAATATGAGAGGCATAATGGGAGCTAGGTCTAAGCCTTTGGTGGTAAAAGACCCTACAGCAGGAGAAGCCAGGGCCAAGGTATCCGCGTTTGAGCTACCACCCAAGAAAGGTGATGTTAAGCTAATTGATGCAGACAATATGGATGAACTGGTAGGATTATTAAAAAATGAAGCAAAAGTGATTTAAGATGGCAGCATTAGTTTTTGTAGAAACCGACGAAGGGAATGTGAAGAAATCCTCGCTAGAGGCTGTGAGCTATGCTAAAGCTACAGGTGAAAGTGTCACTGCAATTGTATTTGGATCCGTGAGTGATACTGCACCTTTAGGAAAAGCAGGTGCAAGTAAGATCTTACATGTGACAGAAGATCGACTTGCAGCACCTAATATTATGGCCTATGCTTCAGCGATAGCAGAAGCAATGCATCAAGAGAATGCAGATCTGCTCGTGCTAGCGAAAAGCTCCCTTGGCGATCCTGTATCTGCTCGGGTAGCAATAAAGATAGATGCAGCCTTGGCATCTAATGTGAGCGAGCTTCCTAGTGGAGATACAGTAAAGCAAAGTATTTATACAGGTAAAGCATACGCCAATACCACGCTTGATGGATCCAATAAGATCATTTCTATCAAGAAAAACGCAGTTCCGATCTCTGAAGATGGGTCAGAAGCTGAGGTAGTTTCTTTTTCTCCCACAATTAATGAAGCGGATTTCAGTGTGAAGACCACTAAAGTTGAAAAAGCTGAAGGGGATGTATTACTTCCTGAGGCTGATTTGGTAGTATCCGCTGGAAGGGGCCTGAAAGGTCCTGAAAATTGGGGAATGGTGGAAGAACTTGCCAAGTCACTTGGTGCGGCAACAGGTTGTAGCAAGCCAGTATCAGATATGGATTGGAGACCCCACCATGAGCACGTGGGCCAAACTGGAATAAAAGTGAGTCCATCACTTTACATTGCAATTGGGATTTCCGGTGCAATTCAACACCTTGCAGGTGTGAATTCATCAAAGAATATTCTGGTGATCAATAAAGACCCAGAAGCACCATTTTTCAAAGCAGCAGATTATGGTGTGGTTGGCGATGCTTTTGAAGTCATTCCAAAATTAACTGAGGCAATTAAGAAGGCGCAGGCTTAGATGGCGGGTGGCAAAATAAAACTTGAAATTCTGGGACTGTCTTCTAGCCAGTCCCAGTCTGGTTCATTCGCACTTGTACTGGGCGAAGTAAGTGGTACCCGCAGACTACCGATCATCATTGGGATGTTTGAAGCGCAAGCCATAGCGATAGAAATTGAGAAGATCGTCCCTAATCGCCCCATGACGCATGATTTGTTCAAAGCCTTTTCCATGAACTTCGAAATAGAGATAAAGGAAGTTTATATTTCTAATCTCAAGGAAGGTGTGTTCTTCGCTAAGATTATCTGTGAGTCCCAGGGTAAAGAATTTGAAATTGACTCCAGACCCTCTGACGCAATTGCGATTGGTCTGAGATTCAACGTTGACTTTTATACCAATGAGGAAATTTTGGATGAGGCGGGAATTGTACTTACAGATGAGTATGAGGAGGAGATGATACAAGCGGAGATTGAGGAGACAGAAACCAAGAAAAGCTTAGAAGATCTAAATTCTTCGGAATTGGAAAAGTTATTAAGTAAAGCGCTCGAAAAGGAAGATTACGAGAAAGCTGCAAGAATTCGTGATGTTTTAAACAAGCGAAACTGAGCTAAATGGACTACCTGAGGGGTGCTATCGGCCTGGTATGTCTCATTGCGATTGCCTGGGTTCTATCAAAAAATCGAAAGTCGGTTGATTTTAGGTTAATAGGGGTTGGGTTGGTCTTGCAAATCGTGATTGCATTGCTTATTGCCAATGTTCAGTTTGTTAACCAGGCTTTTTCCTTCCTCAGCGCAGGCTTTGTAAAATTTCTCAATTTTGGTCTTCTTGGAGCTGAGTTCCTGTACGGCGACTTAGCAAAAAATAGCGACTCTGCTGAAGGGGTGAACCACAGCCTTGGTTTTCTCTTTGCATTTCAAGCGCTACCCAGTGTGATTTTCTTTTCGGCTGTCACCGCAGCTTTGTACTATCTAGGAGTTTTACAGAAGGTAGTTTATGTCTTCGCTTGGGTGATGTCAAAAACAATGCGATTATCAGGCGCTGAGAGTCTGTCAGCAGCGGGAAATGTATTTATGGGACAAACAGAAGCACCACTTCTGGTAAAACCATTCATCAAAAATATGACTGCATCTGAGCTTAATTGTCTCATGACTGGAGGCATGGCCACCATTGCTGGGAGTGTTCTCGGAGCTTACGTATCCTTTTTGGGAGGTGGAGATCCGGATCAGCAGCGGCTTTTTGCCACTTATCTATTGAGTGCATCTATTATGAATGCACCTGCTGCCATAGTGATGGCCAAGATTTTTATGCCTGAAAACAAGTCTCAGCGAGTGGATGGCAATCTTGTGGTAAGTAAAGAAAACGTGGGTAAAAATCTTGTAGATGCTATCGCAAACGGTACCTCTGATGGTGTAAAGTTGGCGCTCAATATTGGCGGCATGTTATTGGCTTTTATTGCCATCATTTTCACAGTCAATTGGATTTTAGTTGATGGAGTAGGAGAGTGGCTTGGGCTAAACGCCTTTGTTGAGCGAACTACACAGGGTGCGTTTGATGGGTTTTCACTTCAATACATTTTAGGACAATTATTTCGGGTTTTTGCCTTTATTATGGGTGTAGACTGGGCAGAGACGGTCAATGTAGGAAGTTTGCTAGGTCAGAAGTTTGTAATTAATGAATTTGTAGCGTATTTAAGTCTGGCAGAAATGAAGGAAAGTGGTGTTTTATCTAGTAAATCGGTTATCATATCTACGTATGCGCTTTGTGGCTTTGCTAACTTTTCTTCGATTGGTATCCAGATTGGAGGTATTGGGAGCATGGCCCCTGATAGACAAGGAGATTTATCCAGCCTTGGTTTTAAGGCACTTATAGCTGCAACTTTGGCAACCATGATGACCGCTACCATTGCCGGTGCGCTTTTTAGCTAGAATTAAATAGAATGATAGGATGAGATTTTTGGGAGTTTTGATGTTAACCACTCTGCTGTTGATCAGTTGTGGAGGAGATGAAGGATTGACCTTTGACGAACAATTGGCAGTCGATATAGCCGCCATTGATCGTTTTCTGGAAAACAATGATATTGACACGGAGGTACATTCTAGTGGTATCCGATTTACCACTCTAGAAGCAGGCGATGGCGAAGTACCGGACATAGGATCACTCTTGGTAATTGAATACGATTTCAGTGCACTCGGCTCAGATGATACTTTAGCTGCTTCTATTTACGGGGAATCCGTTGTACTAAGTAATAACTTAATTGCTGCATTTAGCTTAATGCTTGCAGAAATGAATGAAGGTGGTAGTCGCACCGTGTACGCACCTTCAGGATATTGCTTTGGAGATGAGGATGTGGGGACTTTACCGGCTAATTCTAACCTCAAAATCAACTTGAAGCTGGCAAGCGATGTAAAAGAAGGAGGGCAGTTTGCAGCAGATACAATCATCATTGAAAGTTATCTAACCAAGAATGGTATAAATGCCCTGGTGGACTCATCGGGCATAAGATATACAGTAAATAAAACAGGTAGTGGACCTTCTCCAGAATTGGGGAATATTGTGGATGTGGCTTTTGAGGGTCGTTTTTTGCGCGGTGGTGTCTTTGATCAGAGTGCAAACAGTACTTTTTCCCTTTCAGGGTTAATCCAAGCCTGGCAAATCATGATTCCTCAAATGGAGGTTGGTGAAAAAATTACCATCTATGCCCCCTCTGCATTGTGCTATGGCACACAAGGAAATCAAGGAATACCACCAAATACCGTTTTATCCTTTGATATTGAACTTTTAGGTATTCGCTAGCACACAAGTAAGGAACAAAAGCCCTAAGTGAGGAGATAGTAATTTCATCTGGTTTAAACAACCAGAAGTAAAAGTCATCTAGAGATAACGTTGGTTTGGTTTAGGTGCACCTGACATAATCTCTTCATTTGCATACTCCTCAAACTTTTTAAAGTTCTCAATGAACCGGCCTGCAAGCTCATTGGCTTTCTTGTAAAAAGCGTCATCATTTTTCCAGGTTTCTCGCGGACTCAAAATTTCGCTAGGGACGCCTGGACAAGTAAGTGGAATCTCAGCACCGAAGATCGAATGTGTTCTGTAACCCACGTGATCTAGTTTTCCTTCCAGCGCGGCTGTAATCATGGCTCGTGTGTAGCTCAATTTAATTCTTTCACCCACACCATACTCGCCTCCGGTCCATCCGGTATTGATAAGCCAGATAGCTACTTCATGCTGTTCCATTTTCTTGCCTAGCATTTCAGCGTAGGCGGTTGGGTGTAGAGGCAGAAAAGGAGCGCCAAAGCAAGCGGAGAAGACAGGTTCTGGTTCTGTTACGCCCGCTTCAGTACCCGCTACCTTCGAGGTGTAACCAGAAATAAAATGATACATAGCCTGGTCTTTGGAAAGTCGCTGTATAGGAGGGATGATGCCAAAAGCATCACACGTGAGAAAGAAGATGTTCTTAGGGATTCCACCAATAGACGGCTGTATCGCATTGCGGATGTGCTCAATGGGATAGGAGACCCGGGTGTTTTCTGTTTTGTCGCTATTGGAGTAATCAATTTCGCGCGACTGTTTTTTGAAATTGGTATTTTCCACAATGGCACCATAGCGGATTGCGTCCCAAATATCCGGCTCCTTTTCCCTTGAGAGATCTATGACTTTTGCATAGCATCCTCCCTCAAAGTTGAATACGTTTTTATCAGTCCAGCCATGTTCATCATCACCGATGAGCAATCTTTCAGGATCTGCCGAGAGCGTAGTTTTTCCAGTTCCTGAAAGACCAAAATAAACTGCTGCGTTGGTGTGGTCTTTGGCCATATTCGACGAGCAGTGCATCGATAGCACACCCTCTTCTGTCGGTAAGGTGAAATTGAGTACTGAAAATATCCCCTTCTTCATCTCCCCGGAGTATTCAGTACCACCAATTAAAATCATCCGCTTGGTAAAGTTCACGATCGCAAAATTTTCACTACGAGTTCCATCCGTCTCAGGATTGGCGGTGAATTCCGGGCAGCAGATTACGGTGAAGTTGGGCTCAAACGTCTCAAGCTTGTACTGCTCTGGTAGCAAAAACATATTGTAACAAAACAGATTGTGCCACGCGAAGGTGTTAATGAATCTTACCCTGAGACGATGTGTCTTATCTGCTCCGGCATACATATCTCGCACGTACACTTTTTTCTCAGCCAGATAGCCAAGCATTTTATGATAGATCCTATCGAAGTTCTCAGGATCGAATGGGATATTTATGTTACCCCACCAAACTTTATCTTGCGTGATTGTATCTTTTACCAGAAAACGATCTTTGGGTGATCTGCCAGTAAACTTTCCGGTATCAACAGTCAAAGCTCCGGTATCGGCAAGATGCCCCTCTTGGTTTTTGATGCTCTCTTCAATAAGCTCCGATTGAGTGAGGTTCCAGTGGGCTTCTTTTACTTTGATGGCTAAGCTCGCGAGGTTGTTTTGGGTGGGTTTTATACCGTATTCTTTCATTTTGGGGATTTACGTTGTTTATTTTAAATGATTGGGGTTGGGGCTATAACAGTAAACGAAGGGCTATGTTATTTAGCTCTTGTCGAAAAATGGCGCTACGATTTCCTTTTTGGTTGGCTTGGTAAGAAGGCTTACTATAATCAATGCCAAGACAGAGGCAATGAGGGCAGGTATGGCGACCATTTTGGAATCAAACGGGAAGGAAATAATGCCCAGATCAGCTTCTACACCGGTTCTATTCAAAAACTCTATTATGATTACCGAAAGCATTCCGGCTAGAATCGATGCAATGCCACCTTCTTTAGTAACGCGCTTCCAAAAGAAAGTAGCCAACAGTGGCGGAGCAAGAGAGGCACCAATCATTGTGTAAGAAATGAAGGCCATGGAGAGTATCTCTTCAAACTGCGTCATGATCAGATAGGCAATAAATCCCAGCAGCACGATTGCCACACGCTGTATCCTAAGCTTTGTTTTATCACTCATTTCTTTAATAAAGTATTTCTCCAAGATGTCCCTGGTAAAATTTGTAGAGGTTACCATCAAAAATGTATTTCCTGTTGACAGTATGATCGCTGCACCTCCAGCAAAAAGCAGCGATCCTACGAATGTGGGAAGCTGTTCAAATCCAATACGAAGTATTATTTCTTCAGACATGGGCGCATTTACTGTGCCATCAGCTAGGAAAAAGCGTGGATCATGTGCATAGATTGCGAAACCTACTACCGCCAGGAGGCACATCAAAAATTCTATACCTACTACCCCGATGAACATACCCATGACCGCTTTTTTGGCTGATTTAGCATCTTTTGCTGATGAGAATTTTTGATACACGCTGCTTTCGCTTAGGAGCAGCATGAGCGTAGGTAGCATGATACCGATGTACCAAGTGGGCTCATGCCCTTCAAAAATTGAGAGATGATCGGGACTCACGTCATTAATCGTGCTTACTACCTCGCTCCATCCCCCAAAGCCGGTAATAGCAAATGGGACAGCAAGCACAATTGCAATGATCATAATGATCCCGTTGAAAATGTCAATGGAAACTATTGAGACCATCCCAGCTAAGGCTGTGAAAGCAATGATGATGAGAAATGTAATGAGCGTTCCTTGTTCCACAGTGATTGCTCCTTCGGTTAAAATAGAGAGGAAACGTCCACCACCTTTAAACTGATAACCAGCTATGATTAAGTAAGCAACAATGATTGTGATCGTCCCGAGGAGTCTTGCCAATGACGAGTAACGTTTTTCAAGGATATCGGTAAGCGTATATTGTGAAATCCTCCTTACCCTGGCTGCAATAAAATAAACCGCCAAGATGCCTATCCAAGCACCCAGTGAAAACCAAAGTTCAGAGAAGCCAACCTGAAAGGTGAGTCCTGCGGTTCCAAACAAACTTCCAGAACCAATCCACGTGGTAACCAATGTGCCGACCAGAAGGTAGACTGGGACATTCCGCCCCGCCACTACAAAATCCTCCTCACTTTTTACGCCCCTGCTTTTATAAATAATAATAAGTGTGAGAATGACGATATACGAGACGGTAACGATGAGGTAAATCATATCAATGGCATGTTGCTTTCCGGTGCGAAAGTACGTTGATTCAATTCAATTTACAGCGTAAAAGAATGCACCAGGGCTAGTAAAACGGGTTGCTTTACAATAAGGTCGTTTTTTTAATTTCTCTCAAAAAGGTACACTTCGATTAAGGCAATTATTAAATTCAATTATTTATCTAAATAGTTTGGATTAATTGGGTGCAGCTTTACTTTTGGCCCTGAATGAATCAAGAACGCACATTTAGTACCACACAGAGTATTGCTACATGCACATGTAGTAAGCTTGAATGGTAGCTGTGCTCAATACAAAAAAATCACAGGAACGCCATTCTTTATTTAAGGATGGCGTTTTTTTATACAGCATATGAAAGTTTTAAAATTTGGTGGTACTTCAGTAGGAGCAGGCAGCTCGATCCGACAGGTGAAGGACATTATTCAATCCGATAAAAACCCGCAAGTGGTGGTTGTGTCTGCGATTGGAGATACTACTAACGATCTGGAGAAAATTGCAATTACTGCGGAAGCTGGAGATAGAAAATACTTGAAGCTTCTAGATGAGCTTTTTTCAAGACATGATCAGATCTGCATTGAACTGACTGGCGAATCTCTTAAGGGAGAACAGGAAGCACTTTTTAAGCAATTGAGAAGGATCTGCGATGGCGTATATCTGTTAAAAGAACTGACGAAAAGAAGCAAAGATTTCATTTTGAGTTCCGGTGAATTGATTTCTTCCAACCTTATCAATCACTTTTTTAATAAGGAGGGTCTGGATAGTTCCTTTAAAGACGCCCGGGAGTTCATCCGTACTAATGACGCTTTTGGAGGGGCAAAAGTTGATTTTGAAGTTTCAAATGCGTTAATCAGGAAGGCTGCAAAAGAATTTGGTCAGGTAACGATTGTGCCGGGGTTTATTTCCTCGACTGAGGATGGCGAAACTACTACGCTTGGCCGAGGTGGATCTGATTATACTGCCGCAATAGTAGCCCGTGCCCTCAAAAGTGAAGTTTTGGAAATATGGACCGACGTAGATGGATTAATGACGGCAGATCCGCGAATTGTGAGCAATGCTCGAATCATTAGCGAAATCTCGTACCAGGAGGCGATAGAGCTCTCGCATTTTGGGGCGAAAGTGCTGTATTCGCCAAGTCTTAAACCTTGCCTGGAAGCCACTATCCCGATCCGAATAAAAAACACTTTTCAGGCAGCAGGTGAGGGAACCTTGATTTCCGGCGAAGAAGGGGATGATCAGCTGGTAAGAGGAATCACCAGCCTCAAAGAGGTTTCACTGATTACGCTCTCAGGCACTGGCTTATTGAGTGTCCCCACTTTCACCAAGGACTTTTTTGCTATACTTTCAGCGCATCAACTTGGAGTGGAGTTTATCACACAGTCTAATGCAGAACATACAGTAACAATTGCTCTTTCGGATACCGACGCTGAGATAGCGCTTGAAAAAATCAGTAGCGCTTTTGCAAAATACATTGATGAGCAACTCATCGATCCTATAGGGATAGAACGTGGATTGTCTATTCTGGCGCTTGTGGGATCCAATATGAAAAACCAAGTCGGGATAAGTGGGCGGATGTTTAACGTTTTAGGAAGGAATGGGGTGAGTATCAAAGCGATTTCCCAGGGCTCGTCGGAACGAAACATCTCTGCGGTAATCCAGCGCAGTGATTTGAATAAGTCACTAAACATTCTGCACGAAGCTTTTTTCCAGTACGAAGCAAAGCGAATAAACCTGTTCATCATTGGGGTCGGTAATGTAGGCACGGCTTTTATCAATCAACTGCATGCGCAATTCACCATTTTAAAGCAGGATCACTTGATCAATCTAAAGTTGATTGGCGTGGCGAATTCTAAGAAAATGGCTTTCAATGAAGATGGAATTCGCTTAAGCAAATGGAGAGACCGACTTGAAGAAGGTGAAGAATTTTCTTCCGAGGTTTTTAGAGCTAAAATGATTGAGCTCAACTACCGAAATAGCATCTTTTTGGATATTACAGCCTCAAAAGAAATCGCAGATCTCTATCCCGAGATCTTGAAGAAGTCCATTTCAGTGGTCACGCCAAATAAAATTGCTGCTACAGAAGGTCTTGATAAATATCAATTGTTGAAATCTGCAGCGCGAAGATATGGCAGTCAATTTTTGATTGAAACCAATGTATGTGCAGGTCTTCCGGTGCTGTCCACACTCAGTGATATTGTACGTAGTGGAGACCATGTGCATCAGATTGAGGCAGTACTTTCAGGAACCTTGAATTTCCTCTTTAACGAGTACGATGGTTCTGTACCATTCGTAGAAGTAATCAAAAAAGCGAAGGCAGAAGGATATACGGAGCCCGATCCCAGGCTAGACCTATCCGGTGAAGATGTGAAACGTAAGTTGCTGATTTTGATTCGTGAGAGCGGGTTTCCTTTTGAAATGGACAGCATCACGCTAAGTTCATTTATGCCGGAATCTTGTGAAAATACCAATAGCATTGAGGCATTTTATGAGAATGTACTTTCCGAGGAGTCGTATTTTTCGGCATTGTATCAGAAGGCACAAAAGAAAAATGCTCGACTTAAAGTAGTAGCTATTTACAAAGGGGGGAAAGCAGAGGTAAAACTTGCTGAAGTGGAGGCTTCACATCCCTTTTACAATCTGGAGGGAAAAGACAACATCGTCTTGCTATATACCGACCGGTACAATGAGCAACCTTTGGTGATCAAGGGTGCAGGTGCGGGTGCGGAAGTGACCGCATCAGGCATCTTTGCAGACGTATTGCGATTGGTAAGACCGGAATTGTAAGTTTGCGCCATGACAAAGTCTGTCAAAGTAATCGCTCCTGCTTCAGTAGCCAACATCGGTTGCGGGTATGATACCATTGGTTTTGCCCTGGAGGGAATCTATGAAGAGCTGATAGTAACTGAAAGTGAAGCCCCCGGTTTAGTGATCGAGTCAGTGGAAGGTGCATCACTCTCGTTAGTTCCGGAGGAAAACGTTGCCACAGTTGCAGCTAGTGCCCTTTTGAAACACGTAGGAGGTAATCAAGGCTTTTCATTTCAGATCAAGAAGCTATTCCTTCCCGGAAGCGGTCTGGGCTCTAGCGCATCTAGTGCGGCTGGAGCCGTTTTTGCAGTGAACCAGCTTCTGCCAAGCCCTTTAGAAACCCGTGAATTGCTTCCATTTGCGCTCGAGGGAGAAGCTTATGCGTCGAAATGCTATCATGCAGATAATGTGGCGCCTTCACTACTGGGTGGATGTATTTCTGTACGTAGTTATCAGCCGCTTGATTACTTTCATTTACCACTTGCAGATGAACTCAAAATCCTAATTGCGAGACCTTACGCAGAGATTAAGACAGCAGAAGCCAAAGGAATACTACCCACGGAAATATCTGTTCCCACAGCTCGCAACCAGTGGGGTAATCTCGCCAGTTTAATCCACGCTTTGCACGAAAAGGATTGGGATCGACTATCTAATAGTATTGAAGATTACATCGCGGAGCCTGTGCGAAAATCCCTGATACCTTGCTACGATAAAATGAAAGAGATAGCAATGGCAAACGATTCAGTAGGGTACAATATTTCAGGGTCTGGTCCCAGTGTTTTTGCTTTTTTCGAGACCGATGAAAACTTACTGTCATGCAAAGCTGAAATGGAATCACTATTCAAAAATGAAAATATTGACTGTGACTTCTTCGAGACTCGTATGAGTGCGGAAGGTTGTCGTGTTAAGCCATGAAATTCACTAGTACCACAGGCCATGGTTTGCCTGTATCTTTCAAAGAGGCAGTGCTGGAAAATCTGCCAGGGGATGGCGGTTTGTTCTTTCCTTCTGAGATTCCGACGCTTGATCGAGATTTATTAGGCGCTATGCCACAAATGACTTTAGCTGAAGTTGCTACAGAGGTTCTGGGACATTTTTGTGGATCTGACATTGACAAAAGTGCCCTTTCTGAAATCAATAAACGCGTGTTCAATTTTCCGATTCCTCTAAAAAAAGTTTCTGAAAATATCCATTGCCTGGAGCTTTTTCACGGGCCCACATTCGCTTTTAAAGATGTCGGAGCCAGGTTTCTTGCTGAATGTCTGGCGTATTTCAATCAAAATGAGGATACTCGAAAAAAGAACCTGCGTAGCGCGGAGATCACGGTATTGGTTGCAACCTCGGGAGATACCGGTGGGGCAGTTGCGAGAGGCTTTCTAGGGGTCCCAGGAGTCAAGGTTGTGATCCTTTATCCTAAGGGTAAGGTAAGCCTCCTCCAAGAGAAGCAGTTGACCACTTTAGGTCAAAACATAACAGCCTTGGAGGTGGAGGGCAGTTTTGACGATTGCCAAAGTATGGTCAAATCCGCTTTTGGAGATCGAGATATCACGAGTCGGAAGCGACTGTCTTCCGCCAACTCGATCAATATTGCCAGGTGGTTACCACAGTCAATTTATTACTATGTTCCTTTTCAATACGGCTGGAAGGACTTTACTGTAGCAGTACCAAGTGGAAATTACGGTAACCTCACCTCAGGACTGCTGGCGATGAAAATGGGGGTTCCGATCAAGTCTTTCATCGCCGCAACTAATGCAAATGACGTAGTGCCTCGCTATTTGAGATCTGGGGACTACAACCCCCAAAAAACTATACAAACCATTGCAAATGCCATGGACGTTGCAGACCCAAGTAACTTCAAGCGACTTCTGGCACTATTCCATGGTTCTTGGAATGATATTGTTGAGAAAATAGACCCTTTTACTTTGGACGATGCAGCCATCAAGGAGACTATCAAAAGCTGTACTGAAGAAAACGAATATTACCTGGACCCACACAGTGCCATTGCTTTTGAATCTTTAAAAGAGAAGAGTAAGTCAGGCGTGTTCTTGGGAACTGCGCACTACTGCAAGTTTCTTCCGGTGATGGATGAAGCAGTGGGAGCAAAGCTTGAGGTGCCGGATTTTGCCGAGTCACTGATGGAAAGAGAGAAAGTGGCTACTCTTATACCTGCTGATTATGAGAAGTTCAAGGAGTATTTGCTTTCAACGTAGTATTTGAGGTGGATGATTTTTGCAAGCGTCTAGATTTTCGCTTACGCAAAAGGAACTTGAGCTAAGTAGTCACAACCTCCACCCGATTCGGAATACCCAGGGCCGGTTGTTGATAGAGTTATTTTGAAAATTGAAGTCGTAGAGGATAAGGCTGATGAAGTTTACAGGCCCCAAGGTAAACTCTTTTCCAAATCCTAGCAAGTAAGCCTGCTGCCAGGAGGGATCTGAAACCACTTCAGTCCCAAATAGTGATTTCTCAACTTGGAATTCTCCTTCGCCCCAAATGAAATAGCTTTTTTTGATGTCGTAGCGAGTAAAGAGGCTATAGCCATAACTGTCTCCCGAAATCTGAGCCAGCGAATCTTTTTGGGTGAATTGCTCTCTGTAGACAAAACCTACTCCTGCCAGCCACTTTTTATTGATCCAATAACCTAGTTGTAGATTGCTACTAAGGATCAGAGGGTCAGTTGATTGCAGGGATAAATTTCCTCCAAAGTACAAGCGCTTTTTAAAAGGTGCGTCCTGCAGAGAGTTCCTCTTAATGCCTTCACTAGGATCTCGGCTATCGGGAAGCTTGCTGTATTTCTTTTTCAGTTTTTGTAGTTCTTTTTGGGAATCCAAAAATTTTTCAGGATCGATTTTCTTAAAAAGGGACCTGGCTTGCTCAGGTTTAATCAAGTTGGGATTGGGTCGTTGGGGTTTTTTAATCTCGCTCAGTCCGCCTCCAACACCCGCAAAAGAAGATACATCTGGTACTTGACCGGGAAGACCATCAGGCTTACTCAAACTTCCTAGCGGATCTGATGACTGCTTCATTTGCTCCGGCAGGTACTCTTTTGCGATACCTTCTGCTTTTTGTTCTGCTTGTTTGAAAAGCAAGCTGTCATTTGAAAGTAGCTGAGCGGAATCAAGTGAAAACTGGATTGAATCTATTGTTGGAAGTGTAGGTGGATCCTGTAGTATTTGTCGATACCCTTCAGGAAGCTGTATCTCTTCTAATACTTCCTCGGCGATGGTGAGAGAATCAACCGTGATCAAGGCACCCAGGGAATCAAAACCACTGATCTTCATCCTGGCAGTTCTGATGCTATCGTACTTTTCTCTGTACTGTTTTTTTGCTTTCCGATACTCTTTAAGCTCTTTCTTGTAGGCCTTTACCTCTCTATTGTAGGCTCGTGCTTCTTCTCTTTTTTGCTTGGCCTCTTCTTTGGTTTGTTTGGCCCGCTTCACTGCCTTGGCGTGCTTGCCAGTGAGGTTGGTATCTACTTTGACTTGTGCATGGAGAAAATCAGCACCAGAGGCTAGAAAAAAGATGACAACAAAGAGGAGCTTCATTTTGCTTTTTATCCGTGGACTCTTAAAGCTAAATGCCAAAAGTAGACACCAAAGAAAGCGTAAGATGTAAATAGTTGCGTTTAGAAAAGTTGATACAATAAGTTCAAAGGGTTGCGCAAGATGTAAATTTTGTCTGGAATAATATTGATGATACTACTTAACTAAACTATTATGCACCATCAATTTAAAATTCTATCTTTTTCATTTTAATGACTCAAAGCGTTTACTTCCTTTAAGATTGCATGCCCAAAGGATCCGGCCCTTTTTTTTATATATCCTGACGAAAACTTATC
>JBCCLV010000034.1:0-33835 GCA_039026695.1 Bacteroidota bacterium
ATTTGCTGGAAAACGGGACCAACCTTCGCTACATCCAGACGCTTTTGGGGCATACGAGTGCCAAAACGACAGAGATCTACACCCACGTGAGCAGCAAGGAGCTGGAGGAGGTCAGGAGTCCCTTGGACTTAATGGTGTAATGGGTATCTTTGAAAGATGGATAACACGCACTAGTGCGCGTTATATTATTGTTAGATGTAATTTGAGCAACTTGAAAAGAATTCTCTATTTTCTACTTCACCTAACTCTGATTTTACTTCTAACCATTTTAACTCAAGTTGGAGGAGTGGTTTATCTCCTAACTCTAATCCTGACAAGATTTTTTAAGCTCTCCAGAACTTCGTCAGTGGCAGTATTTCTTGGAATTTATTTAGTATCAACATTTCTAATCATTCCATTGATTGCTCCAATTTTTGAAAGAACTGCCCTACCCCTGACAGGTAATTTGCGACCTTTAAACTTCGGGACTTGCTTGTTGAATAGGCACTATGTAACTCCTCAACTAAAGAATCAAGTAGTCTCTATTTCTGATCAACTAGAGAACAGATATAAAGGTACTTGCACTAATTATCTGGTCGCTAATTTCCCATTTGTTAACGGCTTTCCGCTATTTCCACATCTGAGTCACAACGATGGCAAGAAATTAGATTTAGCTTTCTTCTACAAAAGAGATAGTGATCGATCTAATAAAGCTCCGAGCTTTATTGGATATGGCGTTTTTGAAGATCCGAAAAAAGGAGAATCAAACTATCCAGCTGACTGTGAACAAAGAGGTTATTGGCAATATGGACTGCTTTCATCTGTTGTTCCCCAATGGAACAAGAAGAAGTATCAACTTGATGTTGAACGAACAACTGAACTCATCAAATTACTATCCAAGGACGAGCTAACTTCTAAGATTTTCATTGAACCTCATTTGAAGCAAAGATGGAGATTGAATCGACTTGACAACATTAGATTTCATGGATGTCAAGCAGTAAGGCATGATGATCATATTCATACCCAGATCAAATGAAAAACATCTAACAGTTGCTAGCACGAATACGCCTAAGTGCTTTCTGGCAATTTCATCTGATCTTCACCGCTCCGCCAGCCATTCTGAAAGCTCATCTCTCCTACCATTATTCGTACTTCTGGATTTTCTTCTTCTCGACGCAGCACTTCGTATATACTGTTGTGGGTGTTGGCTAGCAGAGCTATATTAGTGCTTTATACCTAGCTCGGGGCGCACTCCTGCTAGCGTGGCGTTACAAGCAAGCTGTGAAAAACCGCATATGAACGAATTCACAGAAAGATTTAAGTCCAAATCGAACGTTGAACTCCTGAACATTTTGGACAACCCAACGGAATTTCAAAAACTAGCTGTTGAAGCTGCTTCATCTGAAATTTCAGATCGTAACCTGTCCAATGATGAGCTCAATACAGCTAAAGAAGAACTCTTGACTCAAAAACGGGTAGAAGAAGAAAAAGTCAATAGGAAAAAGGAACAAGAGAGAAAAATATTTGAAACAATATCTCCTATTCTAGAATTACTTAACCCCTTACAAAAAAATGGTGTAAACTCAGAAAAGTTGATTAACGGAATTTCATTGGCTTTTTTATGTATTTGGGCATACCAACTATTTAAAAATTTTGCATTAATACAATACATTTTTGCTTCAGGGGATTCTGGCTGGGATCTCAGTTTGGTGATGTTTTTTCTTCCTATTATGTATTTACCTTTCATGGCATATCTCTTTTGGAAGAGGAAATCAACTGGATGGGTTTTACTGTCAATCTATTTGACATATTCAGCAGTTAATACCATCGGACTGCTAATAATGTCCATCAACTCTGAACCTTCAGGCATCCCTGCTCTTGACAGCCTTTTCCCTACAACGCCTACGATAACCTATGTTCTAACATTGATCTTCTATTGCGGAATTCTCTGGACAATTGTCAAAGAACATATTCGTGGCATTTTTACTGTAAACAACAGAACGATGTATTTAGCTATTGGAATAACAGCTGGGATAAGCGGATTAATGATCATGTCATACTTCTGAGATAGAAAAAATGCAGCTTGTAACATATGCTATGAATGAATGGGGTTTTATCTGTCAGGATATTTTAGTGGGGATTGGAAAGTCCGCCACAAGTTTTAAATTTAAATCAAGGCCGGGTCGCGTAGGCGTGGCTATGTGCGAGACGAGAGATTAGTGCTTTCTAATCCCCACTCATCATAGCTGGACGTTCACATCCATTGACTGCCAGTAGCAAATTTCTTATCTTTACCACATGACGATTGAACAACGAAAGCTGGAACTGATTACTTGGATAACTGCCATCCAGAATGAGGATTTACTCGATCGCATTGAGGGTTTTCGTGACAACCCAGATGAGGAACTTCCAAACACTATTCTTGAACTACTTCATGAATCCAGTGCAGCTAAACCATAGGATTGCATTGAACACACTAGTGCTCGTGAACTCTTAGGGCGTAAATGAAAACTATCTGGACGCCTCTTGGGCTTAAATCACTTGACCAGACAACCAACTTTATAGAGGAACAATGGAACGAGGATGTTGTGGATGCATTTCTTGACAGGTTGGACGAACGCATAGAGCAACTAAAATTGAATGCCCTAATCGGGCCAACTTATGAGCAAACAAGTTATCGAAAACTGATAATCCACCCACTGGTAACTCTGTTTTATGAACTTGAAACTGACTACATCAGCTTGGTACTGGTTTGGGCAAACAAACAAGATCCTGACGAACTCTATGAAAAAATAAGACGGATGTGAACATTCGCTAGCACGAATGCGCCAAACTGCTTCTTTACTGACCTTAGTGCGAACTTCACCATGAATTTGCCGCTGAGAAAGAGTGGTGCTTTCTACCTACCACATCTCGCAGGAGTTTTCCTCCTTCTGAACGCAGTACTTATCTGATACTTTGTGAGCACCGGCAGATTCATTAGTTTTATTGGAACTTGCCAGGCTCGGGGCGCACTCCTGCTAGGTACTGTGTAGAATTCCAAATATTTTTAAGGTTTTAGGAGGCTCAGTTTTTTGATCCATCCTGTTAGGCAGGGGCTAAAGCTTCTGCCGATTTTTTCTTGTAATCGGGATCATAAATGGAGTTAGTTTTCCATAGTGTAAACATCAGACATAGTAGCTTACGCTGTACAGCTGCCATCCCTACAATAGGCTTTGCCTTCTTTTCTTTTAAGCGTTGATAAAAGGGTTTTAGCGTAGGATTACATCTTACGGCAGTCAGAGAAGGCATATGAAGTGCCGCTCTGATGTGGCTATTCCCACGTTTACTGATCGAGGTTTTTCCCTTGTATAGTCCTGATTCTCTATGAACTACGTCGTAGCCTGTGTAGGAGGTAAGCTGTTTAGCACTCCTGATTCCTTGAAACCCTCTTGTCTCTGCTATTACTACTGTGGCTGATACAAAACTAATGCCTGGTATAGAGGTGAGTTGACAGGTCTTTCGGCTTAGTTCTTCATCCAGGATTACGATCTCACGCATTTCCAGTTCCACTTCTTTGACCTGATCGGCTATCAGCTTGAGACGTGACTTTAGTCGTGAAACTACCTTTTGCTGAATGTTAGCGCTGTATTCTAGGGCATTGAGTTTACATTTTAACGCACTTTGCTCTTTGACCAACTGACCTCTTTCTCTCGATAATTCCTTTAGATCCATTAGCTCCTTTCTAGCTGGCTCCCACAGTTCTAATGATCGCTCCAACCCCAAAACACAAAGCATCTTCGCATCTAATAAATCTGTCTTAGAGCGCTGCTGTAAGCTCTCAGCATATTTCTTTACTCTGCCTGATGACATCAAACTCACACTAAATCCTTGATCATAGAGAAAGTGACATAGTGCTTCATGATATACTCCAGTAGCCTCCATTACCATATACAAGTTATCCAATGAAACCAATATCTCAGAAAACCACAAAGCCAAAGATTCCATGCCTTTTGAGTTGTTTTCAAAAGTTGCTTTAACGATGATCTGCTGATCCATTTTAGCATTTAGATGGCCATAGCATACTTTGAAATCATCCTTGGCTACATCTATACCTACTGACTGTCTAATGATTGTTGGTTTCATAATTGAATTGGATTTTAAGCTCTCAAAGACACTTTTGCTCGTTTTTGATACGGCCTAACTTTAAGTTGACCCAGGTACTTGTTCAAGTTCTTTTGAGAGGAAGAGAGATAGGTGAAAATCCTAACATGGGATATCGTTCAATACGTATCAAGCTTGGCACTACATCCTATCTCCTGATTGTTTTTAATCAAATCTAGGGGCTACTTTCGTACAATAATTATAACGACGCTAACATACGAGCTTGGCTTTACCTACCAGCAGTGCAACTTGCAAAGACTTCCACATTTGACGAACTTTAACGCATGATCAAAAAGGTCTATATCGACACTTCCGTTGTAGGAGGATATTTTGACGAAGAATTCGAATTCTGGACTAAAATCTTCTTTGAGTCTGTTAAGAAACATGAATTTCAGATTGTCATATCTGAACTTCTAACCGAAGAACTCAAAAGCGCACCTGAATTCATTAGAGATTTCCTAAACAAATTTCCAAGCGTACATAAGTTGTTTGTTGAACTAACGGAGGAAGTTGAAACCTTGGCCCAGAAATACATTAATAGCCAGATTGTCGGGATTAAAAGTCTTGCTGACTGCCGACATATTGCAACTGCAACTGTGAACGAAATTGAGATTTTAACAAGTTGGAATTTCAAACACATTGTCAACCTGAACAAAATACACCTTTACAATGGGGTTAACCTACAAAGTGGCTACCGAACTGTAGAGATTCGAACACCTAGAGAAATTGTGAACTATGAAGACTAAAACAACAACTGAAAAAAAATTCGATGCTGTCAAGATGATGCGAGATATCCGTAACAAGATTGACCGTGAAACTGAGGGTATGACCTTTGAACAACTAAAGAACTACTACGCAAACAGCGCAACTGAGAACAGAAAACAAGCCGGTAGGTAACATACGTTAGCACGAATGCGCCAACTGCCACTTTACAAATTTCTGTGCGAACTTCACCATGAACCTGCCGCTTGAAAAGGTCCTTGCTTTCTACTTGGCGCATCCCGCAGGATTTTTCTCTTTCTGAACGCAGTGCTTTCTACAAATTTCAGAAGCACCGGCAGACTTCACTATTTTAGTGCTGTCCACAAAGTGAGGGCCTAATACATGGACGTTCTAGCCAATTTGAGAGAAGCAAAACTAAAAAATCTCAAGAACCGAAATTCTTGAGATTTTAACTTTACTCATATCTCCAAATACCAAAAACGATTAACGAAAATTTTCCTCAAGATGCTTTTGAAGTCTCTTGAAGTCGTTCTCAATTTTCGGATTTTTCATCACATCAAAACAAGCAAACGTAGGAATAGGCTTCATGCCGAAAAACTTAAAATTCATGTGCTGTGGAAAGTATAAGTCATCTACTGATTTGCCCGCAAAAAGAAATTCATTTTCATCATTAAATGATTCTTCTGGTGCATTGAAGGTCAATGAAAGCATATAATGTGTGTCCAGCATCAATCCGCCACCGCCATAATTCTTCTTCGGTGATTCTGCTGTTCTGCCATCATTCTGGCTCATTTTACCAAACATTCCTGCAGTGTAAACTTCGTCCATGTATTTCTTGAAACTCCAGGGTAAGCCCATCCAGTTCGTAGGAGATTGTAGAATGACCACATCCGCCCAGGTATGTTTATCAACCTCTTCATCCGCATCCCAATCATCCTGCATTGTTGTCGTTTTTATTTCATAACCGACACTTTGAAGATATTCTGCAATTCTTTTAGCGATTTCTTGATTCAATTCGCCTTTAGCGAATGGATATTCCTGATGTGCATTTATTATTAGTGCTTTCTTCATCGATTGTGATTTTAAAATCCCAACATTCCATTGTCGTTGGCCAAGCCTTCCGAAGGAATCGGCTGGATCACATCCCAATGCTCTACTACTTTGTCATTTTCAATTCGGAATAAATCATAGAAGACGTTGTTAGTGTTGTTCCATCGCCCCTCACTTACAGTTAAAACAAAATTCCCTTCACCAAGTACTTCATGGATTTTGGTGTATTGAAACATGTTGTTTTGAGAAGTGAGGTATTCAACTGCTTCTACGATTCCCTGCAGTCCGTCTTTGATACCTGGGTTATGTTGATGATATGTTTCAGCACTGATGTAGTCGGTAATTTTACTTGGATTTTTACCCATCAACACATCTTCTACCAATGCTTTGGCAAGGGCTTTATTAGCCTCGGTTTTATCTAAGTCCTGCACCTCGGTTGGACCATCGGTTTGCGTTCTCCCGTTGACTGTTTCTTTTACTAGTGGTGTCATGGCATCCCAATGTTCAGCTACTTTGCCATTTTCATCAAGTCGAATAATATCAAATGAGATCATCTCATCAGCTCCAAATGGCTTGGCATTGCGCCAAATGTTATGCATAAAAACATAGTGGCCATCTTGGAACATCCGAATATTTTCAGCAGTCGTTCCATTTTCCTGAAGAACGGGCAGCATCTGCACGAATGGCTCTAATCCTGTTGGTAAAAAAGGGTTGTGTTGAATGTAGTCAGCATTTGCCAGCTCTCTCATTGTTTCTGGGTCATTTTTTAGAACAGCACCTAAAAAAGTACCCACTATTTCTTTGTTGCTCATTGTTGCAGTTTTTATTGAATTAACCTCACTTGTTGTTTTGGATTGACTCATACCACAGGAAGCGAGAATACCTGAAAGTAAAAGCGTGCTTAGTGTCTTTCTCATTGATTTTGCTATTTGACAGTCATTTATTACTTTTGTTTCGCAAGCAAAAATAGATAATAACTTTCAATTTGCAAGCTAAAAGAATATTAATTTCATTTTGCAAGTAATAATTAATATTGACTTAACATATGCAACAAGATTTCAGATGTGATTGCCCGTTTACCTCAGCCTTAGATGTTTTGGGAGACAAATGGATATTGGTCATCGTAAAACAAATGCTCATTGAAGGCAGGGAGACCTTTAAGGACTTTACAGAAAGTGAAGAAGCGATTGCCACAAATATTCTTTCTTCTAAGCTCAAACTTTTGGAAGAATATGGCATTATCATCAAAGCAAAACGTCCTAACAATAGAAAGACAAACCTCTATCTATTGACTGAAAAGGGCTTGGCTTTGACACCCATACTTGTAGAGCTGGCTAATTGGAGCGACAGGAACCTTAGAGACATACATCCGGGCATTATGAATGGAGAAGCAATGCAATTCTTACGGAATGACAAAACAGCTTTTGCGAATGAAATTGAGAAAAAGTATAGGGAAAAACTGGCTACAACACAATATAAAAGCAACCCGCCTGCCGGACGGGCAGGTAGTGGGTGAAGTGGTAAATTCAAAGTCTGTGCATCTAGCAAACTTTTGTGGTGGCTGACAGGTAAATGCCTTGAAATCCGCTACTGTTCTTATGCTTGGCCATTATCAGCTATGTTTCCTAGATCAAATTGAGAATCATTCGAATATCTTTCTTTCTAACCCTTCTAACGTCGGCTAACTTCTCCTTTGGTCAACAAGAGTTCCTGAACGAACTGGGAACTGATAAAGCAGAAAGTTTTCGTGAACTTATGAACTCCTACCAGAACTTTCTGAACACAAATTTTCCTAATACTTCAAGCTTGGGTGAACAAACTCGGAAGTTCATGACGAAAATGGTTAACGATGAACCCCTTAACTATGACAGCCTTGATGCAATTAACCTGATAACTTCTCTTGAAAAGTCAGGATTACGAAAAGAAGTTTATTTGTACGCTGCTGAGAGTTACGATTCTACGTACAACCTCCGACAATTCTTAACAGAAGAGCAAGCGGATGAAATTGATAAAGTTATTGCTTTGGATAATCGAGAAATTATTCTTAATGATTCTCTAAAGAATAAATGGGATTCAATCTTTCAAGCGCGTTTTGACCAATTACCACTAGAACAAAAGAAACGAGAACAGAAAATGGAAGAGAAACGTGAAGAACGCAGAGGATGGGGATCAACTCCTAATCCAAAAGGTCTGTTTCATTAGGCTTTACTTAAGACCGACACATCATTTTATCCATATTGCCTCATTAGAATAGAGGCTTTTCCTGCGGTAACATCTGCCCTAACTGACCTTACCAACCAAGAACTTGAAATATGGAATGTTCAAGTCTTATTTATGGTCGACTACTATCTAGGCAACATCTTATTTCGTTATAGAAGGCATATGACAGGCTACTAACACGAATGCGCCTTAGCATCTTTCTGCCAGTTTCATTCTATCTTCCCCGTTCCGCCACCCATTCTGAAAGCCTCATCTCTCCTTGCATCATTCGCGCTTCTGGATTTGATCTTCTAAACGCAGTGTTTCATAGTTACCGTTGGAGGTGTTGGCTAGCAGAGCTATCTTAGTACTTTCTGCCAAACTCGGGGCGCACTCTTGCTAGCTTAGCGTTGGGGTGCATGTGGGTAAACGTAGAACTTATAATTTAGAAACTCATGATTTGGTTTAACTTAAAAGAACTGGAACAAAAGATCATCAATGATGAATTTTCGGACAAAGAAGGATTTAACTACTTTCTAGCTTTTTCAATCCTTGGTGTTCTTACGGCTTATGTGAACTCCTCTGAAAGTTTGATAACCGTAGTCGAAGCTGCCATTGGAATTGGGATAACAATTTGGGGATCCTACTCAATTTTCAAAACAAACTCCTCTGGAGATGGAAAAGACTTCTTTAAAAGATATTTTGCTCTATCATGGGTCATTGGCTTTAGACTTTTCATCTTCGTTCTTATTTTAACTTTTGTATTTTCAATCATCTACTTGTCATTAGTTTCTCCTGAACAAAGTGCTAATTCTAACGCTGGAGATTTTGTAACAATGATAGTATCAGGCCTATTTGCTTTCATCTACTATCTGCTTCTGAACAACTCTTTTAGGAGAGTTTCAATGATGATACCCCAATAGTTAGGACAGGAATAGCTCATTTTTAAGTTCTATAATATTAATCATTTAAGTCATTATGCTGCCTGTTTTATGAGGTCAGAATACAGTTCTTCGGGTATGTGATTATCAATTCCAGAATGTCGTCTTTCCATGTTGTAGTAGTTGAAGTATTCAGCAATCATAAGGTATAGATCAGTGCCATCGTTTGGCGGGTTTAGATATAGCTTCTCGTATTTTACACTTCTCCATAGTCGTTCGATAAAGGCATTGTCAATAGCTCTTCCTTTTCCATCCATGCTCAGATTGATATTTTCTTCTAGCACATAGTTTGCGAATATCACAGAGGTAAATTGTGATCCCTGGTCTGTATTTATGATATCGGGCTTGCCATGAGTTGCAATAGCCTCTTCCAAACAATTCCTGCACCATTCTGCGTTCATGGAATTAGATACTGACCAGTTTACTACATATCTGCTGTACAGGTCGATGATAGCTGTTAAATACATAAAGCCCTTCTTCATGGGTATATAGGTAATATCCATCGCCCAGACCTGATTAGGCTTTTCAACGGTCAGGTTACGTAGCAAATATGGGTAGGTTTTATGAGCCTTATGCCGTCTGGAGGTATGTCTACCAGGCATCACAGCTTGTAAACCCATCACCTTGTAATAAAGCCGTTCAATTCGGTTTTTGCTCACCACAAGACCTTTATCCTTGGTCAACCAAGTATGCATCCTGGTAGCTCCTTTGAAGGGATGATGTAGATAATGCTCGTCCATCATGCGCATCAGCTTTAAGTTCAACGCTGATTCTCCTGTTAGCTTATAGTAAAGTCCAGAACGATGCACAGACAGCAGACTACATTGTTTGCTTAAACTCAGACCCTTTGATTGACCCTTACTTATCATCGATCTGCGTTCGGTTAATGACTTCATCGTAAGGCGTTGTTTAAAAAATCCAGCTGGACTTTTTGCTCGCCAATCACTTTAAGCAACTGGTCTCGCTCTTCTTCGGCTTGAGACTTTTTAGTCTTACCTTTTCCTTCTAAAAGTAACTCTGCATTGGCCAGAAATTCCCTTTTCCATAAGTTGATCTGTTGAGGTGCCAGTTCGTACTTCTGCGCCAACTCTGCAACAGAAGATCGCTCCTTCAGAGCTTCTAAAACCACTTTGGTCTTAAACTTCGAGGTGTACTTTTTGCGTGTCATTATCAGTAAATTTAGTTTTCGTATCAGAACTAAACTCACTGTCTCATTTTTTGGGGTATCATCACAACTAAGTAAATACGCACCCCCAAAAGTGCTAGCACGAATGCGCCCAAGTGCTTTTCTGCAAATTCATCTAAGCTTCACCGCTCCGCCAGCCATTCTGAAAGCACCTCACTCCTATCATCATTCGTGCTTCTGGGTTTGATCTTAGAAACGCAGTGCTTCGTAGATACTGTTATAGATATTGAGTTGTGCGACCCTACTAGCAGGACGATTTTAGTGTTTTCTGCCTAGTTTGGAGCCAAGCCGCGTAGGCGCACTCTTGCTTGGCGTTGGGGAGAATTGACCGCATTGGCGGAGACTGATCTACTCCGAGGAAACTTGCGAACAACTTTTGCAAATCATGAACTACTACTTTAGCAAAAGCATCTTAGCATAGATTCTCGCCCAAGAAATAATACCCAATTCTGGGTATTCAACTACCCTAAATGTGGTAAATATTGCATGGCTGAAAATCGGTAAATAGGAGATGGGGCACCTTAAACATGCCAAAGCTGCCCGTCTTAAATTTTAGCCAAAAACTAAATTTGCTCCTATCAATACATTTACTGCTAGAGTGGAGGGTTGGGACCTTGGTGCAAGTTGATGGTTTGCCAACTATAGTTGTCGATTTTTGTGCCAGGTATCCTTCACTTTTTTTAAAGCGCCCATCTCAATCTATTATCGGATTAAAGTACTCAAGCTGTTCACTCAATTTATTTATTGAGAATAAACGACTAGCTGACTGATCGCAATTTTTAATGCTTCTCAAATTTTAGTTCTGATGCGTCACGAGTGAATCGTAGCCTCGAACCATGGTTCTTAATCTGGGGATTTCATTTGACAACATTCCCTTCAAATAATCTATAGGTCTTACGTATCATCTGAACCTCTTTAATGCAACAAACTACTTTTTAGAATGAAGCAAAAAAGTACAAACCCCAAAAATGAGGTCGATCATCTGGTTAGTTTAAAAATTCATAAATCCCAGCTACACCTTGTCCACCACCTACGCATGCAGTCACCATGCCGTACTTGCCACCGCTTCTTCGCATCTCATTAAATAAAGAAATCGACAATTTTGCTCCCGTGCAGCCCAGTGGATGGCCAAGCGCAATGGCACCACCATTTACATTTAGCTTTTCCGTGTCAAGATCAAGCCCTCTAATTACGCCTAGCGACTGAGCCGCAAAAGCTTCGTTTAATTCTACCAGATCTAAATCGCTTTGCTTAACTCCTGCCTGCTTTAGGGCCTTTGGCACCGCTTCTACAGGACCTATACCCATGATCCGCGGGTCTACCCCTGCTGCAGTGTAGCTGATCATCTGTGCAATCGGCTCAAGGTTGTATTCTTTCACCAGTTTTTCACTCATCACCATTACAAATGCGGCACCATCAGATGTGGGAGAAGAGTTGCCTGCAGTTACCTGACCGCCTTGTTTAAATGCAGGCCGCAGCTTACCTAGTCCTTCCATCGTAGTGTCTTCGCGGACACATTCATCGGTATCTACAACAAAAGTCTTTTTGTGTCGCTTTCCATCTTCCCCTACGTAAGTTTCTTCCACTTCTACAGGAACTATCTCATCCTTGAATTTCCCATCCTTGATGGCCTTCGCAGCTTTTTTATGGGAATTCATTGCAAATTCGTTTGCATCATCTGTGGAAATATTGAAGTCCTTGGCAACCTCTTCCGCAGTAAGCCCCATGTTTAGATAATACTCAGGATGTTTTTCAGCGATTTTCCAGTTGAGCGCAGCCTTGTAGCCCATCATCGGCACCAGAGACATTGATTCAGTGCCTCCTGCGATAATACAATCTGCAGTTCCCGCGTGGATTCTCGCGCTAGCGAGGTGTATGGCTTCCAGTCCTGATCCACAGTAGCGATTGATGATCATACCTGGTACGGAAATAGGCAGTGAAAGCAGTGAAATGTATCGGCCCATCTGCAAGCCTTGTTCTGCTTCCGGAATGGCATTACCCACAATAAGGTCATCTACCCGAGTCGCATCAAAATCCTTAACAGAAGCTACGAGGTGCTTAATCACATCTGCAGCCAAATCATCCGGCCGGTAAAACCTAAAACAGCCTTTTTTCGCTCTGCCTACAGCAGATCTATATCCTGCTACTATGTATGCGTTCATATTCGTTGTTTTTTATTTGCTGATTTTTATCTGTCCATGCAATAAACGAACAGCCTTTTATCGAATTGATTTTAATTAGTTTCTAAGCGGCTTTCCTTTAAACAATATGCTTTGAATGCGCTCTAGCGTTTTAGGTTCTCCGCAAAGACTTAAAAACGCTTCGCGTTCTAAATCGAGTAAGTACTGCTCCGATACTTTCGCTGGAGCGCTTAAGTCTCCTCCCGCCATGATCCAGGCCAGCTTTTGCCCAATCTTTTTGTCATGATCTGAAATGTAGCTACCGTATTTCATACCCTCGATTCCCGCGTGAAACATTGCTAAAGCCGCCTGACCCTGCACTTTTACATCGCTTCTAGGAATGGGCTGGGTATAGCCGGCATCCGCCAAGGCCACAACCTTTTCTTTTGCGTCTGTTAATAGGCGACTTCTGTTGAGTGTGATTTCGTCACTATTTCGTATAATATGGAGATGTCTTCCCTCTTCTGCAGATGTGGCCACTTTTGCAGTTGCAATATTCATAAAATATTCCTGCAGTGTATTTAGTTCCGGATCTCCGGGCGTAAAGTCGTCTGCAGCTCTCATGGTAAGCTCCTTGGTTCCACCTCCCCCTGGAATCAAGCCTACACCTACTTCTACTAAACCAATGTATGACTCAGCATGTGCCTGAATGGCATCACAATGCAAGGAGAGCTCACAGCCTCCTCCCAAAACCAACCCGGAAGTGGCTGCCACCACCGGTACACTGGAGAATCGAGCTTTGGTCATGGTGTTCTGAAAGGTGCGCACCATCAGATCGATCTCATCAAATTCCTGATCCACCGCGTACATGAAAAGCATTGCCAAATTGGCTCCTGCCGAGAAATTCTGACCCTCATTTCCAATCACCACTCCTCGGAAGTCTTTTTCCGCCATTGTAATGGCCGTGTTGATTCCCTCAATCACATCCGCATCAACAGAATTCATTTTGGTGTGAAACTCTAAGTTTAGCACACCATCGCCAATATCGTAGATCGTTGCCCCCTGCTTTTGCCAGACTACACTATTGTCCTTGAATGCATCGAGGAAGATCAGTCCTTCAGTTCCTGGTACTACCTTATATGATTTGCTTGGTATATCATAGTAGTGCTTTTTGCCCTGTTCAAATTTGTAAAATGCGGTGTGACCAGCATCCAGCATTTCATGTACCCAAGGAGCCGGAGAAAAACCTGCTTCCTCCATCGCATCGGTAGTTTCCTTGACATTCAGCGCATCCCACGACTCAAATGGTCCTACCTCCCATGCAAAACCCGCCGCAACTGCCTGATCTATTCGATATAACTCATCGGCAATTTCGGGAATACGGAAAGTACAATATCTGAACAGATCGTAGAAGGTGTGGCGGTAAAAATCACCTGCCTTGCCTTTGTCCTTTAGCAAAACCGGTAATCGTCCTTTCACATCTTCGATGTTTTTGGTTTGGTCCATCACTTCGAATTTGACCTTCCCTTTAGGTTCGTATTCAAAAGTCTCCAGGTTAAGTTCCAAAATCTCAGACTTTCCTTCGTTCTTAATTTTTTTGTAAAATCCTTGACCGGTTTTATCTCCTAGCCATTTCTCGTCCGAGAGTTTTTGAACCACATTAGGCAACTTGAATTTTTCGCGGGACTCATCTTTATCCAACGCTGCATACAAGTTATTGGACACATTGACCAGCGTATCCAAGCCTACCACATCAGAAGTTCTGAAGGTTGCGGATTTGGCGTGACCGATCACTGGACCAGTGAGCTTATCTACTTCGTTGACAGTGAGGCCTAGCTGCTCCACTACATGCATAGAAGACATCATTGCGTACACGCCAATTCGGTTGGCAATGAAAGCCGGAGTGTCTTTGCACAGCACTGTTTCTTTACCTAAAAAGAGGTCCCCATAATGCATGAAAAAATCTATAACCTCAGGATCTGTCTTTTCCGTGGGAATGATCTCCAGCAGCCGTAAGTATCTTGGAGGATTGAAAAAGTGGGTCCCACAGAAGTGCTTCTGGAAATCTTCGCTCCTGCCTTCCAGCATTAGCTGAATTGGAATACCGGATGTATTTGAAGTAATTAACGTGCCTGGCTTTCTGTGCTTTTCTACCTTCTCAAAAAGGGTTTTCTTGATTTCCAAGTTTTCTACCACTACTTCGATGATCCAATCGACATCCACAATCTTACCCAGATCATCTTCAAAGTTTCCTGTACTAATCAGTTTTACCTGTGCTTTATTGTAAAGTGGTGAAGGGTTTGACTTTACCGCACTAGAGAGTGCGTCATTGACTAGCTTATTTCGTGAAACAGCATTGTCCCTTTTGTTTTCAGGGAGGTCCCGAGGTACTATATCTAACAACAGTACCTCCACGCCAATATTGGCAAGGTGACATGCGATTCGTGATCCCATGATACCTGAGCCAAGAACTGCAGCTTTTTTGATAGTTCGTTTCATCTTTATTCTGTGAGTGGTTGTTTATTTAAATGCCGTCAATAATTTTCCTGCGGCGAATTCTTGAGAAATTTCATTTACGATCTTATCAAAGATTGAGTGCTCGTTGACAATTTCGTCCAGGCAGGAAAGCACTTCAAAAAAGCTTTTCATCTTTTCTGACGGTATAATCTCCCTTACTTTTTTATTGAATTCTCGAACAGCCCTCCTGCTAAGCTCCCTTTTTTCTTTGCCGTGCTCAGTGAGGAATATCCTGACTGATCGGCCGTCAATGGCGTCTTTTTCGCGGTAGATCCAGCTTTTTTCTTCCATCGATTTTAACATCCGGGTAAGACTCCTGGATTCCATTCCTAGCGATGGGGCAATTTTGGTCGCTGGAGTACCCTCATTTACATCGATATTGAGAAGCACAAAGCCTGTAGATGCCGTGATGTCATAGGGCAATCCAAACTGATTGTACATCCTTGAGATCCCGTGCCACAAGCTCTTGATATTATAGTCTACCGTTTCTTCTCTTTTCATAAAATCGTAGTGACTTCAAATATAGCAACATTTGTTATGCATGCATACTATTTTTTGCGGAGCTGAATATGCGTATAACTTTGTTTTTGAGATGAGTGCAGATCTAATTCCAAAAGATTTTTATTCTTTTGAGAGTGGTACTCCGTTCGATCGTTGTATCGAGTGTGATAAATACCTTCTCGATGAGAGTACTGAGTATATTATAGAAAAGGCGGTAAGGAACTATGATGGTTACCAAGCGCGAGATGTTATTTTCGACTATGCAATTTGCCTCGATTGTGCAGAGAATTTAAGGAAAGCTGTTTCCAAACAGTCGATGAGTGAAATGATAAACTATTTTCAACGAAACCTCTCGCTAGCAGCTCAGCAGAAGTTACGAGCAGGTAAATCAGGTGACAGCCTTTCGCGATGCATGGTTAAAAACATACATGTAGATGATTGTCAAGAATATCAGTTATTCGCACACTGCAAAGGGCAAAACTTATCGGCGGTGCAGGCTCCGTACTTAATCAGCGGTGCAGTTATAGAGGAACTTTCGCAACTATTATCTGATGCTACTATCGATGAAATGAACGGTTTCTTTAATAGGCACTTTTCTCCGGATCCTACACTCTTTGAGCCTACTCCAAAGCTGCTTTTAGTTTAGGGTGGATGTCGAGTAAACTCTTGTACATCTGATCGAATATTGGATCTTCGTGCGTATCTATAGCGATGTGAAATAGCTTTGAAGCCAAAGCGTATTCCGCTTTTTGTACGGCAATGAGGCCATCCACGAAAGACTGATACTTAGTTACCGTGTAATGTTTAGTCAAGACGGATTGCACTTGATGTTCTTGCTCAAAGGCAATGACTATATCATCCGAGACTTCATTTACCTCGGGTAGGCTTATGGTACAGATCACCAGGTTTTCGGGTAATTCCAGGTTTTCAAGGTTTACTTCATAGTACTGCTCTTTTGTCGTCTCACGTAGTAGAACTTTATCGTGCAGGTCTTTTACCGTAATCTCAAAAGTTGGCTTTTTGGGGCGTATTAAATCTTTCTTCAATACCCACTGAAGAGGCAATCTCTCGTGGCGTGACAGCTGAATGGTATGCTTCCATGGGTACCGTAGCTGAATATTGTGGTATTGACGTTCTCTTTGCCACTCCACTGCATTCAAGCCAGCAGAGTTTGAACTGATAGGAGGTCTGATGTGGGGATCGTCAGATTCTAGATGTTTGGATATTTCCCTTACATCCAGAAGACCAGGTTCAGATTCTACCAGGTAGCCGGAATAATGCAAAAGTACTAACCTCCCTTTGTTGCGAATCAATCCATAGCGCTTGGTAAAATCGTATGTTCTAAGTTCTTCTTTAGTGGCTATATAAGCTGCGTCTTCTGCAAATAGGATCTGGAAAGGATAGCTGATGTTATCCTCGGAAGCTGGATTCTGCGCAAGGCTTACCACAATACATAACAGCATTGACAGTGTGGCGATTGGTTTCATCAGAAAAAGGGTAAATAGGCGTTGCAACGGCTTTGAATAATTAAATTCAATAGCTAAAGATACCACTTTGATCATTTCAAACTGTGCTTTTCAACGAAGCACTGGATTTACCAACAAGACTATGTTAATTCAGAATGTCTCCACGGAGCGCTCTAAAACGTTTTCTCGCCTCAGCTACATACATGCTTCCGGGATACGAGACCATAAAGTCCTGATATAAATCTTTAGCTGTTTTTACGTCTTTTAATTGGTACTCATAAATCTCGGCTTTTTTAAATGCAGCATCATCGGCGAGAATATCGTACTGGTATTGTTCCAGAATTTTATCTAGGTATGAAATGGCATTATTGTATTCACCATATTCAAGGGCAATCTTTGAAAGCAACCAATAACTCTCATCGATAATTGCATGCTCGCTAAACTCTTGAATGAGTGCAAGAATCTGTGACCTTGCACTGTCCTTTTTGTTTTGGAAAATTAGTAGCTCGTTTTTTGCAAAACGGCGCATCACTACATCATTGGTATCCAATGCAGTATTATCAGTAATTAGCATTCCCAATGAAATGGCATCATTGGATATTTCTCTGGTTGTGTTTTTTTTGAGGATATCCAAGTGACTTTTAGCCAAGGTAAAGTTCCCAGTGTAATAATTCAGGCGGGCATTTCTAAGTTTAGCATCATATGAAAGTGTACTGTTTTTGTTGGACTTTTCTACTTGAGAATAAAGTAGTGTAGACTCCCACGGCTCTCCTTTGAGCAGGTAAATATCCCCGAGATCCAGCTTGCTCTTGGCAACCAAGATTCTGCCGGCCTGTGGTACTCGAACAAGCTGATCCAAAATTTGGACCGCTTTTTCAGTTTCACCTAAATAAAAAGCATGCAATAGGGCTTTATTTCGAAGTGCCTCGAAAGCCGGAACCTTGGGACGAAGTTCTTGGTACAGCAACTCATATTCTTTTGTAAGGACTCTGATATCATCGGTATTGATTGGGTAGGTATTCTTGATTTTGAGCTCCCTTGTATTTATCCACTGTTTTTTAGCTTGAGCGTAGTTTCTACCGTAGGGATATTGCTTAGCAACGTAAGCAAATATCTCTTCCGCAACATCATAATCTTTGTTATCCAATGCAATTTGAGCGATCTGCATGCATCTATTTCCTGCTTTCTGAGTTCTACGATCAATGGCTCTTGCTTGAATAAATGCACCATAAAAATTTTTACGTTGCAGCTCTACCCAGATCAATAGTTCAGGATATTTCAGATCTTCTGGATGCTCCTGCATTTTATTGATCAAAGTAGATTCAAGCTGGGAAAGGTCCTCTTCTTCTTTGATGAAATTTTGCAGGATATTTTTAATGTAGTTAAGACGATTGTTGTTGTCCGCAGCATAATTAAGATATTCTGTAATCATTGCCGGCTTGTCCCCAAGTGCTCTGTACACCGCCGCAAGCTCTAAGGCATGTGCAGAAATATCACCTCTCAACTCACGTGAGGCTTTAAAAAAACGAACAGCCGGAGTGTATAGATTTTCATTTACCAGGTACTGAGCTATAATACTGAGTTCAAAAGGGTTTCTTTGTGCTTGTTGGAATATTCTGTCCAAGTAAGACTGAAACTTTGAAGACGAAGCTGTTTTTTGATAGAGACCTGCCAGGTTTGCTTTGTACTGTAAATTATTGGGGAAAGTCTTAACTGACTTTAATAGAAAGCGCTCAGCCGCCTGATAATCTTCGAGCGCTTCTAAAGTAGACAAGTAATCTGCGGTAATTATCTGGGTATTACCTGGATCCTCGGCCAAAACTTCGAAAAGCTGTCTAGCTTTTTCATATTCTCCTTGCTGCAAATATTCTGAGGCAATTTGTGCCTGAGATTGTGCTATAGTTGGCGTAGCTACGGAAACTGTCAGGAGAAACCAAAAGGTACTTATCCACTGAATTGCTGAGGTTTTAAAAAAAGTTAATTCTATTTTATTTAAGAACATGTTATTACTAGGACTGTGGATATGTGGATTGTTGCTATTGACTAGGAGGTTCTACGTTGTTCGAGAGGAGCGAGGTTAATTTTAGTGAAGATATTAAGGTATTGCTAACAAGTAAAGTGCTGATCTTAGGTGATTTAGCGTTTTGTGTTGATAAATAGGTATTGAAGCTGTGGAACAGTTTTGACTGGTCGTAGCGCCTGGCCAATGGTGATAAAAGATGAATGTATCATGGATAAACTCAATATGTGGGTTCGCCTACTTTGTTATTCGTAGTAGAATCAGATTATTCACAATTAGTTAGAGATTATGCACAACATATTAGAACTCTATAGCAAGTTCAAGTTCCCAGTTTTCTCTTACCTCGGTAGATTCGGGATGGATATAGATGGGTTCTGGTGGCAAATCTTTCAATAGATTTCCTGCGGACCATTTTCCATCATTATTGGTGTCTATCAGCGCACGTATTTTGTATTCACCTGGTGGAATTTTAGGAATTACCAGTTGTGTGCTATTCCAGTCACTGGTGACAACCTCATCCTTATTGTTTAGGAACTGAATATTGAAACTCAGATAATTCGTATTTATCGAAAGCTTTACTGTGCCAAATGAGGTTGATTCTTGAAGTTCGATTCGTTGTTGTTGAAATAAAGATGTATCGTTTTCCACAGAGATGAAAGCTGCAGTATCAATGTTGAAGAGTATAGGTGGCAGTCTTTTGGCCGATTGTCCTGGGCGTTCTCGTCGCTGTTCCGTTTTCTCGGTAGTATCTTTAGGCTGAAGTGCCGTAATTGTGTCTATGAGAAATTCTCGTTTTATGTTAGGTATAATGGTCCATAGGGTACCGTTGGCATTGGGTGTAAAGCTTGGGTGAACTTGCTCTTTAAAGGTACTGTCTAGGCTCAGGTAAAATTTTGTGCTATCTACACGATCTATTGGTTTGGAAAATTTAATCTGAAGAGCATAGTCTTCAGTTAGATAGGAATTGCTAGACGTGAGTCGCAGTGTAAAAGCTGCTGGCTTGCGATTTGAAGTAATGAATGCAGTCTTTACTGTATCTACAGTTGCGTTCTTGAGACTATCATATGCAGTGGAATAGATGACTATACTATCACCAATGTTTATTCGTTCATTTTGATAGATCCTAATAACCTCCTTTGATTCACCTGTAATACTGTTTGCCAGATAAGAGGGTTGCAAATTGTAATTGTCGACCTGCTTACTGTATTTTAATTCTATGTATGGGCCTGTTGGTCTGGCATTGATAAATTTGATTGGCTTCACATCCTGAAGTAAGGTGTTGATCGGATCAGACAGAAGGATTGCAGAATCCAAATCGATACTGTCTTGTATAAATCCATGAGGTTCTGTTTCAGGATCAAATGTGATATTTCGATTCTCATCTCGAAAAATCAGTAGCTTGTAGATGCCATCCTTTATATAGTTCATTGCAAATTCTCCACTATCATTAGAAGTGGTGAAGTAAATCGGTTGATCCGTGAAGAAGTCTAAAGTATCCGTGTAGGGATAGAGGCCTGCCAGATATCCTTTTGCAGGTTTTTGTGTGAACAATTCCTTTATCGATCCCGCAACTGAAAGCGAATCGATGTATTTGCCTGTACTGAATGCCAGAGATAAATTTTCGGCGGGATTATTCTCTGTGATGTCAGTGATCGCATCAGCGAAGTTTAAATTGTAGGTTGTTGAATCTTTAAAAGGCTCTTCAAACTTGATTAAGATTGTATTTTTCTTGGCAGTTACTTTGTATTTGTTTTCGGTTCTTGGAGTAATGATAAGCTTTTGCTGAATTTGATCTGCCTTGACAAATTCAGAAAAGGTAAGTGTAAATTCCTGGCCTTTGTAGTCTGTAGTACCTGTAGGAGGATAACTTTTTATCAGTACCGGAGGGATGGTATCTCTCGGCCCACCTGTAGGACTTGCTATATTGGCACACCTTGATGCAACGAAGTGAATTATCAAGAGCCAGACAAATGCTGATAAAATCCTCTTCATTGTTTTTGTACGATGTAAATCATACTTGAATACTCTTTTGTTTTGCTTGCAAGTTTGTTGGACTTGTAGCCAGTCCTTAAAGCTTTAACAAAGTTTGAACGGCCGGATAGGTATTTCTCGCTCAAAAGGGATACGTAGTATGAATCAAAATACATGGGCTCCGTGGCAACCAATTTGAGCTTCTGTTTTTCAAAGAGTGTGCCAATGGAGTTCTGGGTGAAGTGATAGAGATGTCGAGGAACATCCAATCCAGCCCAGTGAGTCCCATAGTGCTTCGCATCAAAAGAATTGATATTGGGTACTGCTATGAACATAAAGCCGTCTTTTTCAAGAAGCTTACATAATTTTTTCAGTGTTTTTCGGAGGTCTGATACGTGCTCCAGTACATGCCATGCGGAGATGATCCCTACTTTGCTTTTAATGTCCGATAAGGAATCGAATGAGTTAAGGCCTTTTCCAGCCACTATACTTCTGGCGTCTTGGTTAGGCTCGTATCCAGAGGCTGTGTAGCCTTTGCGTACTGCAAATTGCAAAAAGTACCCTGTACCGCAACCATAATCAAGCAGTGAACAGGTGGAAGTGTATTTACGGATAAGCTGGATCTTTTTCTTGGTGGTGTAAAACCTCACGAATTTGTATAGCAGATTTACCAGGTTGGTTGCCTTACTGGTGTGAGAGATGTAGTTATCACTCTGGTAATACCTAGGAAGTGCTTCTGGACTGGGTCTGGGATTTGTAAATATCAATCCACATTTGTTGCAGATGCTCAATGCGAAATCCTCTTTTGATATAGAGTGATCCGTACAAATCATATAATTCTTGAATTTGGGGTGCTTGCAGCTAGGGCAAACCTCAAGTTTCTCGTACATTATCCCTGAAGGTATACCATGAGGACAGAAATGTCCGCTGGAGAGACCCCACTGATTCTGGAGGCCTGTCCTAGTGTCTTTGGTTTGATCAGCTGTAGTTTTTCCCTAGCCTCGGTTGATAGCGAGCCAAATTTCTCGTATTGGAAATCATCTTTAATTCTTAGATTCTCGAGCTTTTGCATCCTTTGAGAATTCTCTTGTTCACGTTGAATATAAGTTTGATACTTAATTTGAATCTCAGCCTGCTCTAATTCAGCTTCTCTGTAACTGTTCAGTAAATATTTGATTTCCTCTGAAAATTGTCCCAAGTCTTTCAAGTGGAGTTCAGGCCTCTTCAATATGGTGTCTAGGGATGATTTATCCTTAATAGGGGCGGATGCCAGATCTTGAAGTGTTTGTGCTGCCTCCTGCGGTTTCAACTTTATCTGCTCAAGGTGGTTCCTGAGTTCTGACACTTTCGTGCTTTTTTCTATCATCTGCTCGTATCGAGTTGCGCTTGCTAAGCCGAGTGTGTAGCTTTTTTCTGTTAAGCGAAGGTCAGCATTGTCTTGTCTAAGCAGTAATCGGTATTCAGCCCGGGAGGTGAACATGCGATAGGGCTCGTCTGTCCCCTTATGAACCAAGTCGTCTATGAGTACCCCGACGTATGCTTCATCCCTTTTAAGAACAAATGGCTCTATACCCCATATCTTCTGATGAGCATTTATTGCCGCCATCAAACCTTGACAGGCTGCTTCTTCATATCCAGTTGTGCCATTAATCTGACCAGCGAAATAAAGTCCTTCTAAAGGTTTTGTTTCTAGGGTATTATGCAATTGTGTGGGAGGAAAAAAATCGTATTCAATTGCATAACCGGGCCTAAACATCTTGGCTTTTTCAAAGCCGGAGACTTGCTGTAGTGCCTTGTGTTGAACATCTTCTGGAAGAGATGTGGAAAAACCATTGAGGTACACTTCTACCGTCTCCCACCCTTCTGGTTCCACAAAAAGTTGGTGACGGTTTCGATCTGCAAATCGGGTGATTTTATCTTCGATAGACGGACAATACCTAGGACCGAGTCCCTGAATTCTTCCCTGATACATAGGAGACTTCTCAAATCCAGTATGAAGAATCTCGTGGACGTCTGGATTGGTATACCCAATAAAGCAGCTGCGCTGGCGCGTCAGACTGTCTGTGCTCTGTAGGTACGAAAACTTCTCTGGTGCAGAATCACCTTGCTGCTCTTCTAATTTTTGGTAGTTTATTGTGCGTCCGTCTATTCGAGGTGGTGTACCTGTTTTCATGCGTCCGGCGATAAACCCCAACGACCGGAGCTGCTCTGTTATGCCTTTGGCCTCACCTTCACCGGCTCTTCCTCCACCAAACTGTTTTTCTCCTATGTGAATCTTACCGTTTAAGAAGGTTCCGTTTGTTAAGATCACGGACTTGCTGCGGATTTCCAGACCCATTGCAGTTTTCACACCAGCTACCTTATTTCCAATTGTGATCAGCTCAGTGACCATTTCTTGCCAAAAATCGAGATTTTGGGTACGCTCAAGTGTGAGTCGCCATTCTTCAGCAAACCTCATCCTATCGGACTGAGCGCGTGGGCTCCACATGGCAGGACCTTTGGACCGATTTAGCATGCGGAATTGAATCATAGTCTTGTCTGTCACAATTCCAGAGTAGCCACCTAAGGCATCGATCTCCCGAACAATTTGTCCTTTTGCGATACCTCCCATGGCAGGATTGCAAGACATCTGACCAATAGTATTCATGTTCATGGTGATCAGTAGTGTCTTGGAACCCAGGTTTGCGGCTGCAGCCGCCGCTTCACAACCAGCATGACCTCCTCCCACGACAATCACATCATAATTTGCTAGCATTTTTAATTTTGTTTCACGTGGAACACGTGTAGCATTTCAATCTGTTTGGGTAGATGTTTCACGTGAAACATCTTTTGAAAGTAAAGATAGACACTGCTCTTCTTTTTGTCTCATTAGCCTTTTGTCCTCTGCAGTATGATCTTGAAAACCTAGTAAGTGAAGCAGACCATGAGCTATAACACGACTTAATTCTTGATCGAAGGATACATTAAAATTTGTGGCATTTTCTTCCACCCGCTGGATGCTTATATAAATTTCCGCCTCAATTTTTTGCGATTCTTCGGAGTTGTCAAAAGTAATGATGTCAGTATAGTAGTCGTGATTAAGAAAATCTTGGTTGACCTTAAGCAGATGCTGATCGGAGGTGAAAATAACATTTAGATCCAGAATTTCATGTTTATAAATACTGGCGATGCTAGATAGCCATGCACTAATATCGCCTGACTTTGTAAGTTTAAAGTCTATTTGTTCTGTGAAAAAGCGAATCGGCACGATCAGCTAGGAAAGATAGAAACAGAGCTCAGCAGTCCTACCTTCGTTTTCAAATGAAACTTCATCGCAGAGATTTTTCATTAGAAAAATACCTCTGCCTCCCGGCTTACTTAAGTTTTCCGGTAGTGTTGGATCAGGAAGGTTTTCGTAATCAAAGCCTATTCCTTGGTCTTCAACCCTAAATCTTATCTGGGACTTTTCAAGGAATAGATGAAGCTGTACATTTTTCTTGTTGTCAGAGTTGTTTCCGTGCACAATCGCATTGTTTACAGACTCTGTCACGGCGATCATGATATTGCCATAGATATCGTCGTTTAGTTGATACTTTTCTTTGGCATTGTCAATAAAGCTTTCCACAACCCTGATGTTTTCAGGTAGTGATGGAATTTCTAGATGTATTGTGTCGATCATTCTGGATTTTGACTACTTATTCTTCTAAAATAATCGTTTACTTCTTTCTTGTAAAATGGTTTTAGCTCAACTGGAATGGTTTTAAGTAGTTCGATTTCTTTTTTTCGTGAATTTAAATATTCTTCCAGCTCCGGGGGCATGTTTCGTTCGAAGTTACTTGGCTGGTTTGCTTCTCTTTCTTCTTCTGTCTCTTGCTCGCGCTTTGCTTTATCTGCCTCCAATAATCTTGTTTTGATTGCCTGTTGACGAAAAAGTAACTGTTGGGTTAAGCGTTTGTTTACCAGGTCTACCTCATTCTGTTCCATCATCTCTATAGCTTTTTGCAGTTGATCACCAGCCTTTTCTCCACCAGGTCTGCCTTCCTCTGCTTCCTTTAGCTGTTGAAACTGCTGGCGAATCATTTCTTGTTCTGCAGCAAGCCTGGCCAGTTCTTCTGCTAATTCGCGCCCTTCTTTCTGTGAGCCTTTTAGCTCGTTAATTTGTTTCCCGAGTTGATTTTGAAGCTCCTGTAAGTCAGGCATTCCTTGTGGTTTATTCTGAGGAGATCCCTTTCCTTGTGCTTCTGCCATAGCCATTTGCATCTGTTGCATCGTGTCGTCCAGCAACAAAGCAAGGTTATTGATGGAAGTCATAGAGAACTGCTGACTGGTAAGCGCCCTGCCTCGATTTCTGTCTTTTAGATGACGAATAGCATCGTTGATACTTTGATTGATCTGATCTACTTCTCTCGTCACAAAAGAAGAAATCTGGACAACTCGCTGGGCCAAAGAAAGCAGACTATCTTGAATTACCTGTGCATCATCGCGAAGCTTTAGTTGATTTTGGGAAAGTGATAGAAAGCGTGGATCAGATTGATTTACTTGTCTCATTTCTTGCATATTGCTTTCTTGTGCAAATGAAAGCTTAATCAGGTTGTCCAAAATATCCCGGAGTTGATCCAGATTTAGCTGCATCATTTCCATTTGCATTCCGCCCTGCATTTTGGATAGTTTTTGGCTTAGGCTTTTCATTTTTTGTCCTGCGCCCTGCTGCTTTTGCTTTAGATCATTTTTCTGCTTTTCTGCTTGCTGCTTTTGCGTATCAGTATCTTCATTTTCACCAGCTGCGTTTTCATCCTTTTTTCCCTCGTGTTCTTTTTTGAGATCTTCCATCATTTGCTCAATGTCCCGAAGATCCTTTGCGATCTGTTTTTCCTCGTATTCAAAGTCTTGAAGCGCTTCCGGTTTTTTCAGCTCTTGATTCATTTGCGCAACACTGTCCATTTGTTCTCTAAACTTTTCGAAATCTTTGTTGATTTTATTTTGTACCTCTTCGGCAGCTTGGTTCTCCGCTTTTGCTGCCTTTTCTTGCTTGCTTCCAATGGAATCTAATTTTTGCAAACTCTGCTCAAGTACACTTTCCATTTTTAATCTTTTAAAAAGCTCTAAGGCGCGCTGCATATCTCTTTCTACATTCTGCTCATTTCGCTGTAGTTGCTCCAGCTGATCAGAAATCTGATCTTTAGGGGCATTTTCCTTTAGTAATTTCTTCAGTTTTTCGTAGAGCTCTTTCGTCTTCGGGTCTAGTAATTGTTGAATCAGTTCTTGTAATTGCTCATTCTTCTGCTTCAGCTCAGGACTTTGCTTTTGAAAACGTTCGGTGGATTGCTGTAGCTCTTTGTTGTTTTTCTGCAATTGATTCAGCTCTGAATTGAGCTGCTCTCGATCCTTGATGATCTCTTCGAGCATTTTATTTTCTCGCCAATCCAATTTTTGATTGGTCTTGAGCCGGTCTTCTAGGTCTTGTAGTTGCTGAGCTATTTCCTCAGATGCTTTCTGGGCTTCTGAAATACCTGACTCAACTTCATCTGACTTGCTTGAAAGCAATTCATCTATGCTATCCTGAGTGGGTATTTGCAGGATGAAAGTCTGGGACCTGCTCACTTTCGGCCCATTAATACCGTCATTGTCTGCTACCGTGACGTAAACTTCAACCTTCTCTCCTTCTTTAAGCTCTAGCGACTGTAGTTGCCAGTTGTAATAGAAGCTCTGATCTGCATTTTCTAAATTAAGTGAGATCGGTACCGCCTTTACATCTTGCGTTCCTACTTTTCGGTAATTGAGATTCAGCCTTGAAAAACCGTAATCATCGGAAACCGCACCTGCTATGATTAGATATTGGAAAAAGATGGAATCAGGGAAAAACTCTGCATCTATTTCGGGGTATTGATCCTTAGCAACATTGATGTTGTAAGAAATAAGGGATTTGTTGCTGCTGTGCTGGTTTGTAAGTCTTATTTCGTACTGCTGGCTTTCTCTAAACTGCCTTGAAAAAGTGAAGGAAGGATTGGAATCCCGGAAAAACGCTGAATCTCCGAGACTGCTAAAGTAGGTGACTTTTTCAGCGGCAGATGTTTCAACTTCCCAAGAGACAACACTCCCTTCTAACACAGATATTTCTCCTGCATTTGTAACCGCGCGCCTGTCACCTCCTGTGTAGGCAGGATCTTCTATATTGATCATCATCGTGAGCAATTCGGGTCTTTCGTTTACTTGAAGCCTGTACTCCTGGGAGAGATAGCCATTTGCATCGATCTTGAATGACTTATCTGATTGGAGGTTTTCGAAATCGAATGAGTACAGTCCTTTTTTTGAAGGAGTTAAGGGTTTTGAAACCCCGTTTTTGATCACTTTTACCTCCTCAGGTAGTACCTCTCCTTCAATCTTGAAAGCAACTGTAAAACGCTCTCCTTTAAAGCCTTCAAGATCCTTACTCATGAGAATAATCCGAAAAGGTGATAGCCGCTCGAAGCTTTCGGAGTATCTAGCGATTCTTTTGGGACTTTCTCTTATTATCTCAGGCGTTACCGAGGATACCAGGAGAAAGCATAAAACAACAGCCCCTAAACCTACTAGGTACTTTTTGATTGCTTTGTAATTAATCGCAGAGCTAAACTGAATTGTATTGAGCTTGAGTGCCTTTCTTTGGATGGCAGCAAGTACCAAATCATTCTCCCTTGTACCTTGCTCACCTAGTTCCAGGAGATTCACCAGGCGATCTTCAATCTCAGGAAAATGGTAGGAAACCTCTTTTGCAATATTTTTCTGATTCATTTTCGACTGTAGCGAAAATAAATGATATAAAGGCCTGATTATCAGATATATAAAGACACTCAAACATGAAAATACAAAGAAGTAAAAAAGAAATGACCTCCCGATCGTTGACATCCAAAACTGATGCTCCAGAAAGGAAAGGAAAAGGAACAATGGAAAAATGATCAATAGGCAAGCGAGGAAGCCAAACAAAATTTGACGATGATAGAATTTCTTCTTGTAGCTAACTAGCCTTTTACGTATCTCCTCAAGATCACTCATCTCAAATGGCTTACGATTTCTGTCGATTAAAGGTGCGCTTTACCAATTTAATTCTATGTCGAAATATTGAAGAATTTGCAACTTAAGCAACTTTTCCTGTTCCAGCAGATCAAATTTGGGAAGCTTTTTCTGCGCTACCCAGTGCGGCCAACCATCCTGATCTAAAGACTCAAGTTTGTAGTACCCCGCTAGAGATAGCACTTTGCAGATGGCAATGTGCATAATATCTTGTTTTTCTTCTTTGCTGAAAGACCTGGGCCCTTGTCCCAATTCTTGTATACCGATCAAAAAAAGTACTGCATTCAGGTCTTTAGGTCTTTTTCCTGTAGTTGCTTTTATTTTTGATAAAAGCAGGGTCCAGCTTTTTTCCAGATCCAGGTCTTTTTTACAAGTCATCACCAATAATTTGAGTCATGTTTAGGGATTTTATTTCGCTCTTTTTTCCTAGAACATGTATTCAGTGTAACAAACCACTGATTTCAAAAGAAGCATATTTATGTACAGGATGTAAACTCGACCTTCCACTTACATTTGACTTCAAACTGCCTGCAAACGATTTGTTCCAGAAGTTTGCTTCAGAACCTAAAATTAGCAGTGCACAAGCATTCATTTCCTTTTATCAACACGGAATTGCGCAGAAGCTGCTTCACCATTTAAAATACAAGGGAGTACAGGACTTGGGAAAGGTGCTCGGTCGTTGGTTCGCTCCTCAACTTATGGAGCTGGAGCTTGATTTCATCATACCTATCCCATTACATCACAAAAAGCAAAGAAAACGAGGCTACAATCAAAGTCAATTGATTGCAGAAGGGCTTTCAGAACAACTTGAAATTCCCGTAAAGAGTACGTTAGTATCCAGAGAGATAAATACACGATCTCAAACGCGTAAGAGTAAGCTCCAACGATGGCAAGATATGGAAAACATTTACTCCCGCATTAGCGCAGACCTTGGTGGAAAAAAGATCTTGGTGGTGGATGATGTTGTAACCACGGGAGCTACCGTGTCAATGCTGTGTGCGCGTCTGGTAGAAGCAGGTGCTTCAGAAATTCATGTAGCTTGTATCGCCAGAGGGGTATAAAAAAAGCTGCCCAAGGAATGGGCAGCCCAAAATGAAAAACTTAACGAAAGACTCTTTAAAAATTGGATCCGGCACGAATCATAGCACATCTAAATCCGATGGTTGAAGTGGCGGAATCCTCAAATAAATATCTTCTGGTTCCGGGAGACATCCAGTAAGCAACATCGTTCCAAGAACCTCCTTTGTAAACACGTAATCTTTTTAATGGCGGGTTATCAGCATTATAGCTTTTTTGTAAACCTGAAACTTCCGTCCACTCTTCTTCTTCGTAGCCTCTTTCATTTCCAATGAAAGTGTAATCTCCATCATATCCTGATTCAGGATCCAGGGTTGCATCCCGACGTGCAGGATTTAGATCATCCATTTCCTGGAAAGAGAGAGGACGGTACACATCCTGAACCCACTCGTTTACATTCCCAGCCATGTTGTACAAGCCGAAATCGTTTGGAGGGTAATCATAGATATAAGTGGTGATCATAGCACCATCATTAAGTTTTCCTGCGATACCAGCATAGTCACCATTTCCTCTTTTAAAATTGGCGAGGAAGTATCCCATGCTTTTTCCATAAGGATTCCTCAATGCATGTCCGTCCCAAGGGTAAAGCCTTCTGTGTGTTTGGTTTTCATCGAGCCATTGGGTTCCGATCAACGCTTGTGCAGCATATTCCCATTCAGCTTCTGTAGGTAGCCGATAGCCTGGCAGTACCGCTCCAGAGGTCAGGCCGGGTACATTTCCTACCGAAGAACTAAGGTCGCCACCTTCAGCTCCGGCAAACGCATCTTCACCTCCAACAGGATCTATGAGGCCAGCATCCTCGGCTAGCTTTAGATTAACCACAGTGGTTCGCCATTTGCAGTAATTCACTGCTTGTCTCCAATTGACACCCACAACAGGGAAATAGCGAAAACCAGGGTACCTGTAGTAACTAGTTACATAAGGATCATTGTATGCTAAATCTTTAGCCCAAACTGCTGTATCCGGAAGGTTATTCTTCCAGTAGTACTCGTCTGAGTCTTGCTTGATATAGAATTCATACTCGAGCCAGTGGATATTGGCAACCTCAGTTTCATCCATGTAAAAAGACGCAACCGTAACTGCTCGCTCCAGATTGTCACGAGTATTCATAACATCTTCCTCGAAGGACCCAAGGACTGTACGACCGCCTTCAATGAATATAAGGTTAGGTCCATCAGGCTGACCTTGAAAATCATTTACCTGAAATCCACCTTCTTCATTAAAAGCTACTCCTGTGGCACTACTGTAGTTTCCAGGATTCTCTGCAGATGGCTTGCCACCTCTATTGCAAGCACTGAGAATCAGCGCAGCAATCACAACACAGCTAGCGCTTTTTACTACTTTCACAAAATTTTTCATAACACCGTTTGAATTTGATAGAAACGTTTCAACACACTAAGAAACACAAATAATTCAAAAATCCCTTTCAGCACGTAAGGATTTTAGATTAAACCCACCTTTATAATACACTACGAGCAGTTTTATTGTGTTAGAAGCTCAAAAAACCGTCACGCCGTTACTAGGCTTGCACCCAATTTGAAAATTAAGAGGCAGGGATAAAAGTATCTTCTGGTGCATATATCTCGTTGATTATACTTTGAGCTGAACTGATGGAATCGACATCTTGAAAGCTGATGAGTAGCTTATTTTTCACTTCCTTCATGTTGCTTGATTTAGGGTTTTGCTTAATGTAGCGCAGTACACGACCAAACTTCTCTGATTGGAAGTAGTCCTGTGATTTTTTATCTGAGATATAACAGCGCATTTTTCCTGATTTTATTGTGAGCTTTTCAATGCCTATTCCAATGGCTTTCCATCGCAATCTTACGGTCTCGAATAGGTTTTGCACGGTTTCAGGAATTGGTCCAAAGCGATCTTTGATCATTGCGATGAAAGCAGTTAAATTTACCTCTGTCTTAAGGTCATCTAGCTGGGTATACAGAGATAATCGCTCTGAGATATTACTGACGTAGCTTTCCGGGATTAGCGCTTCTAGATCTGTTTCGATTGAGCAATCTTCAACCATTTTTTCCAGCGCTTCTTTGTTTTTCAGCAGGTCGTTTTCAAAAAGTTCTTTAAACTCTCCTTCTTTTAATTCCTGAATCGCCTCGTCCAGAATCTTATGATACATTTCGAAACCGATATCATTGATAAAACCACTCTGCTCGGCACCTAAGAGATTTCCGGCACCACGAATGTCTAAGTCTCGCATCGCCACCTTAAATCCATCGCCTAAATCGGAGAATTCTTCAAGTGTAGTGAGTCGTTTTCTTGCATCGCTTGTCAGTACCGATACCGGAGGAGTAAGCATAAAGCAGTAGGCTTTGGTATTGGACCTGCCTACCCTTCCCCTCATTTGGTGCAAATCTGAAAGCCCAAACATATGGGCATTGTTGATGATAATCGTGTTGGCATTGGGGATATCAAGACCACTTTCGATAATATTGGTTGAGACAAGCACGTCAAAATCTCCCTCAATGAACTTCAGCATCGCTTTTTCCAATTGTGGCCCTTCCATTTGGCCGTGAGCAATCCCGATTTTGGCGTCTGGCACTAGCTTATAAATCAAGTTACCGATCTGCTCTATATCACTGACCCGATTGTGGACCATAAAGACTTGCCCTCCTCTTCGTAATTCGTGACTCACCGCGTCTCGTATGATCTCCTCATTGAAGGCATGCAATTCTGTGGTAACCGGCCGTCTATTGGGCGGGGGCGTGGAAATAATGGACAAATCCCTAGCCCCCATCAGGGAAAAATGCAGCGTACGGGGAATGGGCGTAGCAGTAAGTGTGAGTGAATCCACATTTACGCGCATGTCCTTAAGCTTCTCTTTGACCTTTACTCCGAACTTTTGTTCTTCATCGATAATCATGAGTCCCAGATCCTTAAAGTCCATGTCTTTATTTACGATCCGGTGTGTCCCGATTAGAATATCTACTTTTCCCTCCTGAAGGCGTGACTTGATCTGCGATATTTCTTTGGTGGTCTTAAATCGATTAATGTATTCAACATTTACCGGCATTTTTTCCAGCCGAGATGAGAAGGTACGGTGATGCTGCATTGCCAGAATGGTGGTAGGCACCAGAACAGCAACCTGCTTTCCTGAGTTTACAGCCTTAAATGCTGCTCTAATCGCAATTTCTGTTTTTCCGAAACCCACATCACCACAGACCAGGCGATCCATCGGGTGTTCCATCTCCATATCTGCTTTTACATCGGTGGTTGCCACTGATTGATCAGGGGTATCCTGGTATAGAAAGGAAGACTCTAACTCAGCCTGGAGGTAGTCATCTGCTGGAAATGCAAAACCTTTTGCTGCCTTACGCTTCGCATATAATTGAATCAAATCTTTGGCTATGTCTTTTACCTTTTTCTTGACCCTTTTCTTCTTGTTTTCCCATTCAACAGACCCTAGCTTGTTGATGCTGGGCGGCTCCCCTTCTTTGCCTGAGTACTTAGAAATTTTGTGCAGTGACTGAAGGCTCACGTAAAGCAAATCATCGTCACGGTAAACCAGCCTAAGCGCTTCCTGTCGGTTTCCCGAAACATCCACCGTGTCTAGTCCTGCAAAGCGCCCTACACCGTAATCTATATGTACTACAAAGTCTCCAGGTTGAAGTGTTTTTAGTTCTTTGAGGGTGAGCGCTTTTGCTTTGGTGAATTTCTCTTTTCCACGATACCGATGAAAACGGTCAAAAATCTGGTGATCTGTATAGCAGCTAATTTGCTCGTTATCATCTATAAAACCTGCCCTTAGTGATACCGGCAGTCCGTCAAACTTAATTTCAGTGTCAATCTCTTCGAAGATTGTTTTTAGTCGCTCAATTTGTTTGGGAGACTCTGCCACGATAAGCTTCTGGTAGCTTTGCCTCTGTAGTGCCAACAGATCTTCGGCCAGAATCGAAAAGTTTTTGTGAAAAGAAGGCTGAGGCCTAATGGCCAGGGTAAACTCTTCATCGGGAGGTAGGTAGAATCGCTGACCAAATTCTACTTTTTTAAATTTTTCAATTGAAGTGGTGAAGCTCGCTCTAGTCTCAAAAAGCTGCTCAGGCGAAGTTATCAGCTTTGATCCGCCGGTTTGTTCTTGAATTACTTCAAACTGCTCCTTTACCTTTTGAAAAGAAGTATCAATGATGTCCTGGCATTGCTGAAAATCTCTAATCCAGATACAGGTATCCTGTGGGATATATTCTAAGAAAGCTTGCCGTTCTTCACTGATCAACTTTGTCTGTACATTGGGAATCAAAGCAATTTTGGTCAACTCTTTGGTAGAAAGCTGGCTTTCCGGATCAAACTCTCTAATCGTTTCAATTTCATCACCAAAAAGCTCAAGACGAAAAGGCTGATCGTGTGCATAAGAGTAGATATCGATGATTCCTCCTCGAATTGCAAACTGTCCGGGCTCGTAAACAAAGTCGGTTTTTTCAAAATCGTAGGTAATAAGTAGCTCCGACAGAAAGTCAGCATCCACCTGCTCCCCAATTTTGGCAGTGAAGGTATTTGATACCAGCGACCTTTTGTTAATTACTTTTTCGGAGAGCGCTTCGGGGTACGTGATGATAATTAGTTGCTCCTGTTGGTTGATTTTGCTAAGAATCTCCGCACGCTGCAAAATATTTGCATTTTCGATTTCTTCAAAATGGTAAGGTTTTTTATAGGAGGATGGGAATGTGGTATGTTCTGCGCCAGTTAGCGAAATAAGGTCGTTTTGGAAGTAGGCTGCCTCCTCTTTGTCGTGAAGGATAACCAAATGTAATCCGCCGATATTTTTGGTCACAGAAGCCAAGAGAAGGGTATCGAAGCTTCCAGCGATCCCCTTTAGACGCAAATTGGATTTCTTCTGGAGTGTGTCACCAATCGCTCGGATGTAGCTGCTGTCTTGGTAGATCGCTAAGAGTTCTTGTGAAGTC